>CANPWW010000001.1 GCA_947585115.1 uncultured Monoglobus sp.
GTAGATCTCGGTGTCTATCTTAAAGCTGTCGGCCACCGCGGGGTGGATCTGGCCGATATAGCCGATGAGGTCGCCGCCCGCCGTTACCTTTGCGCATCTGCCGGGGTGGTATGACGGATTTTCTTTTTCGGTCTCAAATATAACGTCAGAAACGTCCAGACGGCTCAAAAGATTCTGAACTATGCCCTTGAGGTCAAAGAAATCGGTTTTGCCGTACATGCCGATAGCAACGATCTGCCGCTCGTCGGGCAGGGTCTCGCCGATCGGGTTGTATGTCATGCCCAGCTCGAAAATCTTGGCCGATGAGGCTCTGCGGTTGTAGTTGACCTTGAGAGTTTTTATTATCGATGAGAGCATCGAGGTTCTCATAACACTGTTTTCCTCACCAAGAGGATTGGTGATCTTCACAACGCTGTCCATGGGAACTCGGGTCTGCTTAAACTCTTTGGGGTCGATGAACGAGTATGTCATAGCCTCGTACAGTCCGCAGCCTGTCAGCGTGTTTTTGATACTGTCGACTATCTTCTGCTTAAAGGTCTTGCCGCCCACAACCACTCTGCCCTGCATCATGGTGACGGGCAGGTTGTCGTAGCCGTACAGTCTGGCGACTTCCTCGGCGATGTCCGCCATGCTTTCTATGTCGCCGCGGAAGGTGGGAACGATCACATTGCCGTCCTTAACCTCAAACTCCAGGCGGCCGAGGTATTCGACCATGTCGCTCTCGGGAATGTCGGTGCCAAGGAACTTGTTTATTTTTTCGGGCTCAAAGGGGAGCACGGTGTTTTGCTTTTTCATGGGATACACGTCGATAACGCCGCCGACAACCTCGCCGCCGCCCATGTCATGAAGCAGCTCGCAGGCGCGGTTGATCGCGGGCAGGCAGTTCTCGCTGTCCAGACCTTTTTCAAACAGGGCGGACGCGTCGGTCCTCATGCCCAGCGCTTTCGCGCCGCGGCGGACCAGCACCGGATTGAAGCACGCGCTCTCAAAAAGAACTGTCGTGGTGTCGTCTGTAACTTCGGAATTGGCTCCGCCCATAACGCCCGCCACGCCGATGGCGCGCTTCTCGTCGGATATGGCGATCATGCCCGATCTCAGCTCTCTGGGCTTGTCGTCCAGAGTTTCAAGCATCTCGCCGTTTCCGGCGTCACGCACGATTATCTTTCTGCCCTCAACATGGTCAAGGTCATAGGCGTGCATCGGCTGGCCGTATTCCAGCATGATATAGTTGGTTATGTCAACCACGTTGTTGATCGCGCGGAGACCCGCGGCGGTCAGTCGGTTCTGCATCCATTTGGGCGAGGGGCCGATCTTGACGTTTTTGACCGCTCTGGCCGTGAATCTGGAGCAGAGCTTGCTGTCCGCGATCTCAACGGCGGCGTAGTCGTTCACGTCCTCGTCGTTGCCCGTGGCCTTTATCTCGGGAATTTTAAAATCCCTTGCGAAGGTGGCCGCGGTCTCGCGCGCGAGGCCTATTATGCTCATGCAGTCGGGGCGGTTCGATGTTATCTCAAATTCCGCCACGCTCTCGTCAAGACCCAGAGTGTGGGTGATGTCCTCGCCTATCGGAGTGTCGTCGGGCAGGATCAGTATTCCGGTGGCGCGCTCCTTGGAGATGCCAAGCTCGTCGGTCGAGCACATCATGCCGAAGCTCATAACGCCTCTGAGCTTGCCCTTGGTGATCTTAACGCCGCCGGGCAGGGTGCTCTTGTGTTTGGCGACCGGAACCACCGCGCCCTCGAACACGTTGGGCGCTCCGGTGACTATCTGTATTTCCTCGTCCCCCACGTCGACTTGGCACACAACCAGTTTGTCAGCGTCGGGATGCTTTTCTATTTTTGTGATCTTGCCCACGACCACATTTTTGAACTCGGCTCCGAGATTTTTGATACCCTCAACGATCGAGCCGCTCATGGTGAGCCGATCGGCGTATTCCTTTTCGGATATGCCGTCGGTGTTCATGTAGTCCTTGAGCCATGAAAGTGGTAAATTCATATATATTCCTCCTACTGTTATATGTCTTGTTTTTAAAGATTATTCAGAAAATCTTTGACTTCGCGAGGGGTTTTCAGCGTTTCGGTCCGCTTTCCCGAAGCGGCTGCCCCGCGGATCGCGGAGCGGTATTTCCCGCGGTTTTTCCGTCCGTCGAGCAGCACCCAGCGCAAAAATTCAAGGTCGATCTTTTCGGGGCAGCCCTCGCCCATGTCGGGTCGGGATCTTCCGCGGTAGTTAAGATACCGCTTTATCACCCGAAACAGGCAGACGAATCGGTTAAAGTCCATAAATATGACCGTGTCCGCCATATTAAGGCGCTCATTAAACAGCACTCTCGTATAATTGCCGTCTATGACCCATTTTTCCCTCTCGAGAATGGGGCGCAGGGCGTTCCGTTTGTGTTCCCTGCTGCTTTCGACCCAGCCGGGCAGCCAGTGGAGCGCGTCCAGATGGGTCGGCTCGGTCCCGATTTTTTCGGCTATCCGCCGCGCCAGCGTGGATTTGCCCGCGCCCGAAAATCCGAATATCATTACTCGTTTCATATAATCATTTCGAATAAACGTTTTGTATCATAAATATTTTATATCTTAAATTGCTTTAAAAACTGAAGGTCGTTTTCATAGAACAGGCGCAGGTCCTTTATTCCGTAGCGGAACATGGTCACGCGCTCAAGTCCCATGCCGAACGCGAAGCCCGAATATACCTCGGGGTCAATGCCGCAGTTGCGCAGCACCTTGGGGTGAACCATTCCGCAGCCCAGTATCTCGATCCAGCCCTCGCCTTTGCAGATATTGCAGCCTTTGCCCTTGCAGTTGAAGCACGAGATGTCGACCTCGGCGCTGGGCTCGGTGAAGGGGAAATGGTGGGGACGGAAACGGAGCCTCGTGTCGTCGCCGTACAGCTTTTTCGCGAATACCTCGAGCGTTCCTTTAAGGTCGGCCATCGTTATGCCCTTGTCGATAACGAGACCCTCGACCTGGTGGAACACAGGCGAGTGAGTGGCGTCTACCGTGTCGCTTCTGTAAACTCTGCCGGGCGAGATTATGCGTATGGGCGGCTTTTGCTTTTCCATAACGCGCACCTGTACCGGAGAGGTCTGGGTCCTGAGCAGCACATTGTCGCTTATATAAAATGTGTCCTGCGTGTCTCTCGCGGGGTGGTCGGGCGGCAGATTCAGCGCCTCGAAATTATAGTAGTCAAGCTCGACCTCGGGGCCCTCAACTATCGAGAATCCCATGCCGATAAAAATGTCCTGCAGATCGTCGAGCACCGTGGTAAGCGGATGCTTGGCGCCCGTCTCGGGCTTTCTACCCGGCAGCGCCACGTCGATGGTCTCGGCCTTGAGCTTCATTTCCTTCGCCAGCTCGGTCAGCGCTTTTTTCTTTTCCTCAAGAGCGCTCTCGATTCCCGAGCGCACCTTGTTCGCCAGCTGTCCTATCACGGGGCGCTCCTCTTTGGAGAGCTTGCCCATGCCTTTCATAACCGCGGTGAGCTCGCCTTTCTTGCCGAGATATTTGACTCTGAGCGTCTCAAGGGTGTTTAAGTCCGCCGCGTTTTTGAGCTCGCTTTCGGCGCTCAGTTTTATACTGTTTAACCGGTCTTTCATTATATAACCTCCCAATAGTGTTTTCACAAATTGTCATCTAAATATTTTAACATATAAAATTACATATTTCAAGCCAAAATAATAAATTTTGTAAGATAATTTTTCTGTGATGTCAATAGAGTAACCGAAGTCGGCCGCAGGGCTGCCGGACAGCATGAAACGCGGTGCGGCAGTCTGCTCCGCGAGAATTTGAAATATGATAAAAATATTTAAAAATCCATATCTTTAACAGAACAACTGTTTGAATCCAATTTTTCTAACACCCGCTCAACAGGCGCGTCAATGCAGATTGACCTCTGCGCGATTTCGCGCGGGCATACCGCCTCTCCATAGTTTACGCAGGCGTATTTTGCCAATGTGTTTTGCGCTGTCATGCGCCAAAACGGGTATTTTATAATGACCGGCGTATTGTAGCCGACGCCGAGTTCGAGGAATAAAATTCGCTTTCCGCTGCGCGTTTGCAGGAAATTTTCATATCGCTTTGCCGCCTCGATCCAGCCGCCGTCCTCAACAAATTTGTCGTCGGCGCGCAGATTCATCGTCAGCGGACTGCCGCAGTACGGGCAGACCGGCAATAATTCGGACGGAACGCGCATATACTTTTGCTCGGCGATCATAGTGCGTATGATTTCCTCGTTGTCGAATGTCTCGCTGCGGCACGGAACGGAGCATTGAAAAAGTCCGTAATCACCCTGCGTGTAAAACAGCCGCGTTTTATCGAAGCCGGCTTTTTGAAAGCAGTGATCGACATTTGTTGTTATCACAAAATAATCCTTGTCTTTTACCAATGAAAACAGTTCATCATAGATAGGTTTCGGCGCGTCCGTATAGCGGTTTATGAAAATGTACCGCGACCAATACGCCCAGTGTTCCTCGGGAGTTTCAAACGGATAAAAACCGCCGGAATACATATCGGCAAAGCCGTATTTATTTATAAAATCCGAAAAATATTTCTTGAACCTTTCGCCCGAATAAGTAAAGCCCGCCGCGGTCGAAAGTCCCGCGCCCGCGCCGATCACAACCGCTTCGGCGGCGCCCAAAGCGTCTTTCAGGCGCTTAATATTTTCCGAGCAGCTTCCGGTAGATCTCGTGATCGACGTCCTTGAAAACATTGAATATCACCTCGTTTTTACTTTCTGTTCGCTCCCTGTATTCCTTCACGGTTTTTACCGCGATCTCCGCCGCCTTGTCGTTCGGGAAATGAAATTCGCCCGTGGAAATGCAGCAGAACGCGATGCTTTTCACATCGTTTTTATCGGCGATTTCCAAACAGGAACGGTAGCATGACGCGAGCAGGCTTTTGTCCGTTTCCGACAGCGCGCCGCGCACGATCGGGCCGACCGTGTGAATGACATAATCGCACGGCAGATTATATGCGGACGTGATTTTCGCGCCGCCCGTTTGTTCCTTATGACCCTGCTCTTTCATGATCCGCGCGCACTCAAGACGAAGCTGCACCCCGGCGTAGGTATGAATAACGTTGTCGATACAGCCGTGACACGGCACAAAGCAGCCGAGCATCTGCGAATTTGCGGCGTTCACGATCGCGCCGCATTTGAGCGTGGTAATATCTCCCTGCCAAAGATAGATCCCGTCAGCAACGGGCGTTAGATCCGTAATGTCGGTAACGCCTTTACCTGCAATTTCCTTCCGCAAATATTCGTTCTGAATTTTAAGAAAATCCTCATCGGTTTCTTTGGGCATACGAATGTTGAAAAGCGAGCGGAGAAAATTTTTCCGTTCCGCTTCGCTCCGCGGTATAGCTAAGTTACTATACCGCGGCTGCTCGGCTATGAGCCGCTCGATTAAAAATTTTTGTCTTTCACTTTGTGTCATACTATCCTCTCTTTTCCACAGCGTGAACCGGACAAACCGAGTAGCAGTTACCGCAGTGCAGACAATGCTCCTGCTGTATTTGATACGGTTTTCCCGAAGCTATACATCTTTGAGGGCAGTCTTTCACGCATTTCCCGCAGCCGATACAAGCGTCCGTAATCGTGTATCCCTTAAAGGTTACCTGTCCGTTTCCGATAACATATTTCTCTCGGAAAATCGGATTTACTCCGAGATTGAAATATTCTATTTCCGCGTCCGTTATCTCAAACACAATTCCCGCAAGATAACGCGTATCGCCGGGATATACGTTCGCCAGATACGGCTGTTCCTCAAATATGGCGTCGATCCGTGCCCTTTGTTCGGTTTCGGGAGAGGGAACGGCTTTCGCGGACAAACGTATCATTTCTTTATACTTCGTATATCCGAGAACCTGAACGCGCCCGTCTGTCATCAGCTCCTTGCAAAACGCCTTTCCCTTAGCGGTAAAAAAATACATCGCTTCCGTTTCATAGTGAATTGCGGAAATATTGCGTATCTGCGGCGCGCCGTTTTCGTCAACTGTGGCGAACGCGAGCACGCCAACGTATTCTAATTTCTTTAAGCAAGTTTGTGCATCCATTATATCTCACCTCGTTCAATAATCATGCTCCGATGAGCCTTTCTCGGCTTCGGCTGCGGATATTCGCCGTCGCAATAGCCGAGAGTTACAAAGCAGCGCGCGATATAGTTTTCCGGCACTCCCCATTCCTTTAACAGCACCGCGCCTGCTGCGTTGTCGAAGGTCTCCTCCGCGCGCGAAACGATGCACGAGGATATACCGAGGTCAAACGCCTCCATTTGCATCGTCTGAGCGCAGCAGAACGCGTCGGGAATGCCGAATATAAAATTTCTCTGCGCGAACACAATACACAGCGACGGCGCGCCGTAAAAACCGCTCTTGATTGAGGGATCGTCAATCACGCTCGGATGCTCTTTTGAAACATACGAACCTATAAGACGGCTTCGGTCAAATTTCGCCATGTTCATTCTTCCGAGCTTTTCCACTATATCCGCGTTATGTATGCCGATGATCACGCTTCGCTGACCGCCGCCCGCGTTTGGGGCGTATGTTCCGGCTTCTATTATTTTTTCAAGATATTCGCGCGGGATCTGCTTAGCCGTATATTTGCGGACAGACCGCCGCGCCCTTACCGCGTCTAACAATTCCATAATATCATATCCTTTATCGAATTACAACTCTTTCCAGCATTGCGGGTCGGCGGAGTAAAAGCTGCCGTTCGTCCCTTTGGCCACGGCGGGACAGCCGCGACACCACGCTTTCAGTTCGCATTTTCCGCATTTGATGAATTTATCATAGTTCCGATATTGTTCTGTTTCGCATACCCACACATCGGCGAGCCTGTCCTCAAGCGCGTTGCCGACCTTGCTTTCCGCCACGCGTCGGCAGGTGTAAATATCGCCCGTCGGCAAAATCGTGATATGGCAGTTACCGCAGTTGCATCCGCCGTAAATCATGCCGTCCTTTGCCGTTTCGGGAATTTTAAACTCGCCGGTTTCGTATTCGTAGAGAGTCCAGAGATGATCTTTTTTGTTGAAGTAGGTCTTGCAGCCCGCGGCTTTGTATTCCTTGAATTTTTTATCGCATACCTTCAGCAGATTACGGTAATCCTGCGGTGACATATTCGTGTTTAGCTCGCCGCCGCTCGGAACGTATCGGGAAAAGGCGAATACGTTTACTCCCGCCGCAACCGCAGCGTCGATAATTCCGGGCACTTCCGCCATGTTATCGGCCGAAACCGTAGTCATTACAACGCTGCGTATTCCCGCGCGGTTAATACAGCCGATTTTATCTATCGTGCAGTCAAACGAACCGGGTTTTCTGAACCAATCGTGGGTCTCGCGGAGCCCGTCAAGGGAAAGCTGATATTTCTCGCAGCCGTATGATTTTAATTTTCGGCATACATTGTCGTCAAGATGAAACGGATTTCCCATAATGGTAAACGGAATGTCGTGCTCGCGTATCAGCTTTAACAGCCGCCAAAAGTCGGGGTGCAAAATCGGGTCGCCGCCGGTGATATAGAAATACGGCAGTCTGTCATACATTTCGCAGAAATCAAGACAGTTATAAAACGTGTCTCGCATCTGCTCCCACGTCATTGAAACAAGCGGCTTATCGTCGCTGCCCGAAAATATATAGCAATGCTTGCAGCGTTGGTCGCATACGTCTGTGATGTGCCATTGAAAAGAAAAGTATTGTTTCATATTTTTGCCCCTTTATATAATCGTTTTACCGAATAATAATCGAGATCTTCCGACGGGATCGCTCCCGTCGGAGATGATTTAGGAACGAACAAATTATTTGTCCGCCGCGCCGCAGGCGCTGCCGCAGGCCGCGGGCTTTTCGTCGGGCTTGTCCGCCGCGCCGCAGGCGCTGCCGCAGGCCGCCGGCTTCTCGTCGGGCTTATCCGCCGCGCCGCAGGCGGCACCGCAGGCCGAGCCCGCCTTTTTGTCCGTCCAGTCCGAAAGATTTGAAAGAGCCATGTCATGACCTCCTTATGTTTATTCGGGTCACCCCGTGCTCATATTCTTGCACATATTTTCCTCCGGCGCAAGTACGCACATTTTTGTAACTTTTGCGTTTTTATGGGGTTTTTGGATAAAAAATTTTTCTATTGAATTTTTATGAGTGCTACGGTATAATATGAGTGTAACATTATTTTTTAATGTAACGGAGGTATTATTATGAAAACAAAAGCGGAAATTATTCCCGAATGTCCAGTTGCGACAACCGTGCAGCTGATCGGAAACAAGTGGAAACTTCTTATTATACGAAATCTGCTCGACCGTCCGTGGCGTTTTAATGAGCTTCAAAGAAATCTGGACGGTATCAGTCAAAAGGTGCTGACAGACAGTTTGCGGTCTATGGAAAGCGACGGTCTGATCACCCGCACCGTTTATCCCGAAGTTCCGCCGAGAGTGGAATACGCTCTGTCGGAACTGGGAGCGACACTGAAGCCTATTTTGGACACTATGAAAGCGTGGGGTGAGAGTTATAAAAAGAGAACGGAATAAAATGTTAAAGAAGCTGTTGTTTTAGGGCTTTAAATAATTAAGGGTGTTAAGCCGTTTTTCGGCTTAACACCACTTTTTGTCTTACTCGATGGGCTGCGCGTTGTCGGCGGGGACTCCCGCGGCGGCCGTGGGAACAACGTTGCCGTTGCTGCGCATCTCGCTTCTGTTGCTGCGAACAATGTTCACGCACTGCTCAAGATCTTTCATTGACGACATAACAACCTTCTCGACTGTCTCAAGCAGACTGTCCGCGTAGTTGTATGAAGAATCCGAGATCTGCTGAGCGCTGCTGCGCGCGTTTTCAATGATCTGGTTGCCCTGAACGATCGCCTTTTTCGTGATCTCGTTTTCGTTCACCATGGCGATAATCTTGTCCTCGGCGCTCTTGATAAGATTGTCGGACTCGGTCTGCGC
Organism: uncultured Monoglobus sp.; assembly: GCA_947585115.1. Lineage (GTDB taxonomy): Bacteria > Bacillota > Clostridia > Monoglobales > Monoglobaceae > Monoglobus. The sequence continues at coordinate 8,924 of CANPWW010000001.1, forward strand.
CTCCTGAAGGATCCTCTGACGCTCTTCCTTGATCCATTTGGCCTGCTTTAGATCCTCGGGAAGCTTCAGCTTTATCTCCTGAAGCACATCCAGCAATTCGTCCTTATCGAGAATGCAGCGGCCCGAAAACGGCACCGAAGCGCCTTTATCAATTATATCCTCCAGTTCATCCAACAGTTCTAATGCATCCATTTGCAAATACCTCCTTAAAAATATAAAGCCGAATTATGCGTCCGCGTTTTCAAAACGACTCTTAATAACAGGGATTAAATCGTTCGGAACGAGCCCGTCAAGACATCCGCCGTACTTCGCGATTTCCTTAACGATGCTGGAGCTTAAAAACATGTAGTCCTGACTGGTGTGCAAAAACAAAGTCTCAAGCTCCGGGTTCAGCGTACGGTTGGTCAATGCCATCTGGAATTCATACTCGAAATCAGATACCGCTCTAATTCCCTTAATAATTATACTAGAATTAATATTTTTCATAAAATCCGCCAGCAGCCCGGAGAACGAACAGATCTCAACGTTGTCCATATCTTTCGTCACGCGTTTGAGCATTTCCACGCGCTCCTCAACCGAAAAGGACGGCTGTTTTGAGCTGTTTATAAGCACCGCCACGACAAGTCTGTCAAACAGGCGGGACGCTCTCTTTATAACGTCAAGATGTCCGTTGGTGCATGGGTCAAAGCTGCCCGGATACACAGCAGTTTTCATAGCCTCACCTCTGCATAACCGTTATTATAGTCTTGCCATACCGCGCCTCTCTTGTGACATTGAAGCCGCACCGCGAAATTTCTTCTCCTCCGACCTCGGTCTCGGCCACGATCACGCCGCTTTCGCTAAGCAGGCCGAGCCTGCCGATCTCGCCGAGCGCTTTTGCGACATGCCCTTTGTTGTAGGGCGGGTCAAGGAATATTATGTCAAAACCGCGATTTGTGTCAAACCGGGTTCCGCCGGCTGTCACAGCGGTCACAGTTCCGTTTGCGAGGCGCTTAATCAGCGGATACGCGTCGGTCTTAAACAGAGCGGCCCCGTCAATCAGGCCCGAGCCGATGAGATTTGACTCAACGATTTTATATGACGACGGGTTTTGCTCAATGAACACGGCGCCTTCGGCTCCGCGGCTCAAGGCCTCGATCCCCATCGCCCCGCTGCCCGCGAACATGTCAAGCACAAAGCCGCAGGGCAGATGAGACTGAATTATATTAAAGACCGATTCCTTTACCCTGTCGGTTGTGGGACGGGTGCTGAGCCCGTCGGGGGCCTTTAATTTGTATCCTCGTCTTTTGCCCGATATTATTCGCAAAACAAGCCTCCAAACGAAAGAATTTTTCAAAATAATTACATTCACCTTATATTTATATATCAAAATTGTAAATTTGTCAAGGGTTTTAAATAAATTTGTAAAAATACAGCGATTTTAACAAATTATTTGTCTGCATAAATAAACCCCGCGATTGCCGTAGAATGACTAAAGTAAAAACCTGGAAACCAGGTGGGATTTTCTCGGAAACTTTACAAGTCCACTGGACGACCCCGAAGGGTGTGAGGCATGTGCGCCGCCCCCGAAGATTAAAATCCCTTATTAATTTTGTTGGTTTTACATTAATGTCATAATTACGCACAACGCAGGGAATTATTTTATGCTCATATTATATCATATAAAACATGAAATTACAACACATATTTATGTTCTTTTTATAACAATTTTAATTGATTATTGTTACAAACGTTTCTGTTTTGTTACAAGTTTTTTCGGGCGGTTTACAGGGAATTAACAATTTCTTGTTTCCATATTTTTTGCATTGAAATTATATTTTATTTAGGTATAATTAAAATTGTGAGCGCATATTTTTGATTATAAATATATTGATAAGCTTTTATATTGATACGGTTTTCGAAAAATCAGGAGAAAAAATATGAGAATCGAAAAAATTAACGAAAATAAAATAAAGGTTCTGATCGATACCGACGAGGCTCGGGAATGGAACATCAGCGCCGGCAACATGGCGTCCGATTCACCCGCGGTTCAAGAGATGTTCAGAACGGCCATACGCCTGGCTCAGCAGGAGGTGCGGTTCAGCATCGACGGGGCCAAGCTGTTTGTTGAGGCTATTCCGGAGCATACCGACGGATTCGGGATGCTGATCACCAGAATTTTCAGCGACAAGGACCTAAACGCCGCTGTAGCCAACTGCTCCTACAGAGGCAAGATCAAAAAACGCTGTCTCTATCCGGAGAACGCGGAGAGCAAAATAAAAAGCTGCCGCATATTCCGCTTCGGTGATTTCGACAACGTGTGCCGCGCGGCCGAGGCGATACATAGAGATTTTTCGGGCGACAGCATGCTGTACAAGTGCGACGGCAGCTATTATATGCTGCTCGCTCCCGACGATATAAGAATTATGCTGAGCGTTGAAAAAATAATGCTCGAGTTTTCAGACAAGCAGAACCGCACGCTCATATCACACGGCAGGCTCAACGAGCTGGGCGAGATCATGATAAGGCATGACGCGGTGAATGTGCTGGTTGAGTATTTTTCATAAACGGTTTTTTATGGGACGGCCTCGGCCGTCCTTTTAAATTTTTGTCGGTTTTTCACAGTTGTCGGCCCGTGTTGCGCCTCGGCTTTTTAATTGACATATTTTGAGTTTTGTGCTAACATAGTGAATAGTGATTAGCGAATAGCGAATACGCGGATATAATTTATCCTAAAACGTTAAGGTATCTCCGCGTTCGTTCGGTTTATTGATTCGCGAAATTTTAATATAGAAAGGGTAATGAGTATGCTGTTTTCTTTGGACGATATAATGGAGTATATCGAGGATAACGATGTTAAGTTCATACGTTTGGTGTTTTTTGACATATTCGGAAATATGAAAAATATTTCTATCTTCGCCTCCGAGCTGCCGAGGGCGCTGGAGTACGGCGTGACCTTTGACGCCTCGGAGATCAACGGATTTATGAATGTGGGCGAGAGCGATCTCATGCTGCGCCCCGACCCGACCACGGCCGAGATACTGCCGTGGCGCCCGCAGCACGCCAGAGTTCTCAGAATATTCTGCGACATATGCTATCCCGACGGCAAGATGTTTGAGGGCGATTCGCGAAACATACTCAAAAAGTCGATAGATGATCTGGGAGAGAACGGGCTGTACTGCGAGATAGGGACCGAGTGCAAGTTCTATTTGTTCAATCTGGACGAGCGCGGCGAGATGACCGACATTCCCCACGACAACGGAACGTACTACGACGTGGCACCGTCCGACAGAGGCGAGAATATCCGCCGCGAGATCTGCCTGACACTTGAGGAAATGGGGATACAGCCCAGAAGCTCAAAGCACGCGGGCGGCCCCGGCCAGCACCAGATCGTGTATAACCACGGCGCGCCCGTTGAGGCGGCTGACCATGTGATGACATTTAAAAATCTGGTTCGGACGATAGCCGATATGAACGGGCTGTACGCCTCGTTTATGCCCCGTCCCATTCCCGACAAGAGCGGAAACGGAATGCACGTTCATCTGTCTTTATATGAGAGCAAGACCGGAAAGAGCCTTATTGACATAGGCTGCGAGACCGGACGCCGCTTCATCGCCGGAATCATGGCGCATATAAATGAGATAAGTCTGTTCCTGTGTCCGACCGTGAATTCATACAGCAGGCTGGGTCAGTTCGAGGCGCCGAAGTTTGTGACGTGGTCGCACCAGAACCGCCAGCAGCTTATGCGCATTCCCACAAATACGGTGGGAGAGAGCCGTCTTGAGCTGCGCTCGCCCGACGGATGCTCCAATCCGTATCTGGTTATCGCGCTGATGATCTACGCGGGTATCGACGGCATCAAAAACGAGATGCGGCTCGCCGATCCCGTTAACGTTACCTATAAGGAAGGCATCGACGGGCTCGTGCGTCTGCCGCGGAACCTTGAGGAGGCCGTGCGCTTTGCCGAAAACAGCGAGTTTGTGAAACGGGTGCTGCCGCGCAACATAACGGCGACATATATCAACGAAAAGCGCCGCGAATACGAAGAATATCTCAGATCCGAGAAAAAATAAAAACGTGTTTGCGGCGGATCCGCAAATTCATAACGGGAAAGAATGTGATAGCGATTGAATGACAGGATTCTGATTGTTTCCGCGTCGGAAAAAAGCTCCGACGCGCTGGCGCGTATTCTGCGAAGATACGCGATAAACAACATAGATTTTGCCTCGAGCGGAGCCGAGACAAGACGCGCGGTGCTGCGCGTCGGCTACGCGCTGATTATTATAAACGCGCCGCTCAAAGACGAGCAGGGAAACGACCTGGCGGCGGACATGATACGCGGCACAAGGTCGTCGGTGATATTGATCGCCAAAAACGATATCGCCGATGTGCTGGCCTCAAAGGTTGAGGGCGACGGGGTGTTCGTGGTCCCGAAGCCGCTTCAGCAGCGGCAGTTCTGGAGCGCGGTGAGGCTTGGGCTGGCGTTTTCGGCCCGGATCGCCGAGATCGACAAAAAGATGGCGAAGCAGGAAAAAAAGTACGAGGAACTGCGGATAATATCAAGAGCCAAGTGCGTGCTGATAGAACGGGAGAGACTGACCGAAAAAGAAGCCCACCGGTTTATAGAAAAGCAGGCTATGGACAAACGCGAAAGCCGAGCGAACATAGCCGCGGGAATTTTAAAGCGATATATTTAAATGATTTGTCATTTAAATATATCGCTTTTAACGTAGGGGCTAGAGAATAGGGTCTAGGGACTAGGATCCCCCCTCAGTCGGGCTTTGCCCGACAGCTCCATTTTACGTCAATTACTACGTTCGCGGGATAATGCAAATGTTTTTGCCAAATTATCTCCGCGTATTCGCTATTCGCTAATCACTAATCACTACGTTGGCACCACGCGGCACTCAAACCAGTTTATAATAAAATTGTGCTGGGGAAAACGGCGCAAAATTATTATGAAAGGAGCATAATTATGCTTGGTTTTGGAAACAGAAAACAGAATCCGGAGGAGCGGGAGTATCCCGAGGCCGCGCGCGGCGGATATCCCGTTCAGCCGCAAGGGTACCCCGCGCAGGCTCAGGCTCAGCCGGGAGCGGCGCCCATGCAGGGAATGGCGCCCGGAATGATGCCCGGTGCTATGCAGTACGGTATGCCGATGGCTGCTCAGGGTATGCGCGGCGCGGCCGATCCGCGGCTTGAGGCGTACATAGCCAAAAGAACCGCGGAGATCGACGCGCAGGTCAGGGAGTTCTCGAAAAAGAATCCCGATTTTGACATCAGACGCGAGCTTCAGGACCCCAAATTCTGCAACTATCTGTGGGGCAACGGGCTCAGCGTTGAGGACGCCTACTATCTTACCCACCGCGGCGAGGAGCAGGCTGAAAACAACCGCGGAAAGCCCGAGGAGCCCGAAAAGAGGATCTCGGAGAACGGGACATCAAAGCCCGGCGGCAGCGGCATGGTAAAAAAGAACCCCGAGGACATGAGCGACGAAGAGGTCGACGACATCATAAGACGCGTCCGCCGCGGCGAGAAGATCTCGTTTTAGTCCGAGGCGCAAAAAACAAAAATTTTAAACGGAGGTATTTTTAATGAGTATTAATTACAACACCCAGACAACGACCACAAACCGCGTGGGCAACAACGTTACCCCCGAGATGAAGGCGTACTACGACAGGCAGATGATCCGCTTCGCCTCTCCCAAGCTGGTTCACGCCCAGTTCGGCCAGAGCAAGCCGATCCCCAAGGGCTCCGGCAAGACCATCGAGTTCCGCCGCTTCAGCCCTCTGCCCAAGGCGATGAAGCCGCTGACCGAGGGCGTTACGCCCAAGGGCAACCAGCTGAACGTGACAACCGTTGAGTCAACGGTCGATCAGTACGGCGACTATGTTACCCTGTCGGATATGCTGACGCTTTCGGCCATCGACAACGTTATCGTCGAGACCCAGAACGTGCTGGGCGACCAGGCCGGAAGAACGCTCGACACGGTGATCCGCGAGAAGATCAACGCGGGCACCAACGTGCAGTACGGCGACGGCAAGGCCGACAGAAACGTGCTTGTGGGCGGACAGGCTAGCGGCAACGACTATCTCAGCGTGGCTGCGGTAAAGAGAGCGGTCGCCACGCTCAAGCGCAACAATGCTCAGCCCATCAAGGACGGCTGCTATGTGGCGATAATCCATCCCGATGTGGCGAACGATCTGACAAACGATCCCGAATGGAAGGCCGTTAAGCAGAACGTTGACCCCAAGGACTGGTACAACGGCACGATCGGCAAGATCCACGGCGTTGTGTTTGTTGAGTCTACCGAGGCGAAAATTTTCAGAGCCGCGCCTCTGCGCAAGATGGAAAATATCATGATCGGCGATCCCGAGAGCCTGACCGTGGCGGCGGTTTCCGGCAAGGTCATCACGGTGTCCGAGGAGATCGCGACGAGCGACGCGTCCGCTCTGACGGGCAGGGCGATCCAGATAAACGGCTTTGACTACACGATCGCGTCCGCGTCGGCCGGCGAGCCCGGAGCGGCGAAGATCACGGTGACCGAGACCCTGAGCCCCACTGTGACGGCGGGCTCGATAATCTATCCCGCGGGCGCCGGCAAGGATGGCAGAGATATTTACTCCACGCTGTTCATCGGCCAGAACGCCTACGGCGTCACAAATATCACGGGCGGCGGTCTTGAGACAATCATCAAGCAGAAGGGCAGCGCCGGCACGGGCGACCCTCTCGACCAGAGAAGCACCGTTGGCTGGAAGGCCACTCAGACGGCGGAGATCCTTTCTCCCGAGTTCATGGTGAGAGTCGAGACCACGTGCAGCTACTAAATCGGGAGGCGAAACAAATGGCAATGACAAAAAAACAGAAATACGAGGCTGAGCTTGAGGCGTTCTATAACGAGCCGGTGCCCCTTATGCTGGTGAAGGACAACTGGAAGAACAAGGACGATCTGACTGTGACGGTCAACGGCACCAACTACCAGATAAAGCGCGGCGAGACAGTCACGGTTCCCCGAAAGGTAGCGCTGGCGGTGGAGCGCGCCCACAGGCAGGAGATCGCCGCCGAAAAATACGTGGACAGCCTGAAGGCGTAGGGCGGTGATGTGATTGAAGCTTTTAAAAGCGATAGAGGCGGCTGACGCCCTCAGCCCCAACAGCTTTGAATTTGAGGAGAAGCTGGGCTGGTGCGGCGAGGTGTCGCTGTCCCTGCGCCGCCACGTCAAAAAATATTATGACATCATCGAGACTGTTGTGACCTGCCGCGAGGAGCTGGAGCTGCCCGAGGATATCTCGATAGACAACATAGAGGCGGCCTATCTCGGAGGCAGACCGCTGACAAAGGCGGATCTCAGGAGCCTGCCGTATCTGGCGGGCGCCGACCTCCGCCGCAGGTTCGGCCTGACCTTCGGCTCGCCCAAGCTGCTCAAGCTCATTTATCTCACAACTCCGGGAGAGGTGCGGGATATCTGCGTCGAGGGCGAGTTCAACATAAGTGAGAGCGTGATCGAGGGCTGGATGCTGCCCTTTGAGCAGGGCGACGAGATCATCTGCGAGATGCCCGATGATCCGGAGTTTGAGCCCGCGCGCACCTACGTCTATGAAAACGACGGCGAAAGGGTGCGTCTGACCGATGATATCTTCATTCCCGAGACGGGCGCCAGGCTTGTGATAAAGCGCGTGATAAACGATGAGACCGAGGCGGAAGCCCCCTATGACCGCATGTACATCGAATATCTGCTGGCGAAGATCGCTCTGTATCAGCACGACTACGACACATACTCGAGCCACATGATACAGTACAACAACATCTACGATGAGTACAAAAGGGACTACAAAACGCGGAACCCGCTGAACGATTTGGCGCGTTTCAAAAATTACTGGTAGGAGGCGGAAATATGTATATGCCGATTGCGGCTCAAAAGAGCAAAAACAAAAAGGTCGATATCCTGAGCTTTTTCGGATACGACCAAAGAGAAAAGATCGACGACAGGCAGCTGGCGGAAATGCTCAACATGTCCTCCGACGAGGCGCCCTGTCTGGCGCCTCGAAAGCCCAGACGGCATATCGCCTCGCAGAAGGGCATAACCGCTCTGGCTCTTCCGGAATATGACCCCGGCGGTCTTGACTCGTTCACGGGCGTCGCGGACGGAAGCTTTTACTACAAGGGCAAACGCGTTGACAATATCGCGCTGAGCAAGGGCGAAAAGTCGATCGTGGATTTCGGCGGAAACATCTGCATTTTTCCCGACAAGGTGTACTACCGTTATCTGCCCGACCCCGAGGACGGGCAGATCAAAAGCGAGCTCAGGCCGATGGGCAAAAGCATGACGGTGATAAACGCCTCGTTTTACTCCTACTACGACGAGATAAGCGGCAGATACAGAGCGAGGATCAGCCGGGACGCCAGCGCGCGGTTCGATCTGTTCTTCAAGCCGGGCGACAGCCTTGTGATCTCCGGCTGCTCCAAGACGCAAAACAACACGCGCGTGATTGACAGCAAAAAAGACACTGTCTCGGATGAGAGCATCGTCAGCGCGATCGTCAAGGAGGCGGGCATAAGCGATCTGGACCTGCTGCTTTATAACAAAAAGGGCGGCTACGCTTTTTTTGAAAACGGACACGAGAGCGCGGAGGTCAAGATCGAGGCCTATATTCCCGATATCGCTTGCGCCTGCGTGCACAACAACCGCCTGTTCGGGGCCTCGGAAAGCGGCGAGTATATTTTCGCCTCAAAGCTGGGCGACTGCTTTAACTTCTCGTCGTTCCGCGGCCTTGCCGACGACAGCTGGTTCGCCGAGATCGGCACGCCCGGCGCCTTTACCGGAATTGTCAGCTACAGGACCTCGGTCGTGGCGTTCAAGCGCGACTATATCCACCATGTTTACGGCGATTCGCCGACCAATTTTTCGGTGCCGAAGCAGACGCTGAGCGGCGCTCTTGACGGAAAGAGCGTCGCCGAGGTCGGCGGCGTTCTCTACTACATGGCGGCGGACGGGTTTTACGAGTATACAGGCGGCGAGCCCGAGAGGATAAGCCGCCCGATCAAGACCTTGTTCGCGTCCTGCAAGAGCGGCACCGACGGCAGGCGTTACTACGCCTGCGCTGCGGACAAGAGCGGCAAAACGTCGCTGCTGGTGTATGATCCCGATATGGGCGTCTGGCACAGGGAGGACGACACGAAATTCGTTGATTTTGTCCGCCTGGGCGAGAGGCTGTATGGCGCGACCGAAACCGACATGTACCTGCTGGGAGACGAGGAAGCGGACGAGATAATAAGATGGTGCGTGGTATCCAAAAAATTCACGCTTGACGATTTCGATTTCAAGAGCGTGAACGCCGTCTATATCCGTCTGGAATCCGAGTCAGACACCAAGGTCACGGTAAGTTTCGCGGCCGACGATGAGGATTTCACCGCCCGGGGTGAGATCAAAGGCGAAAAGGGCTTTTCGGTACATCGTATACCGATAAGGCTCAAGAAATGCGACAGCTTCCGCATCATGCTGGAGGGCGAGGGAAAAGCGGTCGTCCACGATATAGAAATGATAACCTACACAGGAGGTAAAACGAATGTCGAAGACATCAGGTAGAACTAAAACCAATCAGGTCAAGGTCGAGGTCCCGCGGCGTCCCGACGGCATGGTCGGTGTCCGCGCCACTCTGCGCAACATGGGGATCGACAACAGCCTGATAGGCTACAACGAGGCGAACAAAACGGTCACATTGGGCGGCAGAGAGCTGATGAGGCCGCAGTATATAAACGAGCAGGCGGGAATTTCTTTCTCGATGCCCGCGGATATACAGCGCAGCGTGGCCCAATTTTACTCAAACACGAGCAATCCGGTCGTCAGGGTCTCGGACGCCTACAGCGGCTACGCGGGCAGATACGGCCTGTCCGCCGACGCGCTGGGCTACTCCAACGGAGTTGTCACGATCGGCGGAATACCGCTTGACACGCTTTATATAGACGACGACGGCAAGGCATGGGCATTTCAAAACGATGTGCGGTCGGCGGTTGACGATTACGTTAACTCGATCGGCGCGGTATCGCCGAACGAGCTGCTTGAGCAGTACAACGATATGTACCTGCCGCGGATCGAAAGTCTCAGTAATTCGAACATGAACCGAAAGGAATTTTCGTATGATCCCGCGGCCGACCCGGTGTACGGAGCCTACCGCGACCAATATATGCTCAATGCCGGCCGCGCTGCCGAGGATACGATGGCGGCGTATTCCGCCATGACCGGAGGATATTCAAACTCGGCGGCGGTGACTGCGGCGGGGCTGGCGCAGCAGTATTATATGAGCCAGCTTTCGGGAATGATACCCGAGCTTGCGCGGCAGGCGTATGAGAGGTACTCGGACGGACTGAGCCGCGACGCGGAACTGCTTGATAACATGATCGGGCTTTACGACACGGTATGGAGCAACGCGTACGCCGCGAACAACAAGACGGTAAGCAACGCGAATTCCTCATTGTCGAGCAACGCCGAGAGAGACCAAGACGCTTTCGAGCGCCGCTGGGCGGAGGCGATGAACTCCCAGGACTACAACTGGAACGAGCTTTTGAATAACCAGAAGTACAACTGGACCGAGAGACAGAACAGTCAGGACTATAGCTGGACCGACGTGCTGAACGGTCAGAAATCGCAGTCTAACATGCTGGGGCTCGAAAACGCCGCTAACGAGAATATTATGCAGGGGATCTACATGGAATATTATAACGACATGCTCCGCGCGCAGCTGGAGGGCGACCGCCTCAACAACCGCCTGACGCAGGAGCGCATAAACCAATTGATCCTTCAGAACATGCTCGGCATGTAAAGCGCTCATAAAAACGCTTCCGAATCATAATTCGGAGGCGTTTTTTGAATTAAATTATTGACACTTTTCGAGGACGCTGTTATAATTTAATATCATAGCTTTTAGGAAAGCGCTTATCAAAGGGTGAGACATGTGCGTGTTGCGATTTGTGACGACGAGAATGTTTGGGTGAACAGGATAGAGGAACATCTGATCAGATTCAAGAAGTCTCACAAGGATATCGAATGGGAGGTATTCTATTCGGGCGAGCAGCTTGTTGAGCATTATTCCCGCGGGGAAAGACTTTTTGATATTCTGATACTTGATATCGAGCTTAAAGAGCTGTCGGGTATCGAGACCGCTTTAAAGATACGCGAGGCGGACAAAAAAGCCGCCATTTTTTTCATGACATCTCACACGAAATATGTTTATGACTGTTTTAAGCCCGCGCCCGCGAATTTTTGGGTCAAGCCTGTCGAGTATGAAGTTTTGCGCGATGATTTTGAGGAAGTTATCCGAAAGTCGGCCGACATGAAAAAAGAGCTGATTTTCAAAAGCCGCGGCGAGTACAAAAAGATCCCGCGCGGAAGCGTGAATTATATCACAAGCAGCGCGAAAAAGGTGCTGATCCATACCGAAGGCGGGGATTTTGAAATATACGGCACGCTGAAGGGCATTTCTGAGCGGCTCGGGCCCCGCGGCTTTTCGTCTCCTCATAAGTCATACTTTGTTAACCTTGACAAGGTGGAGACCTTTAACACAAAAGAAGTGATATTGAGCGGAGGGGAGCATATACCCGTCAGCAAGTCAAGGCGGCAGCAGTTCAAAAAGGATTTTCTTGAGTATGTGAGCGGAGATAATTATGATATATACGGCGATTGACCTGATCACATTGGTGTTTGAGATAATAGTTACATATATGTTTTTTGACGCGGTGCTTGATTCGCGCAGGGGCGGCGTTTTGGCGCGCGCGGCGGTCGGCGCGGCATACTTCGTCCTGTCCTGGATATATAATGTTTATATCGAGTCGTTTGTTTTGTCGTTTGTCATTATGCTGCTTTTGACGTTTATGTGCACCGCGGTGTACAAAGACAGCGCGCTGAAAAAATTATTGATGTCGCTGCTTTATATGCTCTTTATGGCGGTCTCCAATTTTGTTTTTATTTTGGCGGGACTGGCGTTCGGGATCCCAATTGATGAAATGTTAAGAGAAAAAAGCATGTACAATATCATGGGCCTGGTTATTGTTATGATCCTGATGACTATTATGGTTAAAGCCGCGGGACTGTTTTTTAACAGAAACCGCGCGAAAGTCAGCGTGAGTTATTGGATATTGCTTCTCTCTATCCCTGTTGTAAATATTATTTTTATTCTGCATTACACCCGATATCTCTACAGCCTCAACGCGGAGTTTTCGTATTCTCTTGTTATACTGACGGTCTCAGCGATGTATTCGACCCTGCTTGTGTTTTATCTTTTCGATAAGCTGACGGCGCTGCTCTCGGAGCGCGACGCGCTGAGCGAGCAGGTGGGCGGACAGAAGCGTCGGAACGTTGAAATTGACAAAAAAGAGGAACATATTATGTCGGTCAGACATGATATAATAAACCATATGCGGGTCATTCAATCGCTGATACGGCGCGGCGAGACGGAAGCGGCGGATCGGTACATAGACGAGCTGGATCTTGACTTCGATGGCGCCGACGGGCTGATCGACACCGGAAATACGGCGATAGATATTTTAGTCAGCGGAAAAAAGAGCGCCGCGCGGCGGCTCGGTATAGATTTTCGCGAGAAAATAATCATTCCCGAAAATCTGAAAATAAGCAATGTTGACGCGGTGATACTTCTGGGCAACCTGCTGGACAACGCCGTTGAGGGCTGCGAAAGAGCCGCCGCGGCGGAAAAGCGGATAAAGCTGACGCTGAAATACAGAAACAGCTATCTGCTCTGCGTCGTTGAAAACACGTCGGATCCGGTCAAAGTCGGGCGCGGCTTTTTAAAAACGTCAAAGGCGGACGCGGACTCTCACGGTATCGGCCTGAGAAATATAAAGCGAATCGTGAACAAATACAACGGAGAGTCGGTCCAAAAATATAAAAACGGAGTTTTTATATCCGAAATTATGATTTTTATTGATTAATTTTTGCTTGATTTGCGCGATCGGTCTATTTTTCCCGAAAAACAGCCCAGTTTTACCGTGTAGAGATTTTTTGCGCGATTTTTGTGTTATAATATGATCAGCGGACGCGGGCGGGTGCGGCGGCCGACTTGGTGAGTTTTATTAATAAAACCCTTAGAAAGACCCGAGCCGCGCGGCTCGGGTTTTTCCCTTCAAATTACTGTATTATTCCGAAATAACCTCGGCTTTTTCGATCACTATCGGAGTTTGGGGCATTCCCTGAGAGTCTCTGGGAACATCGAGAAATCCGTCAACGACCTCCATGCCCTCGGTCACCTGTCCGAACACGGCGTAGTTGCCGTCGAGGTTCGGCAGATCGTCATAGCAGATATAGAACTGGCTGGACGCCGAATCGGGAGCCTGCGAGCGCGCCATCGCCACGCTGCCGCGCAGGTGCGGAAGTGTGTTTTGCTCAAAGCCGTTTGAGTAGAACTCGCCTTTGATCGTTTTGTCGCTGCCGCCCGTGCCGTTGCCGTCGGGGTCGCCGCCCTGCGCCACAAACGCGTCGATCACGCGGTGGAAGGTCAGGCCGTCATAAAAACCGCTTTTTACAAGGCTCAGGAAGTTCTCGACCGTCTCGGGCGCGTACTCGGGCGCGCATACTATGGTGAAGGTTCCGCCGTCGCTCATGGTGAACTTAACGGTCGGGCCGTCATCGGGGACCTTGCCGTCAAACTCAAAGGCCTCGCCCTCGGTCTTTGGCGCGCTTTCGGTTTTTGAGCCGCTTGATTTTGACGAGCTCTGCGAGCCGCAGGCGGTCAGCGCCGACAACGCCAGAGCGAGCGCCGCGATCAGACATAGCAGTTTTAAAAATTTTGTGTGTTTCATTTGGATTCCTCCTGTATTAAAAAATATTTGATTCATTTTGCAAAAAGGTTGTTATATGTCACCGAGCGGGCGGATGATATCCGCCTCTACAGGATCGGGATACGTCAGTATATTTTGCTATTTGGCTGTGATATATATTTTACATAAAATACGGCATGATGTCAAGGTCGGAGACGGTTTTACAAAAAAGCCGCGTATTTCGGCGGCTGTTTTGTATAATTTTTTTGTTGACTTTTTTCTCATACAGTGGTATACTGTATAAACCGAACAAAGGCGTTCGTCTGCTCAATGAGCGGCGAACGCCTGTTTTTTTGCTCGGAATACGGGCGTCGGGAGATTATTTTAGTTCAAATATCCCCCGATCGCTATGTTGGAAGGAGAAAGAGCTATGCTACTCAGAGAAGGCGAAAACGGCAACAGGATTCCGGCGGGATGCGCTATATCCGGTATTTTCTCGAAAAGCGGAACGAGAATCAACGGCAAGCAAATCATCGATTCGATTTCCGTTATGCACGACCGCTCAAACGGTCTCGGCGGCGGATTCGCGGGTTACGGCATTTATCCCGAATACAAGAATCAGTATGCCTTCCACGTTTTCTACGAAACAAACGAGGCGAAAGAAATCTGCGAAAGGTACCTCGACCGTCATTTTGACGTTATCAACCTTTCGAAAATACCCATCAGAAGGATCCCCGAGATCAAGGACGAGCCCCTGATCTGGAGGTATTTTGTCGACCCTCTGCGCACGCGCCTGGCTGCCTCGCAGCTTGACGAAAAGGAGTACGTTGTGCGCTGCGTCAACAGGATCAACACCAAGCTTGACGGCTGCTATGTTTTTTCCTGCGGAAAGAACATGGGCGTGTTCAAGGCGGTGGGATTCCCCGAGGACGTGGGCAGATTCTACAGATTGAACGAATACGACGGCTATTGCTGGACGGCGCACGGCCGCTACCCCACAAACACCCCCGGCTGGTGGGGCGGAGCGCACCCGTTCGCGATGCTGGATTACTCGATCGTGCACAACGGCGAGATCTCGTCCTACGACGCGAACCGCCGCTTTATCGAGATGTACGGCTACAAATGCAACCTTTTGACTGACACCGAGGTCATTACCTACATAACCGACTACCTGCTCCGCAAGCAGAAGCTGAGCCTTGAGGAAATGGCGAGCGTCGTGGCCGCGCCCTTCTGGTCGACCATAGACCACATGGAGGAGCCGGAAAAAAGCAGACTCAAGTTCCTGCGCAACAAGTTCAGCAGTCTGCTTATCACGGGCCCGTTCTCGATACTGCTGGGCTTCACCGGAGGCATGATGGCCTTAAACGACAGGCTCAAGCTGCGCAGCATGGTCGTTGGCGAGAAGGACGACATGGTTTATATCGCCAGCGAGGAATGCGCCATGCGCGTGATAGAGCCCAACCTTGACACAATCTGGTCGCCCAGAGGCGGCGAGCCGGTGATCGTGCGGCTTTACGACGAGGCAATGGAAGAGATCGGAGGTGACGAATAATGCTGCGTGACTACTTATATCCCGAATACGAGGCTGTGCGCAACTCCGATCTGTGTATCGGCTGCCGCGCCTGCGAGCGCCAATGCTCAAACGAGGTCCATCGCTTCGACAGCGACCTGGGCAAGATGGTGAGCGACAGCACAAATTGCGTCGACTGCCAGAGATGCGTTTGTCTCTGCCCGACCCACGCTCTCAAAATTGTAAAGAGCGACCATACATTCAAGCTCAACGCCAACTGGACACAGGAGGCGATAACCGACGTTATCCGTCAGGCGGGCACGGGAGCGGTGCTGCTTTCCGCAATGGGAAACCCCAAAGAATACCCGGTCTACTGGGACAAGATGCTCATCAACGCGTCTCAGGTAACAAATCCGTCGATCGACCCGCTGCGCGAGCCTATGGAGACAAAAACATATCTCGGCAAAAAGTCCGAGGAGATACAAAGAGACAGAAACGGGAATATTATTCCCGAGACATCGCCGCAGCTTGAACTGGAGACGCCGATTATGTTCTCCGCCATGTCCTACGGCTCGATAAGCTACAACGCGCACAAGAGCCTCGCTACTGCGGCCGAGGAGCTTGGCATCTTATACAACACCGGCGAGGGCGGACTGCACGAGGACTTTTACCAGTACGGTCCCAACACGATAGTTCAGGTCGCGTCGGGAAGATTCGGCGTGCACGAGGACTACTTGAACGCGGGCGCCGCCATAGAGATCAAAATGGGTCAGGGCGCCAAGCCCGGCATCGGCGGACACCTGCCCGGTGAGAAAATAGTTGACGACATTTCAAAAACAAGAATGATTCCCGAGGGAACCGACGCCATATCGCCGGCGCCTCACCACGACATATACTCGATCGAGGACCTGCGCCAGCTGGTGTTCTCGCTGAAAGAGGCCAGCGACTACAAAAAGCCGGTCATCGTCAAGATCGCGGCGGTGCATAACGTGGCGGCGATCGCCAGCGGCATAGCCAGAAGCGGAGCGGACATAATAGCCATCGACGGCTACCGCGGCGGCACGGGAGCGGCTCCAAAAAGAATACGCGACAACGTGGGTATTCCCATTGAACTGGCGCTCGCCAGCGTAGATCAGCGTCTCCGCGACGAGGGTATCCGAGACGAGGTGTCCGTTGTCGTCGGCGGAAGCATCAGAAGCAGCGCCGATGTGGTAAAGGCGATAGCGCTGGGCGCCGACGCGGTCTATATCGCGACCTCGGCTCTTATCGCTATGGGCTGCCACCTCTGCCGCAGCTGTCAGGCGGGCAAGTGCAACTGGGGCATTGCCACCCAGGTGCCCGAGCTGGTAAAGCGCCTCAACCCCGCGGACGGCAAGGAAAGGCTTGTGAATTTGGTTCACGCCTGGACCCATGAGATCAAAGAAATGATGGGCGGCATGGGTATCAACTCGATTGAGGCCCTGCGCGGAAACAGGCTTATGCTAAGAGGAATAGGGCTCACAAACAAGGAGCTTGAGATCCTTGGCATCAAACACGCGGGCGAATAAGGAGGGAATGCCGAAATGAAAAGAATTTATGTTAATGAGGAATGGTGCCTCGGCTGCCATTTGTGTGAGTACCAATGCGCTTTTGCGAACTCCGGAATGGACGATATGGTCAAGGCCTTAAAGGGCAAGACCATCCATCCGAGGATACAGGTCGAGGGCGACAACAAGATAAGCTTCGCGGTCAACTGCCGCCACTGCTCCGACGCCCGCTGCGTCAAGGGCTGCATTTCGGGCGCCCTGTCCCGCGACAAGGACGGAGTCGTGGTGATAGACACCGACAAGTGCGTGGGCTGTTTCACCTGCATACTGTCCTGTCCCTACGGCGCGATAATGCCGTCGAGCGATCATTCGGTCGTGCAGAAGTGCCAGCTTTGCATGGACAACGCGTCGGGAGAACCGGCCTGCGTCAAGGGCTGCCCCAACAGAGCGATAGTATATGAGGAAAGGATTTAGGGTGATATTATGAAATATGATTACTTGATAATCGGTAACTCTATCGCCGCTGTCGGCTGCATCGAGGGCATAAGGGAGAACGACACCGAGGGCAGTATCTGCGTTGTTACCGATGAGAATTACAGAGTTTACGGACGGCCGCTGATCTCCTACTATCTGTGGAACAAGACCACCGAGAAAAAGATGCTGAGCTACAGGCCGGATAATTTTTATAAGAAAAACGATGTCGAGCTTATGCTTGGCACAAGGGCCGAGAAGATAAACCCCGAAAAGAAAACGGTCAGCATCAGCGGCGGCCGCGAGATCGGCTACGGAAAGCTGCTGATCGCCGCGGGCTCATCGCCGTTTGTGCCGCCCATGAAAGGCCTCGACGGCGTGGAAAAGAAATTCAGCTTTATGACGCTGGACGACGCCAAGGCTCTGGCGGAAGCGATAGACAAAGACAGCCGCGTGCTGATAGTCGGCGCCGGTCTTATCGGCCTCAAGTGCGCCGAGGGCATAAGCGACCGCGCGGGCAGCTTGACCGTTGTCGATCTGGCGAACAGGATACTTCCGAGCATTCTGGACGAAAAGGGCTCCGCCATAGTGCAGAAGCACATCGAGCGCCGCGGCGTTAAGTTTTACTTAAACGACAGCGTGGCCGAGTTTAAAGACGGAACGGCGACGCTTTCAAGCGGTAAAAAGATAGAGTACGACGCGGTGGTTATCGCGGTGGGCGTTCGGCCCAACACCGCTCTCGCGGCCGACGCGGGCGGCGAGGTGAACCGCGGTATCGCCACCGACTTAAAGTGCGTGACCACGATCCCCGACGTGTATGCCGCCGGCGACTGCGCTGAGTGCCTAAACAGCATAACGGGCAAAAGCCAGGTGCTGGCGCTGCTGCCGAACGCCTATATGATGGGGCACGCGGCGGGCGTCAATATGAGCGGCGGCGAGGAATTATACGACGACGCCATTCCGATGAACGCCATCGGCTTCTGGGGCCTGCATATCATAACCGCGGGCGACTATGAGGGTGAGGCTTATGTGAAGCGCGAGGGGACCAAGTATAAAAAGCTGGTTACAGCGAACAATAACCTGCGCGGCTTCATACTGATCGACGATATCGAAAGGGCCGGGATCTACACCCGTCTGGTGCGCGAAAAGACGCCGCTTGACGAGATAGATTTCGAGGCGATAAAAGAGAGACCGCAGGAAATGGCGTTCTCAAGAGCGGTCAGAAAAGACGACTTAGGAGGTGTCAAGTAATGAAGATAAACGCGGGACTCACATACTATGATGAGATAAACAAAAAGATCCGCGCCACACGCGACAAAAAAGTCGAGGTGGACAACTGCCTGGGTCAGAGATATATCGGCTGCGGAATTTCCGGCAAGGAGCTTGTGGTAAACGGCACGCCCGGCAACGCGCTGGGAGCCTACCTAAACGGCGGCACCGTGACGGTCTACGGCAACGCGCAGGACGCCACCGGAGACACCATGAACGACGGCGTGATCTCGATTCACGGCTCGTCGGGCGACGCCACGGGCTACGCCATGCGCGGCGGCAAGATCTTCGTGCAGGGTGACGCGGGCTACCGCGCGGGCATCCACATGAAGGCGTACAAGGATAAGGTGCCGGTGCTGGTGATCGGCGGCAAGGCCGGAAGCTTTCTCGGAGAGTACCAGGCGGGCGGATATATAATCGTGCTGGGTCTGGGACACGACGACAGAAAGACGGTTGTCGAAAGATTCTGCGCCACGGGCATGCACGGCGGCAAGATATTCCTGCGCTGCGAGGAGCTGCCGTTTGACATTCCGCCCCAGGTCAATGCGCGCAAGGCCGAAAAGGCCGACCTTGACGAGATAGAAGGCTACATCGACGAGTATATAGAAATGTTCGGCGGCGACAAGGCGATAATTATGAAGAAAAACTTTTTCGTCCTGACCCCCGACAGCAAGAACCAGTATAAGCAGATATATACGGCATGCTGACGTCGCGTCACGCCTCTTGGCTCGTTCCGACGCAAGCGTCGGAAGCTTCGCCTTGCCGGCGGACGCTCCTCTTTCCCACAAAGCGCACTCCGTTGGCGCTTTGCGGGAGTAGGGGCGGATATTATCCGCCCATCTGCCTCCTCCTGGGAGGAGGTGTCAGGCGAAGCCTGACGGAGGTGGGAACGTAGTGATTAGCGATTAGAGAATAGCGAATACGCGGGAATAATTCGGCAGATTTCTTTGCCGTGTTCCCGCGTTTGTTTTGTATGATCCTGTAGGGGCGGATATTATCCGCCCGCTTTGCGTACTGTCCGAAATAAAATGATCCCTCAGGTTTCACTATGACAAATTGTCGTCGAAATTGTTAAAAATGTTTTTAATTTATATTTTAACTTGTAAAAGTTTCCAAAATGTGTATTGCACTTTTATTTAATTCATTGTATAATTAAGATAAAAGTAATCCTTGTTTGTTAATAAAGAAGGTAAATTTCAATGAAAAAGATAAATGTATTTGATTATATACCGGGATTCCGCAGCCGCAAAATCTGGAAAATGGTCATAGCGGTAATATACTATATAAGTTGTTTTACCGCAATTTCCACTATGAGTTTTGCCGATTTTTTGGGTATGTTTTCATTGCCTTTTATTATTTTCGGCATAACGGGAGCGATAAAAAGAAAATCTTTTATAAACTTAATAATCGGCGTTGCGGCAATCGCGGTATTCGCGGCATCTGTGCATTTTGCGCCGCCGAAAACGGAACCGATAAATGAGGCGGCGTTGTCCGCGGCCGCATCTGCGTCGACAGCCGCGCCCATTGCGGAGCCGACTCCAAAACCGACAGCCGCGCCCACTGCGGAGCCGACTCCAAAACCGACAGCCGCGCCTACTGCGGCGCCGACAATGCCGCCTGCCGCTGCGCCGGTTAACGGCGCGGTTGATGACAGCGCGGCTCAAACGCGCAGTATGCCGGGCAACGATGATTCCGAATATATTGTTTACAGAGGAAAAACAGGAGACAAATATCATAGAGCGAGCTGCCGAACGTTAAAAGGCGGCGGAATCCCAATAACCTTAGAGGAAGCAAAGAGCCAAGGACGTCAAGCGTGTAAAATTTGTAATCCGTAAAATAAATTTAAAAATAAAATATATAAAGGAGTTAGTAGGAATGATTGATTTCAAAAACGGTGAATTTTTTAAACTGAAAAAGGTCGCAAACGATATGGTAGGATCAAATTTAACGGCGCTTCTCCTGCCGGACGAACGAATAATCGGCACATACAAAGGTATTCGTGATTATGTTGTTTTTACGGATCGGCGCTTTATTTCCGTGAATGTCCAAGGTATTACCGGAAAAAAGCAGGACTTCACATCAATGCCATATAAAAAAGTTAGTGTGTTTTCGGTAGAAACATCGGGTACATTCGATTTGGACAGCGAGCTTGAAATGTATTTCAGCGGCGTAGGAAAAGTTAAATTTGAGTTTACCGGCAAATCCGACATAATTGAAATCGGTAAATTGATAAGCCAATATGTATTATAAGTTTTGTGCTTAAATATTTTTCCGCATACAGATGATTTTATCAATGGAATCGACATAGGTATTAATAATTTGACGTAGGAGCGGGCGGCCGAGGTCGTCCGCCCCTATTTGCTAATCACTTAATTCCCACCTCCGTCTTTCCGCCAAAGGCGGAAATCCACCTCCTCCCGGGAGGAGGCAGAAACAGACGCTCCGCTCGGCGGGGCTTTTTTATTGCATAAAATTAGTTTGCGGCGCATAGGATTAAGCAGGAAAAATTCGGGAGGTGCGGAAGATGGAGAATATCGAGGCGGGGGCGAAACACACCGTGGTGATCGAGGATAGGAGCAGGATAAAGATCAACCGCGTGGAGGACGTTGAGAGCTTCAACGAGGAAAAGGCGGTGGTGTATACCGCGATGGGGGTCATGGTGGTGACCGGATATAATTTCAAGGTCAGCAAGCTGAACGTGGACGACGGTCAGCTTATAATCGACGGCGAGGTCGACAAGATCGAGTACACCGAGGCCGCGGGCGGCCAAGAGCAGAGCGGTGGATTTTTCGGCAGGCTGTTCAGGTAGACCGCGTATTATTTACGGAGGATAAAGCTATGGATAAATTTACAGACGCGAATGAGATCGCTTATTTTTTGGAATCTATGGGATGCGGCGCGCTTTTCGCGGCGGCTTATGACTTTCTGCGGGCGCGCAGGAGGGAGAAAAAAGTCAAAGCCTTTTTTGTGTACCTCGAGGATATCGCGTGCCTCGCCGCGCTGGGACTTCTGGCGTACGCGCTCGCGTTCCGCGAGAATGTCGGGATCATACGCTGGTACGGGATATTGGGTCTCGGTCTCGGCGCGCTGCTTTTGAAGCTGGCGCTGGGCGACCGGCTGATGCGCTTTTTCGGAAAGGTCTACCGTGTTTTTACGCGTATCATGTGTTTTATAGCCAAGATCCTGCTTTTTCCCATTCGCCTGATCTCAAAGCTGATAAGGCGCCCCATAAGCGTGGTCGTGTGGCACTCGCGGGAGGGCTCGCGCGAGATAGCCGATATATGGCGGATGCTTAAAATCAGGATTTCAAACAGGCTGCGCTCATAGCAAAAAATTATTAAATTAAGACAAAATTTTCATTAATTTTGATTGACAAAGAGCGCGAGGTATTATATAATACAATATATAATGTGATAAATATGTACATATTGTATCATGTTGTATCTCAAATTTTTCGCGGCAGGTGGCCTGATATGAGAAGCATAACAAGAAACACAGGAAAAAGACGCTCCACCAATGTCAGAGACAGGGCGGCACGCACGATCAAAAAAACCGGAAAGGTTAAAATAAATTTCAAGAGGCTTGCGCTGAGCCTGTTTGTTTTGGTATTCTGCGTGTATTTTGTCTGCACCGTGATAAGCCAGCAGGCGGTTTTAAGCCGCAAGAATGACGAGATACAAAGCATTAACGAGCAGATCGAGACCGCGTCTCGCGAGACGGAGCGCCTAAACGGCGAGCTTGAGAGCGTCAACGACCCGGAGTATATGGAGCGTATGGCGCGCGAGAAGCTCGGACTTGTCGCTCCCAACGAGCGGGTGTATATCGATTTGAGCGGCAGCAACTGATTTCGGAAATAATTAATTAACATATCGGGAAGCGCTGGCTTCCGGAAGGGAACAAAACATAATATGCAAATTGAAGAAGGAACGGTACTCGATGCGAGAATTACCGGTATTACGTCTTTTGGCGCGTTTGCCGATCTCGGAGAGGGAAAATCAGGTCTTATTCATATTTCCGAAATTGCCCCGACGTACGTCGAGGATGTGAACGACCATTTGAAAAAGGGCCAAAAGGTCAGAGTCAAGGTCATTGCCGTTCAAGGTGACAAAATCAGTCTTTCGATCAAGCGCGTTGAGCAGGATCAGCAGAGAAAGCCGCGCCGAAGCAAAAAGGAGAAGACGGCCAAAAGACCGTCTCACAAGCTGACTCAGCCTCCCGAGGAGTTTGAGTTCGCGAAACGCGGCGATCTCAGTTTTGACGATATGCTTCAAAAATTCAAACGCGACAGCGACGAAAAATTCCAGGATCTGAAGCGCAGCAACGACAACAAGCGCAGCGGAGGCTACAAGAGAGCGTATTAAAAATCACGAATCGGGACATGCTATCTTTTGAAAGGAACGCGGCTTGTTTCGCGCATTGTGGGTGATATTATGACAAGTGCCTGTATTTTTTGGGTGATCGCGGCGGTGGTTTTCGGTATCATCGAGGGCGCCACTGTGGCTCTCGTCACGATATGGTTCGCGCTTGGAGCCGTGGCGGCGGCAGTTGCCGCGCAGCTCGGGTTTTCTCCCGTGGCGCAGGTGGGTACCTTTGTTATTGTGTCGGCGCTGTTTTTGTGCGTCACCCGTCCCGTTTTGAAAAAGATCGCGGTAAAAGACCCGCAAAAGACTAACGCCGACAGATTTATAGGAGGGATCGGTATCGTGACCGAGCAAATAGACGGAATAAACTCGTCGGGTCAGGTCAAGGTCGGAGGCAGCGTTTGGTCCGCGGTTTCCGAAAGCGGCGTGATTGAGAAGGGCGAAAAGGTCGAGGTCATACGTATATCCGGCGTAAGGCTGGTCGTCCGCCCGGCGGAGCGCGGCGGGTAAGCGCCGTTCGGTGCCATATAGGATTACATAAAGGAGCGTGCGTCTGTATGGAAGTATTTATCATAGTTTTAATCGCGCTGATTATCGTTTTGGTGGCGGCGAATATAAAAATCGTTCCGCAGGCCAAGGCGTATGTTATTGAGCGCCTGGGCGCCTACAGCGCCACATGGAGCACCGGTCTGCATGTGAAGATCCCGCTCATAGAGCGGATCTCGAACCGGGTGACGCTTAAAGAGCAGGTGGTGGACTTTCCGCCACAGCCCGTTATCACCAAGGACAACGTCACGATGCAGATAGACACGGTCGTGTATTATCAGATAACCGACCCCAAGCTCTATACCTACGGCGTGGAACTGCCGATGGCGGCGATCGAGAATCTTACCGCCACGACGCTCAGAAACATAATCGGCGATATGGAGCTTGACGAAAGCTTGACGTCAAGAGACGTTATAAACACAAAAATGCGTTCTATTCTCGACGAGGCCACAGACCCGTGGGGCATCAAGGTGAACCGTGTCGAGCTTAAGAATATAATTCCGCCGGCGGGTATCCGCGAGGCGATGGAGAAGCAGATGAAAGCGGAGCGCGAGCGCCGCGAATCGATCCTCCGCGCCGAGGGTGAAAAGAAGTCGGCGATCCTTGTGGCCGAGGGCGAGAAGGAGTCCAGGATACTGGAGGCGGAGGCCGAGAAGGCCTCGCAGATACTTCGTGCCGAGGCGGACAAGGAGGCGGCCATTCGAATCGCGGAAGGCGAGGCGGAGGCCATCAGAAATGTGCAGCGGGCAACCGCGGACGGTATCAAAATGCTCAACGAGGCTATGCCCTCAAAGCAGGTGCTGACCATAAAGAGCCTTGAGGCCTTTGAAAAGGCCGCGGACGGCAAGGCCACCAAAATTATCCTGCCGTCGGAGATTCAGGGCATAGCGGGGCTTGCGGCATCGCTCAAAGAGGTGCTGTCAGACGACGGCGCGAAAAACAATTAAATCTTAATCAAACGAAAACAGGAGGAAATTAACGTATGTCGGGACATTCGAAATGGGCAACTATTAAGAGAAAGAAAGGCGCTATCGACGCCAAGAGAGGCAAGATATTCACCAAGATAGGCCGCGAGCTTATGGTGGCGGTCAAGGAGGGCGGCCCCGATCCGGGCTCGAACTCAAAGCTGCGCGACGTTATCGCCAAGGCAAAGGCCAACAATATGCCCAACGATAATATACAGAGAAGCATCAAAAAGGCGGCGGGCGAGGGCAGCGCCGACAACTACATGAACATGATATACGAGGGCTACGGCCCCAGCGGTATCGCGGTCATGGTCGAGACCCTCAGCGACAACAAAAACAGGACCGCTGCCGACCTGAGACATTATTTTGACAAAAACGGCGGGAACCTGGGTCAGAACGGCTGCGTGAGCTTTATGTTCGACCACAAGGGTCTGATTGTCATTGAAAAGGCGGACGGCGTCGATGAGGACACTCTCATGATGGACGCTCTTGACGCGGGCGCCGAGGACTTCAACGTTGAGGACGAGTGCTACGAGATACTCACCGCCCCCGAGGCGCTGGGCTCCACCCGCGAGGCTCTCGAGGAAAAGGGTTATACATTTGCCCAGGCGGAGGTCAACTACATACCTCAGACAACGACCGAGCTGACAAACCCCGAGGATATCGCCAAAATGGAAAAGCTGATCGACATGCTCGAGGAAAACGACGACGTTCAGAACGTTTATCACAATTGGGACATGCCCGACGAGGAATAGTGAATTTAAGCGACCGCGGCTTGCATTGAGACGGCTCTTTGTGCGCCGCGGTCTGTTATTTGATAAATATTATCGATTGTTTTGGAGGCGGCGATCAAATGGCGAAAATTCTGCATATTGCCGATTTGCATCTTGACGCGCCCCACACCGCGCGTTTGAGCGTGGAACGGGCTGCGCTGCGCAGGAGCGAGCAGCTGGAGACTTTTTCGAGAATTATGGACACCGCCGCCGAAAACGCGGACGTTGTGCTGATTTCCGGGGATCTGTTCGACGGCGAAAACGCGCGCCGCGAGACCTTGAGCGTCGTGCGCCGCAGGTTTGAGGCGCTGGGCGATATTCCCGTTTTTATCAGTCCGGGCAATCATGACCCGTATCCGGTGTATCAAAGGCTTGGCCTGAGCGAAAACGTTGTCGTTTTTCCGCCCGAGGGCGGCGCCTGCGATATCGAAAGGCTCGGGATCAGGGTGTGCGGCGCGGGTTTTGCATCAAGATACGAAAAGCCTGCCGCGGCTCCGCTTGAGTTTGAAAAGAGCGAGGCTCTCGCGAATATCCTGCTGATCCACGGCGATATAAGCGGAGCGCCCGGCTCGGAGCGGTACAATCCGCTGAGCGGCGGCGACTTTGACGGTTTTGACTATGCGGCGCTGGGCCATATACACAGCCACGGCGGAATATGCGGGACCGAGAGCGGCGCCAAATGGGCGTATCCGGGAATACCCGAGCCCGGCGGATTCGATGAGGGCTTTGGCGGCGGCTACATAATCGGCGATATAGAGCGCGGCAGGGTCGAGCTTAAACACGTGAGGTCGGCCAAGCGCGGATATGTTGATATTGAGCTGGATTTTCCGAAAGGCGTTTCGGACAACGAGGCAGTGATAGAAAAGGCGTCCCGGAAAATCGCGGAGTTCGGCGAGGGCAATATCGTCAGAATAAGCTTGATCGGCAGAACAGAAAAGGGGTTCAGCCCCGACGCGGCCCTTATAGCGGAGCGTTTAAAGCCGATCTGCTTTCACGCCGAAGTGATCGACCGAACGCGAAGGCATCTCGATCTGAGCGCGGACGACGGCGACCGAAGCCTGCGCGCGGTATACATAAGGCACATGAGAAAGATAGCCGAAAATTATTCCGAGGGCAGCCGCGAGCGGAGATTAGCCGACAGGGCGCTGCGCTTGGGTCTCGAGGCGATGGAAGGCGGCCCGATGATATGACGAGAATAGAAAGGCTGGAGCTTATCGCCTTCGGCAGATTCAAAAACAAGACAATAGAGCTAAGCGGCGGGCTTAACTTCATCTGCGGCCTCAACGAGGCCGGGAAGTCCACGGTTCAGCTTTTTATAAAATCAATGCTGTACGGCGCGGGCGGCGGCCGAGGCAGGGGCGCGAAGCTCCGCGACCGCATGATCCCGTGGGGCGAGAGCCGCGCGTCGGGCAGGATGATAATCGAAAAGGACGGAGTGCCCGTTGAAATTTATCGTGAGTTCGGAGCAAAACCATCCGAGGATGTGACAAAGGTCACCGCGGCGGCAGACGGCTCCGATTGGTTCGGCGCGCCTGTGAGCGGCACCGAGGTCGGCGAGCGGCTGCTCGGCCTGAGCGAGGACATGTTTTCAAGAACGGTGTTCATAGCGCAGGACAGCGCGGCGCTCAGCGGCGGCAGCGATGAGATCGAGGCTCGGCTGACAAACCTGCTGGCGGGCGGCTCCGAGACGGTGTCGGCCGCGGCGGCGGAGGCGAGGCTCAAAAAACGGATCGCGTCGCTCAAGGCAAAGGACAGACGTGCGGCGCCCGGCGAGATCGACAAATTGGAAGCGGAGCGGCGGAGCCTTGCAGAAAAGCTCCGCGATCAGGAAAAGACGCGGAGCGAGGCCGCGAGGATCCGTTCGGAGATAGCTGCACTCGAGGCGGAAGCCGACATGGCGGAAAAAGAAAAAACGCGGCTCCGCGCGCTGGAGCTTTCCGAGGCAGCAAAGGAAAAGGCCGAGCGGCTGAAACGGCTCGACGCCTGTCTCGCCGAGGAGATACAGCTCGGCAACAGCCGAAGATTTCAGCTGTTCAAACATAAAATTAAAGACGACACTTCGGACAAAATACATGATCTTTCCGACAGTATCGACGAGATCGAGTCGGGCGCGTACCGCTTGGGAGACGAGCGTGATTCCTACGCCCGTATGGCGGAAGAGTCGGCAAAGCGCGCAAAACTGTTTTTGATTATTGGCATTGTTTTGGCGGCGGTCGGGCTCTGCTGCGCGGTTTTGGGAATAATATTCAAGACCTATGATTTGCTTTCGGGAGCGGCGCTTATAATTATCTCGCCGATCGGATATC
This sequence comes from uncultured Monoglobus sp., assembly GCA_947585115.1. Classification (GTDB taxonomy): domain Bacteria; phylum Bacillota; class Clostridia; order Monoglobales; family Monoglobaceae; genus Monoglobus. The sequence continues at coordinate 36,397 of CANPWW010000001.1, forward strand.
TGATCACGCGCCGCAAATACGCGGGAATACTAAAGCTGCTCGGTGAGACCGATCGAAAGATCGGCGATACGCGTAGGCGCGTGTCGGAGCTTGAGAAGGAGCTTTCGAAAGCCTTGAATAGGCTTGAGTGCGATACTGTGCGCGACTTTGATAAAAAATACGCCGACTACCGCGCGGCCGAGGCGAAGATCGAAACGGTCCGCGGCATATACGATAATATTCTGGGCGGCGGAGATTACGCGCAGATCAAGGCCGAGGCCGATGAAGCCCGCAAATATATAATAGAAGAAACTCCGCCCCCAAATATGGATCCGAGACGGGCGGCGATCGAGGCGGAGCGGCGGCGCGACACGGCGGTCAAAAAGATCACCGAGCTCAGAATTGCCGAGGGGCGTTTGCCCGAAACCGTTCCGATCAGCGATATAGAAAACAACATAAATTCGATAGACGAAAAGCTCGAAGAAAAACGCGATGAGCTTGAGGCTCTCGGCATGGCGCTCGAGGGAGTGAGAGACGCCGAGCGGCATATTCGTTCCGACTACGCGCCGCTGCTCAACGAGCGGGCGGGCGAGATACTGGCGGCGATGACCGACGGGCGCCGCGGAGATATCATGGTCGCGGCGGATTTTTCCGTAAAGCTCAGAGACGATAGCGCGCCCGACGCGAAACGGGCGGAGCTGTTCAGCGCGGGAACATACACCCAGGTTTATCTGGCGGTCAGACTGGCGGTCGCGGAGCTTGTTCAAAACGCGGAGGACACGATCGTGTTTCTTGACGACATTCTGACGGGGTTCGATGACGAACGCGCCTACAATGCGGCGCTTATGCTGAAAAAGCGCTGCACGGACAAAAGGCAGGCCGTGCTGTTCAGCTGCCATGGCAGAGAAAGACAAAACGCCGAAAAAATCGGCGGCATAAATATAATTGAAATAGACGATTAAAAAACGGAGGTAGAAAGATGAGCGGAAAATTTGACAGTTCAAAAGGCAGCGTAAGGATTGCCAACAGTGTTATCGCCAAGATCGCCGGATACGCGGCCACGAGCTGCTACGGCGTTGTCGGAATGGCGGTAAGGAGCAGCAAGGACGGCATTGCCCGTATGCTCAAGCGCGAGCAGATGGACAAAGGCGTCAAGGTCAAGGTGGCGGGCAGCGGCATCGACATCGCCCTTTACATTATCGCGGAGTACGGCACGAACATAGGCACCATAGGCGAGCTTATCAAAAACAACGTTAAGTACAACGTGGAGCAGATGACGGGCATAAACGTGAACGCGGTCAACGTAAACGTCGAGGGAATTCGCGTGAACTAGCAGCGCGGCGCGCAATGAGGAGAAAATTATGGATAATAACAGCGTATACAAAACAATCAGTAACGACGACCTGAGGCTTATGATCCTGTCCGCCTCGCACAGCATACTCAATCGCGCGGGCGAGGTGAACGACATGAACGTTTTTCCTGTGCCGGACGGAGACACGGGCACAAACATGAGCCTCACGTTCAGCGCGGCGGCCGAGAGCGTGATAGGACTTGACGACGGCGCGGGCGCGGGCGAAATGCTCGACACATTGGCAAAGGCGGCTCTGCGCAACGCGAGAGGAAATTCGGGCGTTATTCTGTCTCAGATACTGCGCGGAATCAAGCAGGGTCTGGGCGGTTCCGATGAGCTTGACGTGGCGGCGGTAAAGCGTATGGCTTGCTCCGCCAGAGACACCGCTTACCGCGCGGTCATGAAGCCTACCGAGGGAACGATCCTGACGGTTATCCGCGAGATCGCCGAGTTTGCCGAGCAGAGGTTCCCCGAGTTTGAGGATGTGCGGGAATTTCTCAAAGCGCTGCTCGGCGCGGGCGAGGAAAGCTTAAAGCGCACCCCCGAGATACTGCCCGTGCTCAAACAGGCGGGTGTGGTCGACGCGGGCGGCTGCGGAGTCACGGTCCTGCTCGGCGGCGCGGTGACTGCGCTTGAGACCGGAGCGGCGGTGCCTCTTGAGGACGAGGTAAAGGAAGGCGCCTCAAAAGCGGCCGATAAAGAGGATATCGACACGGCGAATATAAAATACAGCTATTGCACAGAGTTTTTGATAAACAAGAGCGCCTCAAGGAGCGTGACGCAGTTCAAGGCGTCGATAAAGCCCAAGGGCGACTGTATGCTTGTGATCGACGACGAGGAGATCGTGAAGGTGCATATCCACACGAACCACCCCGGCTTTGTGATCGAGCAGGCGCTGAAACTGGGCGAGCTGACGAATCTTAAAATTGACAACATGAAGTATCAGCACAACGAGATCATCGGAAACACGATCAAGCCCGAAAGCGGCGCGGACGAGGAGGAAGAAGCCGAGCCGCCCAAGAAGTACGGCTTTGCGGCGGTTTGCAGCGGCAGCGGAATGGACGAGCTGTTCCGCAGCTTAAACTGCGACGTGATAGTCAAGGGCGGCCAGACCATGAACCCCAGCACCCAAGAGCTGCTTGACGCCGCCGAGACCGTGAACGCGGAGAATATATTTATCCTGCCGAACAACAAAAACATAATCATGGCGGCGGAGCAGGTGAACGGACTCACGGAAAAAAACGTGATAGTCATACCCACGCGCAGCATGCCCCAGGGCATAACGGCTCTCGCGTCGTTTGACGAGGACGCATCCCCCGAGGACAACGAGGTCATAATGACCGAGACATCCGAGACCGTGAAGTGCGGCCAGATTACATACGCCGCCCGGGATTCCGAGGCGGACGGCTTTGACATAACCGAGGGCGACATTATGGGAGTTATAGAGGGCAAGGTCAAAGTCTGCGGCCAAGACGTTGAGAAGGTTTTCTTCGACACGGCCAAAGAACTGGTTGACGACGAGTGCGGCGTTATCTCGGTCTACTACGGCATTGACGCCGACAAGGACGAGGCCAAGCGTTTGACGGCCGCTCTTGAAAAAGAGTACCCCGACCTCGACGTGAGCCTGAACTACGGCGGCCAGAGCGTGTATTTCTATATAATATCCGCCGAGTAATTCCGAAAAACGCATAGGTGGGCAAAGCAATATGAAACTGAGCGACAATATACAGTATTTAAAAGGAATAGGTGAAAAAAGAGCCGGGTTGTTTCACAAACTCGGCATTTTCACGGTGGGGGACCTGCTCTATCATCTGCCACGCGGTTTTGAGGACAGGACAAGCACCAGAAATATCTGCGATCTGATCGACGGCGAGACGGTTTGCGTCCGCGGCGTGCTGGCGTCGGGCGTGCGCAAATTCAGGGCGCGGCGCGGCGGCTGGGTCGTGCAGACCACGCTGTCGGACGGCACGGGCGTTATGCGCCTCACATGGTTCAACGCCTCGTATATCGACAAAAGTCTTTCCGATCCGGAGGCCGAGTATATGTTCTACGGCAAGGTCATCCACCGCACAATGGCGGCCGAGATGGTGAATCCGGTTATAGAAAAGCTGGAGAGCGAGGAGTCAAAGAAAATGGGCGTTATCCTGCCCATATATCCGGCGACGGCGGGGCTCAACCAGCGCGGCATCAGAGAAGCGGTCGGCCGCGCCCTTGAGGGACTGAGCGAGAAGATCCCCGAAATACTGCCCGACAGCGTTAGAGCGCGCAACAACCTGATGGGAATAGACGAGGCTATAAGGCTGGTTCACGCTCCAGAGGATTATGACCGCTTTTATGAGGCGAGGCGCAGGCTGGTATTTGAGGAGTTTTTAAAGCTCCAGCTCGGTGTGTCGACCGTGAAGAGTATAAAAAAATCCCGCAGAGCGGTGGTTATTTCGGACGTCAAGTGCATAGCGGAGTTTGCGCGCAGCCTCAGCTTTGATCTGACAAACGCACAGAAAAAGGTGATAAACGAGATCGCCGCCGACCTGAAGAGCGGCGTGCCCATGAACCGTCTTGTGCAGGGCGATGTTGGCTCGGGAAAAACCGCAGTCGCTGCCGCCGCCATGTTCGCCGTGGCGCGGTCGGGCTGCCAGTCGGTAATGATGGCGCCCACCGAAATTTTGGCGGAGCAGCATTATAACAGTCTAAAAAACTTTTTCGAGCCTTGGGGAATAAAGGTCGCGTATCTCATCGGCGGCCAGTCGGCAAAGGAGCGCGCGGAGAATACCGCGCTTATAGAAAGCGGCGAGGCGGCGGTCGTTGTGGGCACCCACGCGGTCATCACCGACAAGGTGAATTTCAGCAATCTGGCGCTGTCGATAACCGACGAGCAGCACCGCTTCGGAGTGAGCCAGCGCAGCAAACTGAGCGCCAAGGGCCTAAACGTCCACACTCTGGTTATGACGGCGACGCCGATACCGAGGACGCTGTCGCTGGTGATATACGGCGATCTTGACATTTCGATCATAGACGAGCTGCCTCCGGGCAGAAAGCCGGTCAAAACTCTGGCGCTGACCGAGGCGCAGCGGCTGCGGCTCTACGATTTCGTGCTGCGTGAGCTGAACCGCGGCAGGCAGGCGTATTTTGTCTGCGCGCTGGTTGACGAGTCTGACGCGGTCGAGGCAAAGGCCGCCGCGGAATATGTGAAAAAGCTGAGCCAAGGCGTGCTGTTCGGCAGATCGGTCGGACTGCTGCACGGCAGAATGAAAACCTTTGAGAAGGACGATGTCATGCGCCGTTTTGCCGCGGGCGAGATCGAGGCGCTTGTGGCCACCACGGTGGTCGAGGTCGGAGTTGACGTGCCCAACGCCACGATAATGGTTATCGAGAACGCCGAGCGTTTCGGCCTGTCGCAGCTCCATCAGCTGCGCGGCAGAGTCGGCAGAGGCGCCGACCAGGCCTACTGCGTTATGTTCGGCAATACCAAGAGCGGCGTTGCGAAGGAGCGCATGCAGGTCATGTGCGAGACCAACGACGGATTCAAGATATCCGAGAAGGATCTTGAGATCAGGGGTCCGGGCGAGTTTTTCGGCACGCGGCAGCACGGCCTGCCCGAGATGAAGATCGGAAATTTTTTCACCGATATGGAAATTTTGAAGCAGACCCAGACCGAGGCGGAGATAATACTCAAGTCCGATCCGTTCCTGAAAGCCCCCGAGCACAGGCTGCTCTCAAAAAGCATAACCGACACATTCGCCAAAGCCGGCGATATATTAAATTAAAAGATTTAGAGGAGGAAAGATGAGCAAAGCTGAGACTATAAAGCGCTATGCGCTTTTGATTTTGGGACTGTTTCTGGCGGCTTTCGGAGTGGCGCTTACGCGTCACGGTGAACTGGGCGTGTCGCCGATCTCGTCGGTGGCGAACGTTCTGAGCTACAAATTCACGTTTTTCACGATGGGCACATGGCTGATAATATGGAACTGCGTCCTGATCGTCGGCCAGATAGTTATTTTAAGGCGGAATTTTAAACCGATCGAATTTTTGCAGGTGCCAATCTCGTTCCTGTTCGGATGGTTCACCGATTTCGGGCTGTGGTGCGCTTCGATTATTCCTAATGATTTTTATCCTGTTCGGCTGGCATTGGTCGTGTCGGGCGTCGTTGTGCTGGGGCTCGGCATCTCGCTGGCGTTTATCGCCGGGGTCGTCATGAACTCGGGCGAGGCGTTTGTCAAGGCGGTATCAAGTGTCACCGGGTTCGAGTTCGGCAACGTGAAGATCGGGTTTGACATATTCTGCGTGGTGAGCGCGGTCGTGCTGTCGCTGATATTTTTTAATTTCAGGATAGTCGGCGCCCGTGAGGGCACGGTCATATCCGCGCTGCTGACCGGTGTTATGGTGAAATTTTTCAACAAGCGGCTCAAAGACCCGCTCAGTAAAATGCTGACAAAATAAATAAATGAAAAAATTCGGTTTTAGTCCGAGTGATTTATAACCAGCATATCGTTCTGGCGGATTATCGTGTCCCCGTTGGGGATCAGTATTTTTCCGTCGCGGTTTATCATGATTATCAGACGGTCGTCTGTGTTGGGCAGTTTGCGGATGGGCTTATCTATCCACTTGCTGCCCTCTCTTATTGTCTTTTCCGAAAGGCGTATGCCCGAGATCTCTCCGGGCGACTTGGCGCTCAGCACCACATAGTCGCCTTTTTTGATCCTTGTTGAGCCGTTGGGCACTATCTTTTCGTCGCCCCGCTGTATCAGCACCAGAATGGTGTCGGGCGGATTAACGATGTCCTGCACCCTGAGCCCTGTCCAAGGGTGCTCCTCGGTCATTTTGAATCTTATAAACTGCACAGGCACCTCGTCGGAATAGTCGTTAAATGTTTTCATAACGTCCTCGTTTTCGTCGATCATGTTGAGCTTTTTGGCGAGCGGCGCCAGCAGGCCGCCCTGTATCAGTATCGAGAACAGAACCACGCAGAACACGATATGGAAAACGTCGTATGTGCTGTTGCTGAGCATGACCATGACCGCGAACACGATCGAGGCCGCGCCTCTCAGGCCCGACCATGACACCATCAGCATCTGGCTGAGCTTGCTCTTAAAGGGCGTCAGCAGCAAAAACACAGCGGCGGGTCTGGCGATAAACGTCATAAACAGAGCGATCGCGATCGAGACCGGAAGCACCTGCGGTATCTGCGACGGGTGCGACACCAGTCCCAGCAGAAAAAATATGCTCATTTGCATAATGCTTGTGATCCCGTCAAAGAACGGCACCAGACTGCGCTTGTTTTTGATGCCCGCGTTTCCCAGAACTATGCCCACGATATAGGCGGACAAAAATCCGTTGCCGTGGACGATCTCGGGCAGCGCGAACGAGAGTATAACTATCGCGAACATAAACACGTTGTCAAAGCCCGGAGCGCTGAACCGGGCGCGCTTGAGCACCCACGCCGAGGCTATGGCAATAATGATGCCCGCCATGCCGCCGTAGAACAGCTGGGCGAATATCGTGTATAAAACCGCGCCCGCGCCGCCGACTCCGGCTTTGACCGAGAGCAGTATCGCCGTCAGCATATAGGCGAACGGGTCGTTGCTGCCGCTCTCTATCTCAAGCATAGAGGCCGTATTGTATTTCAGGTTCAGCCGCTTTGAGCGCAGCACCGAGAACACCGATGCCGCGTCGGTCGAGCTTATCACCGCGCCTATCAGCAGCGCGTCTATAAGCGGCATGTGAAGGGCGAGCATACAGAACAGCCCCACCAGTCCGCAGGTCATAATAACGCCGACTGACGACAGCAGTATCGACTGCGCGGCTATGGGCTTTGCCGCCTCTGTATTGGTTCCGAAACCGCCGTAAAACATGATAAAAGCCAGGGCGGTGCTGCAGATCTCCTCGGCAAATTCATAGTTGTCGAAATGAATTTTTATCAGACCGTCGCCGCTGAACAGCATTCCCAGCAGTATAAAAGCCAAAAGGGCGGGAACGCCCAGCTTGCCCGACAGCCTGTGAAGAAAGATACTGGCAAACATAACGATTGCCGCGAGCAAAAGATATGTGTACATTATATACTCCGTTTCTGTTTATTCTTAATTATCTTAATTATATATATAATACCATATTTTTGCTTTTGGGTCAATCACTGATTTAGTCGAATTGAGATTAAAATAATTAATTTACATAACATAATCCAGAGTGCACGGCAAAATCATTTCCCGAACCATCATAAGCATTCGCGTGCTGCACTCCGAAAGCGTCGCGTATCTGCGGTGGATCTCTCCGCGGTCCACTATCCTGTTGTCCGCGTCGCGCATCACGGCTTTTATACCGTACGGCGAGTAGTCGTCGTCGCTCACGGTGAGCGTGTATTCTACCGTCATTTTTTTGTTGTTGGGAGTTGTGAATTCATATATGTATCTGAGAAAGCCTTCCGCTATACAGTTTTTTGCCTTGCAGTTTTGCGGAAGGTTGATCTCGCGCGATATAACGTCGAATAACTCCCTACTGTCATAAAACATTTTAACCATCTCCCTGTTGTATAGTTAAATATTGATTTTATTTTTAACAAAAATAAATATACAGCAAATACATACTAAACATATATGGGTTTACGCATAACTAAAATATAATACCGTATAAAAATTTTGTCAAATTTTGTTTTGTAACATAACGTAAAGCCCAGAAAACGGCGCCAATTCGGCACTTTTTACTTTTGCGCGTAACGCGGATGTAAAATAAAATCCGCGTTAATGTCGAAAAATATTATATATTAGTAATTTTTGGAAAAATATTTGCGATTATAAATATATCCCAAAAAACGGTTATACCTCTGTAACAGTATTTTAATGATTTTGGTTTCAGAAAACAGGATATTATTGTTATAGATTACAACATTTTTGACAAGGGCTTTTTATATTGCGCGGGAGCGGCCTAAAGGCGCAATGCCGTGAGGCGCGAAATAGGCATATTTTTATCTTTTTATGTGTAATATAAATAAAAATCCGCGACTTTAACATGAGCGGCATAGGTAATTTTTGTGCAAATTGACTAATTTAACCTGAAAATGAAAAAAATAATATTAAATTTGTGATTCGATTTTTTAATGCTTTTTATGCAAAGTAAATATAATTTTTTGAAAAACACAAAAATATTCAAATAACGCTTGCGAACATCAGAAAAGCGTGCTATAATACCTAAAGTCTAATAGGTTTTGTGTGTTGTCAAACCGAACAAAAACAAATTTGCAAAAAAATAATTAAACATAAATTTTAAGCAACATGGAGGAATGCATAATGAAATCAAAAAGAAATCTGGCATTGATAATTGCGGTTTGCATGATGTTAAGCGCTTTTGGTTTTACGGCATATGCAGACGCGCCCGTCGCTAAAGACGCGAAGCGTGCCGCCGACATAACGACGGTGGATCTTGCGGATCTCGGAGGCGCGCAGCCCGTTGCATATGGTATAGAACTGGCGGAAGAATCGGCAAGCCCCGAGCCTGAGACATCAAGCGAGCCCGAGACATCGAGCGAGCCCGAGACTTCAAGTGCGCCTGAGACATCAAGCGAGCCCGAGGCATCAAGTGAGCCCGCGGCATCAACTGAGCCTGCGGCATCAACCGAGCCCGCGGCGTCAACCGAGCCTGCGGCATCAACCGAGCCCGAGGCGTCAACCGAGCCCGAGGCATCAACCGAGCCCGAGGCATCAAGTGAACCTGCGGCATCAAGTGAGCCTGCGGCATCAAGCGCACCTGCGGCATCAAGTGAGCCTGAGACATCAAGCGAGCCTGAGACATCAAGCGAGCCTGCGGCATCAAGCGAGCCCGAGACATCAAGCGAGCCTGAGACATCGAGCGAGCCTGCGGCATCAAGTGAGCCTGAGACATCAAGCGAGCCCGAAACATCAAGTGCACCTGAGACATCAAGCGCACCTGAGACATCAAGCGAGCCCGAGACATCAAGCGCACCTGCGGCATCAAGTGAGCCCGAGACATCGAGTGCACCTGAGACATCAAGCGAGCCCGAGACATCAAGCGAGCCTGAGACATCAAGCGAGCCTGAGACATCAAGCGCACCTGCGGCATCAAGCGAGCCTGAGACATCAAGCGAGCCTGAGACATCAAGCGCACCTGCGGCATCAAGCGGGCCTGAGACATCGAGTGCACCTGAGACATCAAGCGCACCTGCGGCATCAAGTGAGCCTGAGACATCAAGCGCGCCTGCGGCATCAAGCGAGCCTGAGACATCAACCGAGCCCGAGGCATCAAGCGAGCCCGAGACATCGAGTGCACCTCAGACATCAAGCGAGCCTGCGACATCAAGCGCACCTGCGGCATCAAGCGAGCCTGAGACATCGAGCGAGCCTGCGGCATCAAGTGAGCCCGAAACATCAAGCGAGCCTGAGACATCGAGTGAGCCTGCGGCATCAAGCGAGCCTGCGGCATCAAGCGAGCCTGCGGCGTCAAGTGAGCCCGAAACATCAAGCGAGCCTGAGACATCGAGTGAGCCTGAGACATCAAGCGAGCCCGCGGCATCTGCAACGCCCGAGGTAATTCCGGTTACGGACGTTACGCCGAACGGCAATGCTGCGTCTGAGCCGGTTCAGCTTGAAGAAGGAACCGGATATACAGAGGAAGTTAAAGCGGTATTCGGCGATGACTTTGCCGGAATCGCGGATAACAAGATAACGGGTATCAACGATCAAAATACTGTTACGGCTAATGTAAAGATCGCGGAAAAAGGCGACTACGAGTTCAATGTTCTCGCGGTCGGCGACAAAGAAAACAACGTGATCACGCTGACAAAAAATGTTACACTTTCGGAGGAAGGTTTTGAAAACGAAAAGCTTGAGGCTGGAAATTCTGTCGGCAAAGCCGGAGAAGATGAAGTATATCTCTATACATATCTTGCCAAAGACCTTGAACCCGCTGATTACACGATAACATATAAATCAGCTACGCAGGAGGATGCGTCCGACTTTATCGCGATGGCGATCGTAAATGTTACCGAGGAGCCCGCAGCATCGAGCGAGCCTCAGACATCGAGCGAGCCTCAGACATCAAGTGAGCCTCAGACGTCAAGTGAGCCGCAGACATCAAGCGAGCCTCAGACATCAAGCGAGCCTCAGACAACAACTGAGCCTCAGACATCGAGCGAGCCTCAGACGACGAATGAGCCGCAGACATCAAGTGAGCCTCAGACATCGAGTGAGCCTCAGACATCGAGCGAGCCCGAGACATCGAGCGAACCTCAGACGACGAATGAACCTCAGACGACGAATGAGCCTCAGACATCAAGCGAGCCTCAGACGTCGAGCGAGCCCACCGAGACACCCGCGGCGACGCCCACAAGAAGACCTTCTTACAGCGGCGGCGGTTACGGCGGCGGAGGCGGATCGTTCGGAACAGGCAATGCCACGGCGACACCCAAGCCCGCGGCCACAGCTGCCCCGAACGCGACGGCTGACCCGAACGCCACAGCAACACCCGACACAACGGTTGTAGGACCCGGTCCCGTTTCTGATCAGGTATTCGAGGACGTGTCCGCGGATCACTGGGCATACAGCTACATTATGGACCTCTACAGCATGGGTATCATAAACGGCGAGACGCCCACAATGTTCGTTCCCGACGACAACGTTACAAGAGCGGAGTTTGCCAAGATGGCGGCTATGCTGTTCGGCCTGACGGCGCAGAGCACGGATTCGCAGTTTGTTGACGTAACGTCCGGTGACTGGTTCGCGCCCTATGTGATAGCGGCGACAGAGGCCGGAATCGTGAACGGCACAAGCGAGACCACGTTCAGCCCGAACGACAACATCACGCGCGAGCAGATCGCGGCGATAATCGGCAGACAGATGAGCTGGGCATCCGAGAACGCGGCAAGCTACAGCGACGCGGCCTCGATCGAGGCATACGCGCTGCCGTACGTGAACGGACTTTCCGAGCAGGGGATCCTGACCGGAGACAACGGAATGTACAGACCCAAGGACAACGCCACCAGAGCGGAAGCCGCGGCGATCATCGACAGAGTGAAGAATCACTAAGATAAAAAAATTTCTCCCCCGATTTCGGGGGAGATTTTTTTATGCGCAAAACAAGGATACGTTCCCACCTCCGTCAGGCTAACGCCTGACACCTCCTCCCGGGAGGAGGCAAACGGGCGGATGATATCCGCCCCTACGGGTGCCTGTGGTGATTGAGTGCCGCAATCCGCGCGATAGGCGCCAAACTCTGTAGTGGCGGCAATCTGCCGCCCGTGTGGGCGGTCGAAAAATGGGGATTTTTGTTTACAATTTTTTGCATTTGTGAAACCTCACAAACAAAAAATCGAAATGGGGGGGGGTGTTTTGTGTATATTGACGAAAAAAGCGCATAATTTAAAATTTGTATATGTACAACTTGACAATTTCAAAGCAGCGTGATATAATAACATAAAATTGCCTTAAGTACGCTTAATCGAACAATTTGACTCGAAAAAAATTTAAAAATTTTATATAAACGGAGGAAAAGTTTATGAAAGCAAAAAGAATTCTTGCATTGGTTCTTTCGCTTTGCATGATCGCGAGCGCGCTCGGCGTCGGCATGCCCGTATTCGCCGCGGGCAGCGGCGACACGGCGGCGGACACCGCGGCTGTTGCGGCGCAGGACGACGCGGCTGTCGGTCAGCCGGCGGAAGAAGCATTGACGGAAGACGAGGCGGCGCCCGAACAGGCGGCTGCCGACGAGGCTTTGCCCGATGAGGCTCAGCCCGACGAGGCTCAGGCCGAGGAAGCTCAGCCAGAGGATTCGGAGCAGGAGGCCGCTATCCCCGCGATAGCCCGGCCGGACGCCAACCGTTTTGTCGGCCTTTCGGGCGAGGAGATCATCAAGGTCTTTAATCAGACGAGCGCTGGACGCGAATCCCTGCTCGCGGGCATGACCGACGAGGAGTGGGCCACGATCAACGCCACCCTCACCGAGGACGAAAAAGCCCGTCTCGATGCCATACTCGCCGGCGGCGAGGATCAGCCCGCCGCGATCTCGAACGAGTCCGGCATAGAGCTTGCCTCGATAGACGGAGGCCTTACCCTGTCGGAAGCCACAAAAGGTTACCTCGCGGCTCACGCCGGAACCTATGTGACTGAGAAAAACTATACAAACGGTGACAACGTATACCAGGGCACCGATTGGACGGTAGAGATCCCGGAGAGCGGAGAAGATATCATACTGAAGTATCAGGGCACAGACACCGGAGCTAAGGTTACCGCCCTGGGTGGAGTAAATGACACTACCGGCGCTTTTACAAGCATTACATTCAGCAACAGTGCCGATGAGGTCGGTAATTTCAAATGGACGACCGGTGAAAGTAACAATTTAGAAGCGACGCTTGTGTTTGGTTGGAACGCCGCCGGTTGGATACAGTTCCCGAACAACGGTTTAAATTTCTGGTGGGACAAAGATGGCGACGGCAAAAAAGAGCAGTACAAATTCTCAAACGCTGCTTATATGTACAATCAGACCAAGACGACAGAGTACTTTAAAAACTATATTGACACATATACCATCAATGACGGCTCTAACTGGAAGATAGAAGTCAATAGTGATGGAAAGCTTCACATGACAGACGGTGCGGAGCCCGACGATATTATAGTACGTTCTGTCAACTTTGGAACAACAGCCGAGACATACGGAACCGTTGCCTCGGTTACATTTGAGAGCCCGACATGGTATAACAACGCAGCAGTACCGGCTCCATATCAGGCACTGACCTTCACATGGTCGCCGGTGGTAAACGCAGGTACTGTCGGTAAGGAAGAAGGCTTTGAGCGCAATGTGTTCACAAGTCCTAACGCATATATTTATGACCCGGACAAAAACGTAATCAAGCGTTTTGTCGCCAATAATATGTTTATGCCCGATAACACGGAAACATATTCGCGCAGCTATTTCAAAGACTACGCGGGTACGTATGATATTTCAGATGACTTTGGTAAATATTACGACCCCGCATTTGAGGGCTGGAACCTTGAAATAGACGATAAAGGAAACGTTACCATGCAGTATAAGGCGGACGGCCCGAAATATCCGGCGGTTATGATCAGCGGACGCAACAGAGAGTGCACATCAGCCGATGATTCGAAAACCAATGTTCAGTCCGTAAATCAGATGTATGTCTATGTTCCCGATTTTTATACAAGCGCGGCTATGACGGATCCCGCATATCTGACGCTGACATGGTACATAAACGATACGCCTAAAAACGCTTCCGAGGGTAAGGGCGCTTGGAGATTCCAGATAAGCAACGCCAACCTTTACAGAGCCGGAGCGGACGGCGAAGCGGAGCTTTTGCGCACGCCGACTATATACTGCGACCATACGGAAAAATATATCGGTATGGCAAAAAATTTCCTTAAAGAATACAGCGGAAATTATTCCTATAACTACGCCGGAACAACGGGCGAGTATATACAGATAACAGGAGACGGTGATGTTATCTGGTATTACTATGACGGAAATACTTTAGTAGCGCGCACGCCCGTTCACTATAATTTCGGCGCTTACAATATCAACGGCAACAACACACCGAACAACTATCTCAACGGAGAGCCGAGCATGGACAATCCGTATCAGGTAAACGGTATGATCTTTGCCGACGGAAATTGGTATGCCGACGAGGACAAAACACCGGCAAACGACAGAATTACGGTTACGTTAGGTTTCAATTTTGAATATGAAAACTTCACCACGCCGGCGAATAATGCCACACAGGGTTACAAGCTCTATTCGGCGAAAAACGGCGACGCGCCGGGTCAGCTTTTGCGTACCTTTAACGAGTACGGACCGGGCAACGGCGGAACCGACCGCGAGAGATATATCAATTTCAACAAGGTAAACGAATTTCTCGGAAACGCTCCGAGAGAGTATACCCTGAACGATAACTCCGGCTGGAAGATCACGATAGACCCGACCACCGGTCAGCCCACGCTCACCAACAGCGACGTCGCAACAGCGGGCAATATCAAGATCAAGTATGTTTCATACAATGAGGACAAGACTGTATTCCCGTATGTAAAAACCGGTCTCAGCTCGTTCACGTTCACAAGCTCCGATTGGTATAATCAGCAGGGAACGCAGAACTATCAGACGTTTGCTCCCGCATGGTCGCATTATGTGAGCGCGTCGGCAACCGCGACCGATAAGCCCGAGGGCTTTGAGCGCTACGCGTTCAGCGGCAATATGACGCTTTATGATAGTACCGAGCCCGGACACATTCTCAAAAAGACTCAAAGCGCGGCATTCTTCACAGCCGACGGCGGATATACCAACGAGTACTTCAAGAACTACACGGGCGAGTACACTCTGGCTCCCGGATTCGGCGCCAACTATAACGAGATGTACAAAAACTGGAAGATCAATATAGACGATATGGGCAATGTAACGCTCGATGAGGGCGCAAACGGAATTTATAAGCCGGTGCTTAACGCGGTTAACAGATTCACAAGAGCGGACGCGGAAGGCAATAACCAGCCCGATAATTTTGTTTACTCGGTTGGCAATATGTACGCGTATCTGCCGGGATATTATACCGACACGGCGTGCACGACCCCGGCGTATCTGACGCTCACATGGGCTGTAAACAACGATAACAGAGCCCATGAGAACAAGGGCGATCCCTATAAGTATTTCACTATCGGCGGCGGATATTTCTATCAGCCCGATGCGGACGGCGACGGCGAGCCGGAGAAGTTCAAGGCTCCCACGCTGTACTTTATGCACACCGATTATATGAATTGGTACAAGAACTACTATAAGGATTACGCGGGCAAGTATTATATCAACAGACCGGGCACAACAGAGAATTTAAATGACGAGTATATCGAAATCAAGGACGACGGCACGCCCGTATACCACGCGTTTAACAACAAGGATTATGAGGTTGCGTTCGTCAATATGAGCGACGCTCAAAAGTATGTTATGAAGGATCCGACGGTTTATCCCTCATCGATCGTGTTCACGGACTATGATTGGTACAGCAGAAACGACAATGAGTCAACAGCCAATATTTATCCCGCGACATACGCATTTACATGGGCGAATGATATGACCGCGCCTTTCCAGCAGCCGAGACGTTTCACCGCGCCTACCTCTGCGGTTTACGCCGTTCAGCAGAAGGGCGAGGACGGCAACTGGAATGATCCTACCAAGACCGAGCTTTTGCATTACTTCTCGGGCTATATGAACTACACCTATCCCGGAAGCGCGGAGTTTGATCCTTCAACATCAGAGGAGAACCCGGTCAATGACAAGGATAAGGCGTCTATCGCCGAGATGAAGCAGTATCTGAAAAAATTCGCGTATATCCCCGAAGGCGCGTCTGATGATTACACCGAGTACAGCTTCAACGACCCCAATATCGACTGGGGAATCAGGATCACCAAGGATGGCGACGTGCTTGTTGATTTTGACGATAAAGAAAATAATTTTGTTAAGGTAAATCCGAAACCGGTATTCGCATATAATGCCACCAATCCGGCGGTCGGTATAAACGGCAGATATTTAACTCAGCTGTTTATCGAGGTGCCCGACCATATCGGCAACGATCTTGAAGCCAAGCCGAACGATCCTCCGCAGCCCGCATATATCACGCTGACGTGGGGCGGCGGAAACAGCGCAGATATAATAACGCACTACTTCACCGCGAGCGGCACAATATATCACAAAGCCGATTCGGAAAGCGCCCACAAGGTAGTTCTGAGCACAACCGAGCGCTTTGTGTGTGACGCCGAGCTTAACGAAGACAGACAGTATATGACGGAGTTCGCGGGCGAATATTACGCGAACGACGGCTCCGAGTGGCGCATGAAGATCGACGAACAAGGTAAAGTATCACTCAAGTTCGACGAATCGGAGAACAAGGAAGAAAACTACAAGGAAGTTGTAGTCGCTCCGACGTTTATCGATAACGCTACATACGGCGGAAGATATGTTTCAAGCATAGTTGTTCCGCTGGAGGGCTGGTATGACAATACCGAGTGCACGCAGCCCGCATCTCTCACGCTCACTCCGTATCTCAGAAATTCGGGTGCCGCCGAGGATCAGCAGTATCTGAATAACTACTTCACGATGACGGCGAAAACCGTATACAAGCCGGACGATGAGAGCGACGAGGATGAAGATCCGCAGCACATGACGGTATCGGCGATAGATCTCTGCGCGGAGCATGATTATCTGAACGCGCAGCAATGGCTCTCGCAGAACAAATACAAGGGCACATATCGTCCGCAGATGACAGATAAGTGGTACGCCGAGGTAGAGAAAGACGGCAGCGTATACTTCTATGTTGACGATGGTACGGGCACGGACGACACTATTCATTATAAGAAGATCAAGCCTCGTGTTACGCTCAGATCGGAAATCAGCGAGGCGACGCACGTAGCGAACGGCGTAAGCGGATTTGCCGTAATGTTCCCCAACGCGCGCGCGTATCAGGCGAACAACAATCTCCAAGCCGTCGAGCAGATGCAGAAGGTTTCCTTCGGCGCGGCGACGATTAACGGTCAGGCTCCCGTATTGGGCGACGAGACGGCGTATATCTACGCGGGCAACACAATGCTCTATGATCCCAAAAAAGCGGACGGAAGCGATTGGGAAGTTGTGACAAAGAACACAGAACCCAATTTCAACAAGACTTTCACAAAGCTCTACGCAAACGACAGAGCGTACAGCGATGAGAATAAGGACAAAGCGCATGAATACTTCAAGCAGTTCAAGGGCACATATTATCTGGATGATCCGAGTGTGCATCACTATATAAATATTGATGAAACCGGCGATATCACATGGGTGCCTGAGGACAATGTTTCGGAGGATCAGACAATATACAGCGCGGACGTGGCGTTCAACAGCGATAACCTGACGCTCGGCGAGGACGGAATGCATCTGCCCAAGACCGTAAGCGTATTGTACAACGGTTTCAGAACCGAGGCAAACGATAAGGATAATGTAGTAAACGGCTACACTCCGTTCCAAAGAGGCGATATAACCTGGAACCAATACAACAGAAACGCTACGGAACAACTGACATATCACACATTCGCAGGCGGAGCTACACTCTATAAGGACAATAAGGGCACAGAAGGCGAGCTACCGCTCTCGATAAACGGAAATAACCGTTATTATAAGACCGATCAGAGCAACTACGCATCGGTAATTAAAGACGGCACATATGAAACGGGCGACGGACAGTATAAAATAGAGGTAAAGACAACGGATGCAAACACAACGTATACGCTCACCACACCCGACGGCTTAACGTATCCTCTGTCGCCTCTCGGCACAGAAGAGGGCGGCTACTACCTCAGAGGCAAGATAGGCACGACATGGGTATTCGGTATGTTCGGCATATACGGCGAAGCGATCGTATCGAATCCCACAGCGCAGATAAGCTATAGGGATAAAGATAACAATGCCGTGGTAATTCCCGCGAACACGACGTTTACCGACTTCGGACCTTCCGAGGAAGGCAGCATAGTTGTCGCGAATCCCGGTCAGACAGTAGACACCGGCACGAAATACGCGCGTTTCTATAAGGCTATGCACGATGTTCAGGACGGCGGCACGATCTACCTTACCGATGATTTTGAGATGGGCTATATGGCTGAGCTTGGCAAGAGCGCTGACGGCAAAGGCAAGAAAGTTACCATCGACGGTCAGGGACACACTATAACCCGCGCGACTATCGGCGGCGTTACATACACAGGCTCACTGTTCAAGGTTGACAAGGGCGACGAGTTAACGATCAAGAATGTCAAGATCGACGCGGGCGCTTACTGGTACTGGGATAATCCTATGGTTGACCAGCTCATACAGATGAGCGTCTACGGCACAAGAGTTTCTGCGACAGGCAGATCATGGTACAGCGACTCATACGCTCACGGCGGAAGAAAGCCGATCGTGTACGGCAAGAGAGACCCGAACTCAACCATGCTTGATCCCACAAAGCCTTTGAGCGAACAGGATTTCCCCAGAGAGCCGTATGACCCCAACGGTTACGCGTCCGGCGCGGCTTTGTCGTCGGATATAGGCGCTGACGCGGCGGAAGGCAAGAATATCACAACCACAGGCAACCTCATTCAGGTAGGCGGCACGGTTACTCTCGAGAACACCGAGATCGGCTATATGAGCACGTATAACGCTGACACAAATACCTACGGAAACTACGCGGTATTCGGTGTTACCGACACGGACGCCACGATAAACATGAACGAAGGCACCGATATACACAATCTCGATGCCAACAGCGGACAGCTCGTGCGTGAACTGAAGGAAAACACGACCGTTAATATGACGGGAGCGAAGATCCACGAGTGCCACAGCGCATGGCAGAACGGCGGTCTTCTGAGCACGGCCGCGACGCAAAACGTTGTGATCAACGAAGGCACGGAAATATATGATGTTTACGCGTACAACTGCAACGGAAGCGTTATTATAGTTCATGGCGGAAAACTTACCATGACCGGCGGACGCATACATCACATTTTCGGCCCCGGCGGCGTAAACAACGGCCATGGCGTTGCGATCTATCTCCATAACAGCAGTAACTTCCAGATGACCGGCGGTAAGGTCGATAACAATATCGCTCACGACGTCAGCACGATCTATCAGTGGAGCAGCAACACGCAAATGGAGCTTGACGGCGGAACGATGAGCGACAATCTGCACTGGGATTACAGCGGCAACGAGCTCGGCGGAGTTGAATGGGACTACTATTTGAACGGACAGGATGTATTCGGTCCGAACATGACGGTTGACGGCGACATTGTTATTGACGGCAATACTTTGACCAACCACGGAACGATGACAGGCTCCTTGGCGGTATTCAGTGAGGCAAATGGCACGTTCTCAAACTACGGAACTGTAGAGGGCGACGTTCATCTCGAAAACGGCGCTAACGTTACAAACGAAGCCACGGGCGTGATGAAAGGCAATGTTACGATCGAGGATCCGCAAGAATACACTGATCCCGAAAACGAGTATTTCGTAAACAAGGGCGAGATCGTCGGAGACCTGACTGTTGCGAACGACGCGAAGGTATTCAACAGCGGCCATATTGACGCTAACGTTACCGTAAAGAACGGCGGCGAGATCGTTCTCGACGGCGGCGGATATATCGAGGGCGACGTTACACTCTATCCGGGCAGCGAGCTGAGAACAAACGACAACAGCCAGCAGGGTAAAGTGGTAGGTAAGCTTACCATTGAATACAAGGACGAAGAGGACAGACAGCGCTTTGAGGATATAATCAGAGACTCGAATATAGACGCATCGGGCGGAGTTGAATATAAACTGCACGAGCACAGCGGCAGAGAAGTACACCGGGATGCGACATGCTATAGAGAGGGCTACACCTATCTCGACTGCCCGTGCGGAGAGCAGAGTAATTATACGACGATCCCGATGACGCCGCATAACCTGCAGCGCAATACGGCTCTTGAGCATACGGCTACCTGCACGGAGCCCGCAACGGTAGTATTCGCCTGCGTTAACGAGGGATGCACATACAGCGAGACAACCACCACAGGCGTGGCGCTCGGACATGATCCGGTTCTTGATGAAGAAAACAGCGTAGCGCCCACAACGGTAAGCGAAGGTATTGTAGCGATGAAGTGCAGCCGTGATTGCGGCTGGACCGAGACGGCTTCGATCCCCACGCTGTCGATCGGCTCGGAAGGTCATAATATGCAGCCTGACGAGCAGCTGAGTTATCCCGCGGGATGTGACCACACGGGAATGTATGTTTTGAAGTGCGAAGACTGCGGTCAGATAGTCGCGGTATCTATTCCATCAACGCCGCATAACTTTAATTCGAACGCGGTAGAAATTCCGGGCAGCCGCATTGAGCCCGCAGACTGCGTAACGGACGGCGAGTACCAGACGCACAGAGTATGCCAGGTTTGCGGCGCCGAAGAAGAGGGGTCCGTTGAGACGGTAGCTATACCCGCCCAAGGACATCAATGGAGCGAATGGGATATTAACGAGGAAAGCAGAAGATTCTGCACGGACGAGACCACGCAGACGCGCACATGCTCGGCATGCGGCGAGACCGAGACCGAAGTCGCGCGCGCAAAGGCGCACACATGGCAGGAGTTCGGCGACGGAAGCATGGAGAAATGCGCTGAGTGCGGCATGGTTCAGGGCGGTCTGAACATCGAATATAACGTAAACGGCGGAACAGCTCCCCAGACTCTTCTGAGCCATATCAAGATGACATACGCGCCCGGAGACGCTGACTCGATCGGAATCAAGCTGTGGCAGCCCACAGATGAGACGGATCCCGACAGCGCCGCAAGCGCGGGAATTGTAAACGGAAGCTGGACTAAGTACACAGCCTTCGGCAACGCGGTATTCGTTGGCTGGAGCGATGTGGACTGCGGCGCGGAGCCGTTTTACAACGAGGCGCCGACGAACGCGCACTTTATCACAACGGTCGACATAACCGAAACGGTTGTGAACGATCCGCAGGTATACGCGGTTTGGGCGCTTGACAGAAACAACAACCAGATAGCGGACTATACCGAAAACAAGGTATCGCTGGCGTACCAGGCGCTGGGCGGCGAAGGCACAGTGCCCGAGCCCTTGACGGATCTGCTTGTAGGCGCGAGCTATCCGCTGACAACCGAGACAAATCTGTACAAGAACGAAGGCAAAGCGATATTCGCGGGCTGGAGTGTAATACCGGAGACTGTGGATATACCGGCGCACGGTACGACAATAGACAGCAGCGTAATTGACGCTTACGGCAACCCGGTATCAGAGGTATCGTGGACCGACGCGGAAGGACATGAACAGTCTGTAGAGCTTGTGACAAGCCCGTATACGATCCCGCAGCCGTCCGCAGGAACAAGCTATGTAAATCTCTACGCGGTATACGCCGAGACGGACGACCAGGGTAACGCCGGATTTGACAGCAACTACCATCATGTAGAATACTACGCGCCCGGCGCGACCGGAAACCGCGACTATGCTATCGACGAGAATGGAAAGTTCTACACATGTAACGACCATCATTCACCGGGCGAGTTGGCGCCACTTATGACAACGCAGTCGGCGTCCGTAATGATCTACAAACCCGGCGCGGTTCTGATAGGCTGGACGCAGAACGAGGAATGGAACAATCCGGGTCATGCCCTTATCGACAACGAGAATGATGAGTCAACCACGCTCGTGACTGAAGTAGCCATACCGGACAACGAAAACGCCAAGGTATACGCGGTATGGGCGGTCGATTCGAACGGCAACGGTATTCGCGACTACGGCGAGAACAGACTGGCGCACGCGTATAACCTGAACGAGCGTTTCAGCAACCACGCCTCCAGCGGCAGCGATATTCCGACGCTTCCCTATGAGGACGAGAACGGCAATCCCATCACCGAGGATACGATAAGGATATCCGAAGAGAACAGAGCCAAGCTGCCCGCCATACAGTATAATGTCCTGCCCGGAGATTATGTTGCGTTCCCCGGAACGAATATCGACAGCCCGGACGAGAACATCAAGTTTGCGGACAGCAACGTGATCAAAGAGGCTGATCTGTACCTCGCGGACGGCGAGACCCTGTATCACCACTACGCGCAGATCGGCTGGAGCGGATTCTCGCACGGAGTTTCGCGGAGCCTGACGGATGAGAATAACTGGGTAATCGGAAAAATGCTCCTGCCGGATACCAGGAACCCGAACCCCGATGTCGCGGAGAGCGATTCAAACGGATATCTCGACCATGACGGATACTATTACAGAGCCATCGTTGACACGAGATTCATAAACGCCTACGTAGTATGGGCGGTAGACGACAACTACAACTACATCGCGGACTACAACGAGACGCCTTACAAGGTGACCTTCGACGGCAACGGCTGCGACGCGGCATCGGTTATCCCCGAGCCCATCGACAATGTGCTGCCTCACTCGAATATCACGGTTCCCACAGAGGGCGTAACAAGGCAGAACGCGGTTCTGGTAGGCTGGAGCGTTACAAAGCTCGACAGCCCCGCAACGGCAAAATCGCAGCTGCCCGAGAATCTCTCCGGCGAGGGAACGCTTATGATCCCCGAGAGAGCGGACGACGATAACAGCACAGAACTTACCGTTTACGCGGTATGGGCAGCCGATAATAACAACAACGGAACACCCGATTATGAGGAATCCGCGCCTCCCGTTGAGCCTTCGAGCGAGCCCGGAGAGCCTACTGCGGAGCCTTCGAGTGAACCTGCGGAGCCCACAACAGAGCCTTCGAGCGAGCCTGCGGAGCCCACAACAGAACCTTCGAGCGAGCCCACGGAGCCCACGGCTGAACCTACGGTTGAGCCTACGGAGCCCACGGCAGAGCCTACGGTTGAGCCCACGGAGCCCACGGCTGAACCTACGGTTGAGCCCACGGAGCCCACGGCAGAGCCTACGGTTGAGCCCACGGAGCCCACAACAGAGCCTACGGCAGAGCCCACGGAGCCTACGGTTGAGCCTACGGAGCCTACGGTCGAGCCTACGGCAGAGCCTTCGAGCGAGCCCGCGGAGCCCACGGCTGAACCCTCGATCGAGCCTTCAACATCGCCTTCGAGCGAACCCACGAACACACCCACGCCGACTCCCACACGGAGACCTTCCTATTCCGGCGGCGGCGGTGGCGGCGGCGGAACCTTTGGTACAGGTGCCACGGCTACACCCAAGCCTACGGCTACAACCGAGCCGGGTGATATAGCTGCGCCGAACGCGACAGCCACACCCGACACGACGGTTGTAGGACCCGGTCCCGTTTCTGATCAGGTATTTGAAGACGTACCCGCCGATTACTGGGCATACAGCTATATTATGGACCTCTACAATATGGGTATCATAAACGGCGAAACTCCCACATTGTTCGTTCCCGACGGCAACGTTACAAGAGCCGAGTTCGCCAAGATGGCTGTACTGATGTTCGGTCTGACGGCGCAGAACACCGAGTCGAAGTTCGTTGACGTAACGCCCGGCGACTGGTTCTCGCCCTATGTAATAGCGGCGACAGAGGCCGGAATAGTTCTGGGCACGAGCGAGACGACTTACAGCCCGAACGACAACATCACCCGCGAGCAGATCGCGGCTATCATCGGCAGAGAAATGAACTGGACGTCAGACAATCCGCTTGACTACAGCGACGCGGACACCATAGAAGATTACGCGAAGCCTTATGTAGCAGGACTTACCGAGCAGGGAATCCTGACAGGAGACAACGGAATGTTCAGACCTAAGGATAATTCCACCCGAGCGGAAGCCGCGGCGATCATCGACAGAGTGAAGAATCACTAAGATAAAAAATCTCCCCCACCCCGGGGGAGATTTTTTGTGCTTAATGTAACAATTTTTTAAATAAAACCGCTTGACAGGGTTTTGTATGTTAATTATAATTATATACAGGAAAATTATATCCAAATGAAAATAACCCACTATATTTCACGAAACGGAGAAAATATAATGAACGAGGAAAAAAGAAAAGCACTTGACCTGGCTATGGGACAGATCGAAAAACAATTCGGAAGCGGCGCCGTTATGCGTCTGGGCGAGAAGCCAAACGCCAACGTTGAGGCGATACCCACAGGCGCGCTGTCGCTCGATATCGCGCTGGGCATCGGCGGCCTGCCCCGAGGCAGAATCATAGAAATATACGGACCTGAATCATCGGGCAAAACCACGGTCGCGCTTCACGTTGTGGCGCAGGTCCAGCAGATGGGCGGCGAGGCCGCGTTTATCGACGCGGAGCACGCTCTTGACCCGGTGTACGCTGAGGCGCTCGGCGTGCATACCGACGATCTGATCGTATCGCAGCCCGACACGGGCGAGCAGGCTCTTGAGATAACGGAGCAGCTCGTGCGCAGCGGCGCGGTCGACGTTATTGTTATCGACTCGGTCGCGGCTCTGGTGCCCAAGGCCGAGATCGAGGGATTAATGGGCGACGCGCACGTCGGCCTCCAGGCGAGGCTGATGTCCCAGGCGCTCAGAAAGCTGGCGGGCATAATCTCAAAATCAAACACCACCGCCATATTTATCAACCAGCTGCGCGAAAAGGTGGGCGTTATGTTCGGAAATCCCGAGACGACCACCGGCGGACGCGCGCTGAAGTTCTACGCCTCGGTGCGCCTTGACGTGCGCAGGATCGACACCCTGAAGGGCGATGACGGCGTTATGGGCAACCGCACGAGAGTTAAAGTAGTCAAAAACAAGGTCGCTCCCCCGTTCAAAGAGGCGGAGTTCGACATCATATACGGCGAGGGCATTTCCCGTATGGGCAATGTGGTCGACGCCGCCACCGACCTGGACATCATACACAAGAGCGGCTCGTGGTTCAGCTATGAGGGTGAGCGCCTCGGTCAGGGCCGCGAAAAGGTGAAAAAGATACTTGAGGAAAATCCCGAGCTCGCAGTCGAGATCGAGAACAAGGTCCGCGAGCAGGCGGGGCTGCCGCTGCTGGGCGGCGAGGGTCCGTCGATGTTCGACGACGCCCCCGTTGAGGGACTGGAGAAGCCTAAGAAGAAGAAGTAGGGCCTGCGCAGGCGCGGGCGGCAAATTGCCGCCCCTACAACCGTGGTGAAGCCTGTAGGGGCGGATATTATCCGCCCGTAAAGCATGAATATATTGTGAATGGAGATAAATTATGGATAATTTTACAAAGGGGCTGCATTTGGCGGCGCGGTATCTGGCGTCGCGGATGTACACGTCCCGCGAGATATACGACCGCCTGCGCCGAAAGGGCTACGACGAGGAGACCTCGGAGCAGATCGTGGGCAGACTGATCGAGGAAAAGCTGCTCGACGACGCGCGGTATGCCGAGTTTTATGTGGCCGACGGCGTGAACCTCGGCCAAAAGGGCGAGTACCGCATAAGGCAGGAGCTTTTGCGCAAGGGCGTGGCGCCCGTTCTGATCGACCGGGCTTTTGAAAACACCGATGCGGACTTTGACGCGGCTTTACGTGAATACGTGGAGCAGAGGCTGAGGGTCACCGAGATCACGGACTACAAAGACCTTATGCGCTTTAAGGCGGCGCTGGCGAGGCGTGGGTACTCGCCCTCGGAGATACGCCGGGTCCTTGATGAGTATGACTTCGACTTCGGCCGATAAACAATAAATTAGGAGAAAGAATTTGAAAAAGGTATCTATCGCATCATTGGGATGCTCAAAAAATCTGATCGACAGCGAGCAGATGACGGCGCTGCTCAAATCGGGCGGCTTTGAGATATGGGAAAACGAGGCCGACGCGGATATTATGATCGTCAACACCTGCACGTTTGTGGAGGACGCTCAGACCGAGTCGATAAACTGTATTTTGGAGCTTGCGCAATATAAAAAAGCCGATAAAAACAAG
Organism: uncultured Monoglobus sp.; assembly: GCA_947585115.1. GTDB lineage: Bacteria > Bacillota > Clostridia > Monoglobales > Monoglobaceae > Monoglobus. Next base: position 62,080 of record CANPWW010000001.1, read on the forward strand.
AAAAAACTGCTGATCGTCACCGGCTGCCTCGCGCAGCGCTACAAGGAGCAGATACTCCGCGAGATCCCCGAGGTCGACGCGGTTATCGGCGTTAATGAGTACGACAGGATCGTTGACATAATAAACGCGCGTATCGGCGGAGGGCCGGCCAGCGTCAGCTGCTCCGAAAAGCCGCTGCTGTTCGAGGGAGAGCGCGAGCGCTCGACTCCGGGCTACACCGCGTTTTTAAAAATCGCGGAGGGCTGCGACAACCGCTGCACATACTGCGTTATTCCGTCGATCCGCGGCGCGTACCGCAGCAGAAAGATCGAGGACATAGTAGCCGAGGCGGAAAAGCTGGCGGCGGACGGAGTTAAGGAGCTTATTGTGATAGCCCAGGACACCACGCGCTACGGCATTGACATCTACGGCGAGTACCGCTTGGCGGAGCTTCTCAAAAAGCTGTGCGCCGTTTCGGGCATCGAATGGGTGAGGGTGCACTACTGCTACCCGGAGCTTGTGACCGACGAGCTTATAGAAACATTCGCGGGCGAGCCAAAGCTCTGCGATTACTTCGACATACCGATACAGCACTCCAGCGACCGCGTTCTGAAAAGAATGGGCAGGCGCACGAACCGAGCGCAGATAACCGAGATGATAAAAAAGATCAGGGCGGCTATCCCCGACGCGGTGATAAGAACCACGCTGATTGTGGGGTTCCCCGGCGAGACCGAGGAAGATATGGACGATCTGCTCCGCTTTATCGACGAGGCGAGATTTGACCGTTTGGGCGTGTTTATATATTCCCGCGAGGAGGACACCCCGGCATATGATATGCCCGATCAGATCGACGAGGAGGAAAAGCGGCGGCGCCTTGAAAACGTTATGGTGGCGCAGGCCGATATCGACGACGAGAACAACGCGGCGAAGGTCGGAACGGTGCAGACCGTTCTGGTCGAGGGCCGAGATGAGATAATAAAAAGCTACTTTGGCAGGACATACGCCGACTCGGTGGATATCGACGGCATGGTATTCTTCAAATCCAAAGAAAAGCTGAGACCCGGAGATTTCGCTCGGGTCAGGATAGACGAGGCGGAGGACATGAATCTGTTCGGAAGAGCGGTTAAATAACGGAGGGGATATTATGAGTTTGCCGAATAAACTGACGCTTATCAGAGTGATTCTGATCCCGGTGTTTATGGTGCTTAACCTGTGCTGCGGCACGGTCGGGCTGTATCTGTCGCTGGTCGTGTTTTTGCTGGCGGCGGCGACCGACTATTTGGACGGGCAGATTGCTCGCAGGACCCGCAGCGTCACCAACTTCGGCAAGCTGATGGACCCGATGGCCGACAAACTGCTGACTATCGGCGCCCTTGTATGCTTCCTGGCGTCGGATCAGCCCTACATAAACGCGGGAGTTGTTATAATCATAATCGCCCGCGAGCTGATCGTCACAGGGATCCGCATGCTGGCGCTTGAGGAAAACCGCGTTATAGCGGCGGGATTTCTGGGGAAACTCAAAACGGTGTCGCAGTTCTTTATGATAATCGCGGTCATCATAACCCAGATCATAAACGTCTACAGCGATCCACTGTCGGGCGGCGTCCGTAACCTGATCGTGCTCGTTCTGGTAGTGGTCTCAACGGCGCTCACCGTGCTTTCGGGACTTGACTATATTTTCAAAAACCGTAACTTGTTAACATTTAAGTAACAAAAATGTTACATGAATGTGACATGTATTGAAATTGATCTGGTTTTATATTATGTTTTAATCGACAGATAGGATTGATTGTATGAATATAATTGTTGACGCTATGGGCGGAGACAACGCTCCCGCGGAGATCGTCAAGGGCTGCGTTACAGCGGCGCGGGAGTTTGGCGAAAACATCACGCTGGTCGGACGGGAGAGCGACATAGAAAAGGAACTCAAGGCAAGCGGCTACGGCGGCGATAAGATCAAAATCAAAAACGCCGCCGAGATAATCAGCGGAGACGACGAGCCCACCTCGGCCATCAGGCAGAAAAAAGACTCATCGCTGCGCGTGGGTCTCGAGATGCTGCGCCATGACGAGGGCGATGTGCTGGTGAGCGCGGGAAACACGGGCGCTCTGATAACGGGCGCGACGCTTATCGTGAAGAGGCTCAAAGGCGTGCGCCGCGTGGCGCTGGCGCCGATGATGCCCTGCGAGACGGGCTGCTTTTTGATGGTGGACGGCGGAGCCAACTCCGAGTGCGGAGCGGCGTTTTTAAAGCAGTTTGCGATCATGGGCTCGATATATATGGAAAAGATCATGAAAACCAAAAGCCCGCGCGTGGCGCTCGTGAATATCGGCGCCGAGGAGGAAAAAGGCACCGACGCGGTGATCGAGGCGGGACGCATGCTCAAGGAGATCCCGATAAACTATATCGGCTATATCGAGGGGCGCGACATTCCGCTCGGCGGCGCCGATGTGGTGGTGTGCGACGGGTTCACGGGAAACGTGGTTCTCAAGTTCATGGAGGGCATGGGCATCTTTGTTAAAGACGTGCTCAAGAGCCTGCTGCTGGACGGCGTGCGCTCAAAGATGGCGGCGCTTTTGATAAAAGGCAAGGTCAAGGACTTCGCCAGACAGATGGACTATACCGAGTACGGCGGCGCGCCTATTTTGGGCTGCGCGAAGCCGGTCGTCAAGGCTCACGGCAGTTCGAACGCCAAGGCGTTTTACCATGCGGTGAGACAGGCGATAGATATGGTAAACAACAACCTGACCGCCGCGATCGCGGAGAACATAATGAGATATTAACTTAAATTCAGCATATAAAGAAAGGCATAAAAACATGAGTGAGATATACGCAAAAATCGCCGGGGTCGGCAAGTATCTGCCCGAAAAGGTGCTCGACAACGCCTATTTTGAGACTATTGTCGACACCAGCGACGAGTGGATAACCAAACGCGTCGGCGTCAAGGAGCGCCGCATGAGCGCGCCCGATGAGTACACGTCGGATCTGGGGGCCAAAGCTGCCGAGGCTGCCCTCAAAAACGCGGAAATGAACGCCGAGGATATAGAACTGATCATTCTGGCGTCGGTTTCGCCCGAGATGTACACGCCGTCATGCTCCTGCATGGTGCAGGCGAAGATCGGGGCCAAAAACGCGGCGGCTTTTGACATAAACGCGGCGTGCTCCGGATTCATTTTCGCGCTGGCAACGGCGAGCTTGTACATAAAAAGCGGAGCGTATAAAAACGCGCTGGTCATCGGCGCGGACACGCTGACAAAAATTACCGAATATAGTGACAGGTCCACCTGTGTGCTGTTCGGCGACGGCGCGGGAGCGGCGGTGCTCACCGCGTCGGACAAAAAAACCGGAGTGCTGGGCACGGTGCTCGGCTCGGACGGAGCGCAGGGCAATCTGCTCACCTGCTGCGGCCTTAAGGCGAGCGATGAGGATATAGAGCGCAGACCGTTTTCGGACAACAAGCGCACGATTTGGATGGACGGCCAGGCGGTGTTCAAGTTCGCCGTCAAAACAATGGAGAGCGCCACGATCGAGGTCGCGAAAAAATGCGGCATTGATATATCGGAGCTTGATCTGGTGATACCCCATCAGGCCAACAAGCGCATCATCGAGGGCGCCAGAAAGCGGCTCAAGCTGGAGCGTGACAAGGTTTTCTGCAACGTTGAAAAGTACGGCAACATGTCGGCGGCCTGCGTGCCGATCGCCCTTTGCGAGGCGGTGGAGCAGGGCAGGATAAAGCCCGGCGAAAAGCTGGTGCTGGTGGGCTTCGGCGGCGGCCTCACATGGGGCAGCGCGCTGATAGAACTGTAAAGGAGGAGTTACACTTGAACAGAATTTGCGAATTGCTCGGCATAGAGTATCCGATAATACAAGGCGGCATGGCGTGGGTCGCCACCGCTGAGCTGGCGGCGGCCGTGTCAAACGGCGGCGGCTTAGGATTAATCGCTGCCGGCGGGGCTCCCGCCGAGGTAGTGAGAGAGCAGATCAAAAAGGCTCGGACGCTGACCGACAAGCCGTTCGGCGTCAACGTCATGCTGATGAACCCCAACGCCGACGAGATAATGCAGGTTATAATCGAGGAAAAACCGACGGTTGTCGCTACCGGAGCCGGAAATCCCGGAAAATATATCGCCTCTCTCAAAGAGGCGGGGATAAAGATCATGCCGGTCATTGCCAGCGTGGCGATGGCGAAGCGCATGGAAAAAGCGGGCGCCGACGCGGTGATAGCCGAGGGCACTGAGGCCGGCGGACACATAGGCGAGCTCACCACAATGGTGCTGACGCCTCAGGTGGTCGACGCGGTCTCGATCCCGGTAGTATCTGCGGGAGGCTACGCTGACAGCAGAGGCACAAGGGCCGCGTTCGCGCTGGGCGCTGACGGAATCCAGGTGGGCACAAGGTTCATCTGCTCGACCGAATGTCTGGCTCACGAGAACTACAAAAACGCGGTGCTCAAGGCCAAGGACAGAGACGCGGTGGTAACAGGACGCTCGACCGGCGCGCCCGTGAGAGCGCTCAAAAACAAGCTCACGCGCGAGTACGACAGACTTGAAAAGGCGGGGGCGTCTTTTGAGGAGATCGAGGCGCTTGGCGTCGGAGGACTGCGCCGCGCCTTTGAGGAGGGCGACGTGCAGACGGGCTCGCTGATGGCGGGTCAGAGCGCGGCTATGGTCAAAAAAATCGAGCCCTGCGCGGATATTATAAAAGATTATTTCAAAGGAGTAGAATTTTAAGACATGAAAACGGCATTTTTATTTTCGGGCCAGGGCGCCCAGGCGATCGGCATGGGCAAAGAGCTGTGCGAGAATTTTCCCGCCGCCGACAAGGTTTTCGACGAGGCGAGCGAGGCTCTGGGCTTTGATATAAAAGACATGATTTGGAACGGCGACAGCGACACGCTGATGATAACCGAGAACACTCAGCCGGCGATACTCACGATGTCCGCCGCGGCGCTTAAAGTCGCGGAGGAGATCGGGCTCAAGCCCGACGTGGTAGCGGGTCTGAGTCTGGGTGAGTACACCGCCCATGTCTGCTCGGGCAGCATGAAATTTTCCGACGCGGTCCGCTTGGTCAAAAAGCGCGGCAAATATATGCAGGAGGAAGTTCCGCTCGGAGTCGGCGCTATGGCTGTTATTCTGGCGCTCACTCCCGAGGATGTGCGCGAGATCTGTGCCAAAGCCTCCGAGAAAGGCGTCTGCGAGCCCGCCAACTTCAATTGTCCCGGTCAGATAACCGTTGCGGGCGAAAAAGCGGCTGTTGAGTACGCTTGCGAGCTGGCCAAGGAAAAGGGCGCAAAGCGCGCCATGCTTATGCCGGTGTCGGCGCCTTTCCACTGCAGTATGCTCAAGGGCGCGGGCGAGAAGCTCAAGGCGGAGCTTGAAAAAGTAGAGATAGGCGAGATGAAAATTTCGCTGATAACCAACGTGACCGCCGACTACGTCAAGAGCAGCGATGAGATCCGCGATATTCTGGTGCGCCAGGTGTCAAGCTCGGTGCTGTTTGAGGAAAGCCTCAGGCGCATGATGGCGGACGGCGTGGATACGTTTATCGAGATCGGTCCCGGCAAGGCGCTCAGCGGCTTCGTAAAGAGGATCGACAAGACAAAGACCATACTCAACATCGAGGACATGGCGTCGCTTAACAAGACAAAGACGGCACTGGGAATCGACTAAGGGAGGTAATAATAATGGAATACGAGAATAAAACTGTAATAGTGACGGGCTCGGCCCGCGGAATCGGCAGAGAGATCGCGATAAAATTCGGCGGTTTGGGCGCGAACGTTGTGGTTTTTGATATTGATATCGAGGGTCAGGCGGATGCGGCGCAGGCCGTGTGCGACGAGATCAGGGCCGCGGGCGGCGGCGCGAAATATTATCTCGGCGACGTGTCAAAGCCGGGTGACACCGACGGGCTGATAAAGTTCGCCAAGGACGAGTTCGGCAGCGTTGACGTTATAGTGAACAACGCGGGCATCACGCGCGACAATCTTATCATGCGCATGAGCGAGGCGGATTGGGACGCGGTGCTGACCGTTAACCTAAAGGGCGCGTTCAATGTGATAAAGTCAGCTGCGCGCACGCTGATGAAGCAGCGCGCGGGCGTGATAATCAATATGGCGTCGGTATCGGGCGTCATGGGCAACGCGGGTCAGGCGAATTATGCCGCGTCAAAGGCGGGTCTTATTGGCCTCACAAAATCGGTGGCGAAGGAACTGGCGTCGCGCAACATCCGCTGCAACGCCATTGCTCCCGGATTTATTCAAACGCCGATGACCGACAAGCTGCCCGAGAACATACAGCAGTCGTATAAGGACGCTATCCCGCTCAAGCGGTTCGGTCAAGTCGAGGATATCGCCAACTTGGCGGTGTTCCTGGCCGGCGATAGCGCGAAATATATAACGGGTCAGGTAATAAATGTTGACGGCGGCCTTGTTATGTGATATAGTATTGAAAAATAAATTAAAAAAAGCAAATAAAGCAAAATAAAACAATGTAAATGGAGGAAACAAAATGGATATTTTTGAAAAAGTTAAGGAAATCACGGTCGACCAGCTGGGCGCCGACGAGGATGCGGTAACAATGGACGCTTCGTTCATTGACGACCTCGAGGCTGATTCACTGGATATCGTTGAGCTTATGATGGCCCTTGAGGAAGAGTTCGACATCGAGATCCCCGATGAGGACGCCGAGAAGATCTCAACAGTCAGCGACGCCGTTGACTATATCAAGGAGCATCAGGACTAATTTGATTATTTTACGGGCACGGCGCGAAAGTTTTCGGATTTTGAAAATTTAGGAGAACTTTCGCTACCCAAAGGCGGCATGTCCGCATGCCGCCTTGTGTGTCTGTGTGCCCAAGGCGGCAGATTATACAGAAGCTTGTTTTTTGTTAAAGCAAGCCTCTGTATAATTTATCGAAATCTACAAAAGCGAATGGCTTAGGAGGAAACAGCAAAATGAACAGAGTAGTTATAACGGGCGTCGGAGCGGTCACGCCGGTCGGCATAGGAACCGACAATGTTTGGGAGAACATAAAAAACGGCGTTTCGGGAATCGGCAGGATAACAAAGTTCGACCCGACCGACTTCGCGTGCCAGGTGGGCGCCGAGGTCAAGGACTTCGACGCGTCCGATTATATAGACAAGAGAGAGGCAAAGCGCATGGACCTTTTCGTGCAGTACGCGGTCACGGCGGCGAAGATAGCCGCAGACGACGCGAAGCTTGACATGAAACAGGAGGACCCGAACCGCGTTGGCGTTATGGTCGGCTCGGGAATCGGCGGCATCAACACGCTGTGCGAGCAGCACAAAAGGCTGCTCGACAAGGGCCCGGGCAGAGTCTCGCCTTTTATGATACCGATGATGATATCAAATATGGCCGTGGGCCAGATAGGAATAGCCTTCGGCTGCAAGGGCGTTAATCTTACGACGGTTTCGGCCTGCGCTTCGGGCACCGACGCCATAGGCCAGGCGATGCTGGCGATTCGCAGAGGCGTCGCTGACGTTATGCTGACAGGCGGAGCCGAGGCGACTATCAATCAGCTGGCTCTGGCGGGATTCTCGTCCATGAAGGCGCTGACAACCAGAAACGACGAGCCCGAAAAGGCGTGCTCGCCCTTTGACAAAAAGCGCGACGGCTTTATCATGGGCGAGGGCAGCGGCATTATGGTTATCGAGTCGCTGGAGCACGCCAAGGCGCGCGGCGCGAATATAATCGCCGAGCTTGTGGGCTACGGCTCGACCAACGACGCTTACCATATCACGGCTCCGGCTCCCGACGGAGAGGGCGGCGCCAGATGTATGGCGGCGGCCGTTAAGGACGCGGGCATCAGCCCCGACCAAGTCGATTACATAAACGCCCACGGCACATCCACGCCCTATAACGACAAGTTCGAGACCGCGGCCATCAAGACGGTGTTCGGCGATCACGCGTACAAGCTGGCGGTAAGCTCCACCAAGTCGATGACGGGCCACATGCTGGGCGCCGCAGGAGGAATTGAGGGCATTATATCCGCGTGGGCTGTCCGCGACGGGTTCCTGCCTCCCACGATCAATCTTGACGACCCGGACCCCGAGTGCGACCTTGATTATGTGGCAAACAAGGGCAGAGCGGCGGATATCGAATACGCCGTTTCAAACTCGCTCGGATTCGGCGGCCACAACGCCTCGATCGTGATCAAAAAATACACCGAGCGGTAAAAAAGACCACACAGGCTTCCCCGGCGGGGGAGCCTTTATTTTCAAAGGAGCTATTATGAAGTATAACTATAAATTCAACAACAGAGATCTGTACCGTCTGGCGACCACGCATATTTCATTCGCCAACGACAAGCACATCGAGAGCAATCAGAGGCTGGAGTTTTTGGGCGACAGCGTGCTGTCGTTTGTGGTCGCCGATTATATCTACAAAAAATACCGCGGCGTCGCGGAGGGTGAGCTGACCGAGATCAGAGCCAACGCTGTATGCGAGAAAACGCTGGCGATCGCGGCGGGTAAACTTGAGCTTGGCGAGGACCTTCGGTTCGGACGCTCTGAGCAGATGTCGGGCGGCAAGCGCAAGGACTCGGTGCTTGCCGATACATACGAGGCTGTGCTTGCGGCGATATACTTAGACGGCGGCATAGAGCCCGCCCGCGAATTTGTTATGAGCACGATCGGCGATATGATAGGCGACACCTCGTATGTGGAGCTTGAGAACTACAAGTCCGAGATACAGAGCTACTACCAGAAGCGCGACAGGAACCGCGAGGTGGTGACGTATCGCCTGATCAGCAAGTCGGGCCCCGACCACAACCCGTATTTCGAGGTCGAGGCGGTGTACCGCGGAAAGGTCATCGGCAAGGGTGGCGGCAAGACACGCAAGAGCGCGGAACAGGAGGCGGCGAAATATGCCCTCGAGCAGACCCGTGAGAAAAAAGTATAATATTCCGCTGTTTATTCCCCATGAAGGCTGCGGCCACGATTGCGTGTTCTGCAATCAGCGCAAAATAACGGGCTTTCAGACCTCGGTGACGCCCGAGCGGGCGCGTGAGGAGATATCAAAGATACTCGCGACTATCAAAAATCCCGATTGCGATATTGAGATTGCGTTTTTCGGCGGCAGCTTCACGGGGCTCGATCTTGGGCTCCAGCGCCGCTTTTTCGAGACCGCTGCATCGTTTCGCGACGAGAGGATACGCGGGATAAGACTGTCCACCAGGCCCGACTATATAAACAAAAAAGTGCTCGATCAATGCGAGGAGTTCGGAGTCAGGACAATAGAGCTGGGCGTGCAGTCGGCGAGCGACCGGGTGCTTGAGCTCAACCGCCGCGGCCACACCTTTGAGCGGGTGAAAGAGGCGTCCGCGATGATAAAGGAGCGCGGCATTGATCTGGGGCTCCAGATGATGGTAGGAATGTACGGTTCGGACAGAGAGACCGATATCTATTCCTGCGAAAAAATAATCGAGCAAAAGCCCTCATGCGCGAGGATATATCCCACGCTGGTGCTGAGCGGAACGCAGCTTGAAAGTCTTTGCAAAAATGGCGAATACGCGCCGCTCACTCTTGAGGAGGCGATCGAGACCTCGGCGGAAATTCTGAGCCGTTTCAGAGAAAACGGCATAAGCGTTATCCGCGTGGGACTGTACCCCGGCGAGGACCTGCGCTCGGAGGGAAATATAGTCGCCGGGCCGTTTCACTCGGCTTTCGGCGAGCTTGTCGAAAACAGGATATACAGAAACAAAATCGAAGCGGAGATAATAAAAAACGGGATAAGAGATCAAGAATATGAGATTTGCGCGCCGCCCTCCGAGACCTCAAAGATCATAGGCCAAAGAGGCTGCAACCGTGAGTATTTCAAAGAAAAATACGGAGTGAGATTATGCTTGAAACCGATATGAAAGAGGATTTTTTCTGGTACCTCGACTCAAAATTTGAGAAGATCCGAGTGATGGAAGAGGTGGTTATCGGCAAATCCCGCGCCGATGTTATGGCGGTGCTGCCCGACGAGCTGCTGGGTTTCGAGCTCAAAAGCAACGGCGACACATACGCGCGCCTTCCGTCTCAGACCAAGTATTACGACAAATACTTTGACAAAAACTACCTCGTTGTGGGCGAGACCCACAGAAAAAACGCCCACAAGCATGTGCCGCCCCATTGGGGGATAATCATGATCCCCGATGTGGGAAACGACATCCGCGTGCTGCGCGAGGCCGAAAAAAATCCGAAAGCCAAAATGCGGTGGCAGCTGTCGCTGCTCTGGCGCAGCGAGCTTATGAACATAAGGCTCGAAAACGGGCTTTACAAATACGCCGACAAAAGCAAGCTGTTTGTGATAAAATACATGATCGAAAAGCTCGACGAGCAAACCCTGAAGCGCGCCATGTGCCAAGAACTGTTCGAGCGTGAATATAACGTAGAGACTAGGAAATAGGACCTAGAGACTAGGCCGGGCGGATGATATCCGCCCCTACGGTTGGCGAGGATATATCGTATCGCCGCAAATGCGTGAATTTCGCCAAACCTCGTAGGGGACGGCGCCCTCGACGTCCCGGCTTCCCCTTGAGGATAATCAGCAAGCTTGCTTGCGGGTTCAAAGCTATCTTTCAAAATTGCTTGCAATTTTGACCAAGAGCTTCCTTAATGCTGTCACCGAAGGTGACGGATGAGGTGTTAACGCAGCAAATAACAAATACGCGGAAATTTAACGTGTTCCATAAAAAAATAAAGTTTTAATTTTGGCGGCGGCATGGTTTCGGCTGTGCTGTTGTTTATTTTTTTGAATAATTACGGCGGTTAAGCCGTGAAACGGACAAAATATTTGCCAACAAGCATAGACATGCTTACGAATTTTTATGTTTTTTAATTGACCTTTTGGAAATAATATGATAGAATAAATTTGCCACGTAAATTTAATATTTTACTCTTTATATTAAGGGTGCATTTTTCATTGTGTAAAAATGTACGCTCTATTTTCGCATCCTTGTTAAAGAGTGAAATAATTTGCGTGGCAGCAATCGGAGCTAAACATTTTTCGTGTGTGGTTCCGTTTGTGACCACACACTTTTTATTTTCAGGAGGTACATTTTTATGAAAAGAGTTTTATGTTTAAGTTTGGTATTAACAATGATTTGCGCGCTGCTGACGTTTATGCCCGTGACCGCCGCAACAATAGTAGACAGCGGCAATTGCGGAGCGCAGGGCGATAATGTAAAATGGACGCTTGACAGCGAAGGTACCCTGACGATCAGCGGCACGGGTGAAACTAAGGATTATTTTGGTGATTCACCCTTTTTTAGTTCTCAAAACATAAGAAAAGTTATTATTAAAGACGGAATCACACGTATTGGAACATGGATTTTTCGTGACTGCTCCGAATTGGAAAATATTATCTTACCAGACAGCATTATAAGTATTGGCGAATACGCATTTTGCAATTGCGCCAAACTTTCAAGCATAAATATACCTAATAACGTTACACAAATAGGTTATAATATTCTTTATGGCACGGGATATTATAATGATTCTCACAACTGGATCAATGGGATACTTTATGCAAAAAACTATTTGTTAAATGCGGATAAAGAACTGATTACAGATGAATGTATAGTTAGAAATGGTACAAAATGTATTGCGGATCTAGCATTTTATGGTTGTAATAATTTAAAAAGTATTACTATCCCAAACGGTATTAAAAATATAGGTCCGAGTACGTTTTCTGATTGTATAAGTTTATTAAATGTAAATTTACCTGATAGTATAATTACTATTGGCAATACAGCATTTAGTGAATGTAGTAATTTAGAAAAGATAAATATACCAAATGGTGTGGTATTAATTGGTATAGGTGCATTTATGGATTGTGTCAGCTTAAAAACTATAACTATACCAAATGGTGTAACAAATATTAACGATGATTTATTTAACAATTGTATAAACTTGGAATATATTTCCCTGCCAAAAAGTATTACCAACATTGGCGATAGAGCTTTTGAAGGATGTGAACGCTTATTAAATATAGATATACCTGCAAACGTAACAAATATAGGCGAACAAGCATTTTGTAGGTGCATTACGTTAACCTACATAAATATACCTAATAGTGTTACCAATATCGGTGATTACGTTTTTTCAGGATGCTCCGGTTTAAAAAGCATAAAGTTACCGGACGGCATTACATATATTGGGGATAGTGTATTTGTTGATTGTGTCGGTTTAAATAGTATAAGCATACCAAATAGTATAATAGAAATTGGAAATAGCGCATTTGACTATTGTGATAATCTTAAAGATATATATTACAGCGGCACAAAGCAAGAGTGGAAAAATATAAATATTGGCAAATGGAACGATCCACTTTTCAACGCTACTATTCATTACAATTCGACAATGCCGAGTGAGGCAACGCCTACGCCTATTCCTACGCAAAAACCGACTCCAATACCTACGGTTAAGCCGACCGCAGATCCGAATGCGCCTTCGGTTGAGATCACCGAGATATCGGATTATATTGTTACCGCAAAGGTCAATAATTGCGATGATACCGACGCGCAGGTTATCTTGGCGGTGTACAACAAAAACGGTGCGCTGATCGAAATGCAGAATTATTATAACTTTGGCGATGTAACATTTTTCAGCGCAAACTTGCAAAACGCGAACATAAAAGTGATGCTGTGGAGCGGTACGGACAGTATAAAGCCGCTGGCCGAAACCGCGGAAATGAGTTTGTAAAATATAATTAATTCTTCCCAATTAAATCCAAGGGGACGGGACGTCGAGGGCGCCGTCCCCTACGGCGTTTTGTATACTATTAATCTAATAACTATTCGCTAATCACTAATCACTACGTTCCCACCTCCGTCTGCGGCAAGCCGCAGACACCCCCTCCCGGGAGGAGGCAAGGCGGGCGGATAATATCCGCCCCTACGGGATTTTGCCGTGGACGTTTTTAGGCGTTGTCTCGGTTGAATTTCATTTCGTTCAGTTCTTGGCGGGTTATCAGGACCTGGCGGGGTTTGGTGCCCTCGTAGGGGCCTATTATTTTGCGCTCTTCCATCTGGTCGATCAGCTTGGCGGCGCGCTGATAGCCCATTTTGAATTTTCGTTGGAACATGGCGACCGACGCCTGACCGTTCTCGAGGACCAGCTCGACGGCCTCAAGGAACATGTCGTCGGTCTTTGACAGCGGGCCGCTTTCCGAGCCCGGGGTCTCGCGGGGCGAGGCATTTTCAAGGTCAGCCGCGACTTTTTCGTGCTCTTTTTCGATCTCCTCGATCAGCTCCTCGTCGTACTCGGCCTCGTACTGGTCTTTTATGTAGTTGACAAGAGCCTCGATCTCGTTGTCGGACACATAGTTGCCCTGCACGCGTATGGGTTTAAGCTCACCTCGGGGATAATACAGCATGTCGCCCATTCCCAGCAGCTTTTCGGCGCCCGCCGAGTCGATTATCGTGCGGCTGTCCACCTGCTGCGACACCGCAAACGCGATACGCGAGGGTATGTTAGCCTTGATAACGCCGGTTATAACGTTGACCGACGGCCTTTGTGTGGCGATAACCAGATACATTCCGGCGGCTCTCGCCAGCGCCGCCAGGCGGTTTATCGCTTCCTCGACCTCGCTTTTCGCCACGCTCATAAGGTCGGCCAGCTCGTCTATGATTATCACAATTTCGGGCAGCTTGGCGTCGGGCTCCCCGTTTTCCTCCATCAGCTTGTTGTATCCGTCAAGGTTGCGAACCTTATTGTCTTTGAGCAGCGCGTAGCGGTTCTGCATCTCGATAACCGCCCAGTTGAGGGCGCCCGCCGCGTGCTTCGGGTCGGTCACGACCGGTATCAAAAGGTGCGGTATTCCGTTGTAAACGCCCAGCTCGACCATTTTGGGATCGACCATTATCATCTTTATCTCGTTGGGCTTCGCCTTGTATAAAATGCTGGTGATAAGCGAGTTTATGCAGACCGATTTTCCCGAGCCCGTGGCTCCTGCGATGAGTATGTGCGGAAAGTCCGCTATGTCCGCCACGACGCAACTGCCGCTGATGTCCTTGCCCAGCGCTACCGCGGTCTTTGACTTTTTGTTTTTAAACTCGGGCGTGTCGATGACCTCGCGTATCGGCACGGATTGGCGTTCGGTGTTGGGTATTTCGATGCCTATCGCCGATTTTCCGGGAATGGGCGCCTCGATTCGAACGCCCGAAGCCGCCAGACTCAGCGCTATGTCGTCGGAGAGGCCTGTAATCTTTGATACCTTGACGCCCTTTCCGGGCTGCAGTTCAAAGCGGGTAACCGACGGTCCCTGCGTGATGTTTATTATCTGCGCCTCGACCTTAAAGCTGTTTAAGGTGTCGAGCAGGCGGTTGGCTTTTTCCTCAAGCTCTCGCTTGATCTCGTCATTGGTTTTGCGCCTGTGCCGCGGCTCGGCCAGAAGGTCTATGGGCGGCAGGCTGTAGTGATAGTAAACGGGAGTGTTAAGCGCTTCCGTTTTTCCGATCTCGGCGGCGATCTTGTCCGCCTCGGAGGCGTCCTTCTGAGGCTCGCCGCTTTCAAGCGCCATTTTTCTGCCTCGGGTCACAGCCTCGTCAAGCGGCGCTCCGCTGTCTAAAGCCGCTTTTGTCAGCGGGTCGAGTTTGTCCTCCATTGCCGCGTCGCTCGGCGGTTCAAAGTCATCGCCGCCGTCCGATTCGGGCTTTGGCTTGGCGGAGCCGTCTTTCGGCGGTATATCGGTCAACGCGCCCGTTTCGGACTTATCCAGAAAAGCGGGAACGTCAATATCGTCAAAGGGGCCGTCGTCGTCCGTTTCGGGTTCTATGGTGCCGCTCTTTATTCCGTCTATGTCAAAGGGCAGGTCCTCAAGCCTGAATTTCGGGCGCTCCGAGTCGGCGAGATCGCCGCTCTGGTCCTCGTCCTCACGGATAACGAACCGCTGCGGTTTGGTGGGCGTTTCCGGAATATTCGGTTTTTCGGAACGCGGTTTGGCCTTCGGAAGCGTTTGATCGGCTTTTTTGTTTCGCGCTTCGCGTTTTAGGCGTTTCGCCTTTTTTTTCGCCGCGCGGCGGTCTCTCATAAGCTTGAGGGTGGAGGGCCGCTTTTCGGCCTTTTCGGTGGTGTGAGGCGGGTCCTCTGGATCAAACTCGATCTCGCGCTCCATGCGCCTGCGGAAGCTTTCGCGTATTCTCGCGAAAAATCCGCCTATGCCCCTGAATATTTTCTCGACCGAGATACCGGTCAGTATTATAAACAGCACCAGCGTCAGGGCGCAGGCGCAGACCCACGCGCCCATGTATCCTATGAGCAGCGTCAGGACCTTGCATATAAAGCCGCTGATAATGCCGCCGCCTATCCCGTCCACTCCGTTTTCATAGAGCGCGCGGAGATTTGATATAAATCCGCCGTCCGTGAACGAGGTGTCGTGCTTCACAAGGGCGAAGATCACGCCCGAGCAGATCATCAGTCCGAGCAGAACCACCCACTTATATGCAGCGCTCTCGTTTTCCTTGAGGCGGAACGAGTTGATGCCCGCCAAGATAAAATATACGAAAAACACCGACGACGCGGCGCCGAACAGACCGTAGCACACGTTTTTGATAAACTCGCCCACGATACCCGCGGCGGGCACGAAAAACGCGCACACAAGCAGCAGCGCGGCCGTGATCAGCAGAATACCCTGCACCTCGCCCGACATGCGCTTTACCGGTTTTTTGACCGCGACCGGCTTTTCGCTCCTCGCGGCCGCTCTCGCGGCTCCGCGGGAAGTGCCGCTTTGTTGTTTTTTTGCCGTTGTTTTTTTCGGTTTTGGTTTTTTGGTTGATTTTGTTTTTGCCGCCATTACGATTTCTCCTTTAAAGGCGTTATTATTCAGAATAAATTATATCACAAAACAGGTTACATTTGTATTACGGGAGTTTTTCATTTTGTGTAATATCTATCAAAAGAACCGTAAAATATCACAAAATTTGCATATTTATCCAAACTTGAAAAAACTGAGATATTAATATAAAATCGTCTTGCAAAAAAATTTTTAATATGCTATAATTAAATTCTATCGGGTAACAGCGATAGGTTAGAGTTTTCATTATCACATAATTTGTTTAAAAATCTTTGAAAGGAGGAGGTTTGACATGAAAAACTTTAATAAGTACAAAAAGGGCTACTTTATGCCGCCCGTGAAATCAATGAAGTGGGTCGAGAAAGACGCTATCGAAAAAGCGCCCATCTGGTGCAGCGTCGACCTAAGAGACGGAAACCAGGCTTTGGTGGTGCCGATGAGCCTTGAAGAAAAGCTGGAGTTTTTCATATACCTATGCAAGATAGGCTTTAAGGAAATCGAAGTGGGATTTCCCGCCGCGTCCGAGACGGAGTACCTCTTTCTTCGCAGACTGATCGAGGATAATCTGATTCCCGACGATGTTACCATTCAGGTTCTGACTCAGGCGAGAGAGCATATAATCAAAAAGACCTTCGAGGCGCTCAGAGGCGCCAAAAACGCTATTGTTCACGTGTATAACTCGACTTCTCTGGCCCAGCGCAAGCAGGTGTTCAGAATGTCAAGAGACGAGATAAAGCAGATCGCGGTGGACGGAGCCAAGCTGCTCAAAAAGCTGACCGAGGAGGAGGGTGCGGATTACCGCTTTGAGTACAGCCCCGAGAGCTTCACGGGCACAGAGCCAGAGTACGCCCTTGAGGTGTGCAACGCGGTGCTTGACGTGTGGAAGCCCACTCCCGACCGCAAGGTAATAATCAATCTTCCCGTGACGGTGCAGATGTCGCTGCCCCATGTCTACGCCTCTCAGATCGAGTATATGAGTGAGAACATGCGCTACCGCGAGAACGTGGTGCTGTCGCTCCATCCCCACAACGACAGAGGCACGGGCGTGGCCGACACAGAGCTGGGACTTTTGGCCGGAGCTGACCGCGTTGAGGGAACTTTGTTCGGAAACGGCGAGAGGACCGGAAACGTGGACATAGTGACGCTGGCGCTCAATATGTACACCCACGGCGTTGATCCCGGGCTTGATTTTTCCGATATACAGGACGTGGTCGAGCACTATGAGCGGCTCACCGGAATGCACGTGGATCCCAGACAGCCCTACGGAGGCAAGCTGGTGTTCGCGGCGTTCTCGGGCTCGCATCAGGACGCTATCGCCAAGGGCATGAAGTACAGAGACGAGAGGCACGAGAGCTACTGGACGGTGCCCTATCTTCCCATCGACCCCAAGGATCTGGGCAGAGAATACGAGGGCGACGTTATCAGGATAAACAGCCAGTCCGGAAAGGGCGGCATAGGTTATCTGATGGAGCAGAGATTCGGATTCAATATTCCCAAAAAGATGCGCGAGGACTTCGGATATATGGTCAAAGATGTGTCCGACCATCTGCACAAGGAGCTGCAGCCCGATGAGATCGTGAATATCTTCAGGGAAAACTACATAAACATAGAGACCAAGATCAAGATGAAAGAGGCGCATTTCGAGCAGAAGGACGGAATTATAGCCCACATAACTCTTGAAGAGAACGGAAAGACCGAAACTCTCACCGGCCAGGGCAACGGACGTCTGGACGCTGTGACAAACGCGTTCGGCGACGTGCTCCACGGAAAGTACACGATAGAGACATACGAGGAGCACGCGATAAGCACGGGCTCGAACTCGCAGGCCTGCGCCTATATCGGACTTTCGGATCCTTACGGAAACGTGACCTGGGGCGTCGGAATACACAACGATATTATCAACGCGTCGATTATCGCCCTTATCAGCGCGATAAACAGAATTTACCAGCAAAAGGGCGATTTGGATTAAATTTATGAAAAACGCATAAATTGAATATAGAAACTGTTTTAGGAGTTGAGAAGCATGAAAAAGTTGTCGTCATTGCTTATGGCAATTATACTTTTTGTATGTTTCTCGGCTCCTTTTCCCGTTTGGGCCGATGACGACATAATAACCGTGGTCCTGCCCGGACAGGCGCCCGACCCGGTGGGGGAAGCTTCGGAAGAATTCGCGGAAAAGCCCGAGCCGACGAAGCCCGAGCCCGATGATTATGTGACACGCGCGCAGGCGGTGGATATTTTGATCGAGGGTCTGGGCGACGAGCTCAAGGCGGTTATGCCCGCCGACCTCACGGTGTTCTCGGATTACGAGGCGCTTGACGCCGGCAGCCGCCGCTCGATGGGTCTGGCCGTGGCTCTGGGCGCGGTGAACGGCTCCGACGACGGCATGCTGCACCCGAATGATTATGTGACCCGCGTCGAAAGCTTTGCGATAGTCAGCCGTATTCTGGCGCGCAACGACCTGCCCACCGACCTGGGCGACGGCAGCGATTTCTTCACCGATGTTCCCGAGTGGGCTGTGCAGGACATAGAGCGGCTCAAAAACGCGGGGCTGGTGTACGGCTACGGCGACGGAACTTTGGGCTCGTACGATTATATGCTCTATGAGCAGATAACTCTGGTGTATGACCGCCTGCTGGCGTTCCGCGCGTCGCTGCCCGGAGGCGAGCTATATAAAAACGATTACTACCAGTATGTCAACGAACAATGGCTCAGCGAGACGACCCTGCCCGAGGGCTACGCCAAATGGTCAAATGTGGAGCAGCTTTCCCAGAACAACGCCTATCGCATACAAAGCATCATAGGCGAGATCATAACCGATTATTACGTGGGAAACGTGCCCGCCAAGGGAACAAACGAGCAGAAGATCCTTGATATATACCTGGCGGCCGCCAATGAAAAATACCGCGAGAGCGTGGGCATAGAGCCGATCAGGCCTTATCTTGAGCTGATCGACGATATCGAGAACATAAGCGACCTGCCCCGCGCGCTGGCGGAGCTTGAGAAGGCGGGCTTCCATTCGCTTATACCGATCAGGATCAATTCCGACTTCTCGGATTCCACGCAGAACCGCGTCAGCTTTGAGGCTTGCTATACCGGAATTGAGCCCGGAGTTATCAAAAGCGGAGAATATGCGAACGTGGAATCGGCGTACAGGCTCTACATACAAAATCTGTTTATCGCGTCGGGCCAGTCGGCGCACGAGGCCGCGGAGAATGCCGACGCTGCCGCCGAAATATGCGTTCGCTTGGGCGAGGCCACAATGGACGACTCGCTCTGGGACAAACCCGAGATCATATACAACGTTTGCTCCGAAAAAGAGCTGAAAGATCTTTTCTCGAACATAAACATAAAGAATTATATAAAGTATCTGGGTTACGACTCCGCCGACAATGTTATCGTTTTTGACAAGGAACTGGCGAAGGCGATCAATTCCGAGCTTAAATCCAGAAATCTCGACGCTTTGAAGCAATATCTGAAAGCCGCGCTTTTGGATTGCTCGGCGCTGTATCTCAACGCAAGGATGTTTGAGGCGTACAGAAACTATATCAACGCGATCAGCGGCACAAACTCCGCGGTTTCGCCGTCCGCCTACGCCGTGACGATAACCCAGTCGCTTATGGGACTGGAGCTGGGCGAAAAGTATATCGAAAGATATTTTTCCGCCGACTCCAAAAAAGAGATAGAGGATCTGGCGGATCTTATAATAAAGACCTTTGAAAAGCGGATCGACAACCTGGAGTGGATGAACGCCGCCACCAAGGAGGTCGCCAAGGATAAGCTTGAGGCGTTATCGGTGCATATAGGGTATCCGGACTATTTGCGGGGATACGTGAATAATAATTTCAAAGTCCGCAGCATCGAGGACGGCGGCAGCCTGATGGAATATGTTATCGACTACAACAAAATGCAGAGCGACAAAAATAACGAGCTGATAAACAACGGCGTGTCGGCCGACAAGGGCGCGTGGAGCCTCTCGCCGCAGTCGGTCAACGCCTACTATGACCGAGCGGGAAACTGCATAGTGATCCCCGCCGGCATGCTCCAGGCGCCGTATTACAGTCCAAACGCGTCGTTTGAAACCAATCTGGGCGGCATAGGCAGCGTTATCGCCCATGAAATTACCCACGCCTTTGACAACGTGGGCTCGCAATTCGATAAAAACGGAAATTACCGCGACTGGTGGCTTTCGGAGGATTATACGGCGTTCAATGAGATTTGCCGCAAATTTGTCAGCGAATACGGAAAAATTGAGGTCATGCCCGGAAGCTTTGTCGACGGAAGCCTGACGCTCAGCGAGAACATAGCCGATATAGGCGCCATGGCGTGCATACTCGATATCGCGGGAGCGGATAATCCGAACCTTGACGAGTTGTTCAAGACCTACGCCAGGACATACCGCGTGGTATGCACCGACGAGTACGCGAAAATGCTGCTGTCGACCGACGTTCACTCGCCGAATCGGATAAGGGTGAACATGGTGCTTTCAAACTTTGAGGAATTTTTGAATCTTTATCATATGCAGCCCGGCTGCGCCATGTACCGCGCCGAAAAAGACAGATTGAAGATATGGTAACGTAGGGAATAGGGATTAGCGAATAGTGATTAGATGAAAGTTGTATAATAAAAGTGGACACGCAAAAAAGAGAATGATATAATTAAATCAAGGAGCGTGTTAAAATGAGAAG
>CANPWW010000002.1 GCA_947585115.1 uncultured Monoglobus sp.
ACGCTGGGCTTTGAGCGGCCGATATACTGCCACACCGCGGTGCTGATGAAGATGGACGGCGGCACCAAGCGCAAGCTCTCAAAGCGCAAGGACCCGGAGCTGGGTCTTGAGTACTACCGCGCCGAGGGTTACGCGCCCCGCGCCGTTTGGGAATATCTGCTGACCGTGCTGAATTCCAACTTTGAGGAATGGCGGACCGAGAATCCCGACGAGCCGATCGACGACTTTAATTTCACGCTCGAAAAAATGAGCAGCTCGGGCGCGCTGTTTGACATAATGAAGTTTGAGGACGTGAGCCGCGAGGTGCTGCTGAGAACAAAGGCGGCCGACATATACGACGAGTTCGCCCGGTGGCTAAAAGAGTACGATCCGGAGTTTTATAAGATCTTTACCCGCGACAGGGAATACTCGGAAAAGATAATAGACGTGGGCAGAAACGGCGCCAGACCGAGAAAGGATCTGACGAGCTGGAAGCAGGCGAGAGAGTTCCTGTCGTTCTACTTCCCCGAGACGTTTAAGCTTGAGGACGAGTACCCCGAGCGCGTGTCCGGCGAGGACAGAAAAGAGATATTCCGCCGCTACCTTGAGACGTTCGACATAAACGACGACAATCAGCAATGGTTCCAGAAGATACGCGACATCACAGCCGACATGGGTTACGCTGTGAAGCCCAAGGACTTCAAAAAGAATCCTGACATGTACAAGGGCAGCGTCAGCGACGTCAGCTCGGTCATCCGCGTGGCGCTGACCGGACGGACAAACTCCCCCGACCTTTGGGAGATATGTCATATAATCGGCGAGGATGAAATGCGGAGAAGAATAGAGAACGCGTAAAACCCGCTGACACAAGCCTGCAAATAAAAAGTCAATAGGAGGAAATTATGGGTAAGAAGGACAAGAAAAATCAAAACAACGAGCGATTCAGACCCAAAAAAGTTAATATATTCGACCTGCCGCGCCCCGAATTCCCCAAGCGCGCGGTCATCACGGGCGGCATGCCCTACGGCAACAAGCAGCTGCACTTCGGTCATGTGGGCGGAGTGTTTGTGCAGGCGGACTGTCTGGCCAGGTTCCTGAGAGACAGGATCGGAAAGGACAACGTCATATTCGTGTCGGGTACCGACTGCTACGGCTCGCCCATCGTTGAGAGTTACCGCAAGCTCCGCGAGGACGGAGAGTTTGACGGCACGATCGAGGACTTTGTGCGAATGAATCACGAGAGCCAGAAGGACACTCTCGAAAAATACGGGATAAGCCTGAGCCTGTTCGGCGCCTCGGGTCTTGACGAGGCGAAGGATATCCACGCCGAGGTCAGCCGCGAGCTGATGGAGACCTGGTACAAAAACGGGCACCTTGAAAAGATGGTAACTTCGCAGTTCTATGACGCCAAGGCGGGCCAGTTCTTAAACGGCAGGCAGGTCGTGGGCAAGTGCCCTGTGGACAAGTGCCAGAGCGACAAGGCTTACGCCGACGAGTGCTCCCTCGGCCACCAGTACATGCCCGCCGACCTTATCGACCCCAAAAGCACGATAACCGGCGAGACCCCCGAAATGCGCGACGTTACCAACTGGTACATCGACCTGACCAAATTTTCGGAGCTGCTCAAGGATTTCGCCGAGGGTCTCAAATCCAAAGAAAACTCCCGCGCCTTGGTTTATAACACCATCAGCGAGTTTATGCTGCCCCCGATGATATACGTCAAGAACGATTTTCTTGATGGATACGAGGCTATAAAAGATAAAATGCCCGAGCACAAGCTCATAGCTGACGAGAAAAAATCCTCGTTCACCCTTGAGTTTAAAAATCTGAGCGACCGCGACAGCGCGAAGGACCTGCTGAACGAGAACGGGATCCGGTTCCGCGCGGGCAAAACGCTCGTGCCCTTCCGCCTGACCGGAAACATCGAGTGGGGAGTTCCCGCGCCGGTGCTCGAGGGCGAGGACGGGCTGACTATCTGGGTTTGGCCCGAGTCGCTTTGGGCTCCCATATCCTTCACAAAAACCTATTTAAAGCAGCAGGGCAAGCCTGACGACGAGTGGGAAAAATACTGGCTGAGCCGCGACGCGGAAGTATATCAGTTTATCGGCCAGGACAATATATATTTCTACGGCATAGCCGAACCGGCGATGTTCATGGCGCTTCAGGGAAAGGACGACATCACAGCCTCTCCCAAGAACGGACAGATGGCGATGCCTACTCTGGTGGCGAACAATCACATTCTGTTCCTCAACAAAAAGGCCAGCAGCAGCGGCGACGTGAAGCCTCCCATGGCGGCCGATCTGCTCGAGCATTACACCGCCGAGCAGCTGCGCGCCCACTTTTTGGGACTGGGCCTCAGCCTCAAAAGCGTGAGCTTCAGGCCGAAGCCGCTGAACCCCGACGCGAACGAAAAGGACCCCGATCCCGTTGAGCGCGAAGGCAAAATGCTCTCGGGCGTGTTCAACCGCGTGGCCCGCTCCTGCTTCTACACAATACAAAAATACGGCGAGTCGAAGCTGCCAATTGGCCGCGTGTCGGACGATGTCCTGCGTTACGCCAAAGAGACGATACTCAAATACGAAAGGTTCATGTATAAGTTCGAGTTCCACTCGATCATGAGCCTGATGGACACATATATAAGAGACGCCAACAAATACTGGGCGAAAAACATCAGGGAGGCCGAGGGCGACGGGACCGCCAGGAACCAAGTTATCACCGACACGCTGCACATGGTGAAAACCGCCATGACACTGATGCACCCGATAGCGCCCGAGGGAACCGAGCTTTTGAGAGAATATCTGGCTCTGCCCGAGGAGATCTGGAGCTGGGAGCATATCTTTGAGACGCTGACCGAGTTCTGCGGAGCAATGGGCGAGACCGAGCACCCGATCAAGTTCTTGGAGCCCAGGTTCGACTTTTTCCCGATGAAACAAAAACAATAAACTAACGGAGGATAATTCATGAACTGGAACACGCTTCTGTCGGACAAACGAGCGGGAAACGCGGGCAAAAAGCAGTATGACGATCTGCGCACCGAGTTTCAGAGAGACTACCACCGAATAATCGGCAGCGCCTCGTTCCGCAGACTGCAGGACAAGACGCAGGTTTTTCCGCTTGACAAGAGCGACTTTGTGCGCACGCGGCTGACGCACTCGCTTGAGGTGTCGTCGTTCGCCAAGTCGCTGGGGCAGTCCTGCTTCACGAGTATAATAAAAGACAATATTGACCCCGAGGTCGACGAAAGCGTCAAAGACACGGCGTGCAGCATACTTGAGTGCGCCGGTCTGCTCCACGATATCGGCAATCCGCCCTTCGGGCATTTCGGAGAGACCGCGATCCGCGACTGGTTCGCGGAAAACCTTGACAAGCTTGACCCGAATAACATTTTATCCCCTCAGATGCGGGGCGATCTGCTGAATTTTGAGGGCAATGCCCAGGCGCTGCGGCTGCTTACCAAGCTCCACTATCTGGTGGACGAGAACGGAATGCACCTGACATACGCGCTGCTCAACACGATAATAAAGTATCCGGTGCCATCCACGGGGATCAACAAAAAGAGCGGCAATATAAAAGATAAAAAAATGGGTTATTATCTCGCCGAAAGTGATCTGTTCGAGGAAATAACAAGCTCCACGGGCGCGGGAAGCATGCGCTATCCGCTGACCTATCTTCTGGAGGCGGCCGACGATATAGCCTACAAGACCGCCGATATAGAGGATGCGATCAAAAAAGGCCTGATCTCGTTTGAGGATTTAATTAGCGACCTCAAAAGTGAGCGGTACTCGGGCGCCTGCCGAAACGACGAGGAAAAGGCGGAGTACGAAAGGCTGATCAAAATGCTTGCCGAAGCGCGTGAGAAGGCAGCAGCGCGAAACGTTTCGGACCCGAACGTCAACGCGGTGCAGAACTGGCTGATACACGTTCAAACCATGATGCTGCGCGGCGCCACAGCGAGCTTTTGCGAAAACTACTCCGCGATAATGAGCGGAGAGTTTACCGCGGACTTATTGTCCGTATCGATCGAAAATCCCATATCAAAGGCGCTGAGCAATATAGCCTACGAGCGGGCGTTCTTGTCGAAGCAGATACTGCGCACCGAGATAGCCGCGGGCACCATGCTCGACTTTCTGCTTGACAAGCTGGCTTACGCGGCCGTGGATTTTGACACCGGCAAAAAGCTGTCGGCAATCGACCAAAAGCTTATGAGCATAATTTCCGACAATTACATACAGAACTACAGATTTTATTCAAAGGACAAGGACGAGGGCGAAAAGCTGTATTTAAGGCTGCTGCTTGTGACCGACTCGATCTGCGGCATGACCGACAGCTACGCCAAAACGCTGTACCAAGAGCTGAGCGGTATCAGCTGAAAAACCGCGATTAGATGAAAGGAGTTTTATTTTATGTCTGACACATTAAAAAGCAAAATTCTTGACATTCTGCACAGCGACTGCAGAACAACAAACGAGGAGATCGCCAAGATGACGGGAGCCGAGCCCGGGCGCGTGGCCGAGCTTATCAAACAGATGGAGGACGAGGGCGTTATCATGGGCTACGGCGCCAAGGTCAACTGGGACAAAGCCTCGGGCGCCGACTCGGTGACCGCGTATATCGAGCTTCGGGTAACGCCGATGGAGAGCCTGGGATTTGACAGGATAGCCGAGCGCATCTATCAGTACCCCGAGGTCAAGTCGGTCAACCTGATGAGCGGAAGCTACGATTTCGGCATCACGGTCGAGGGCGCCAATATCCGCGAGATATCGTCGTTCATATCCGAGCATCTCGCCACCATGAACTCGGTTGTGGGCACCGCGACCCACTTTGTTTTAAAGCGCTACAAGTTTGACGGGGTCGTTTGCAAGCTCCCCGATGACGACGACAGGGAGGTAATTTCGCTATGAGCTCAAAGTTTGATCCCCGAGCCATGGTGAACCGCACCGTGTCGGAAATGCCGCCCTCGGGAATTCGGCGCTTTTTCGATATCGCGGCCGAGATGAAGGACTGCATCTCCCTAGGCGTGGGCGAGCCCGATTTTGTGACGCCCTGGCACATCAGAGACAAGGGCATATATTCCCTTGAAAAGGGACACACCCACTACACCTCTAACTCGGGACTTAAAGAACTGAGGATCGAGATCAGCAAATATATGGAGCGCCGTTTCGGTTTGAAATACGATCCGCTGACCCAGTCGGTCGTGACCGTGGGCGGCAGCGAGGCGATCGACCTTTTTCTGCGCGCCACGCTTGAGCGCGGCGACGAGGTCCTTGTCTGCGAGCCGAGCTTTGTGTGCTACAAGCCGCTGGTGCAGCTGGCCGGCGGAGTTCCGGTCGCCATCGAGACCAAGGCGGAAAATGATTTCCGTCTGACCGCCGACGAGCTGAGAGCCGCGATAACGCCGAAAACGCGAATTCTGGTGCTGCCCTATCCCAACAATCCTACGGGCGCGATCATGACCCGCGCCGATCTTGAGGAAATAGCCGAAGTGTTGCTCGGCACAAATATCATGGTGCTCTCGGACGAGATATACGCCGAGCTTACATACGGCGACGAGAGGCACGTGTCTATCGCGGAGCTTGACGATATGTACGAGCGCACCGTTATCGTCAGCGGTTTTTCAAAGAGCTACGCTATGACCGGCTGGAGACTGGGCTACGCTCTGGGACACCCCGCGCTGATAAAGGCTATGACAAAGGTGCACCAATACGCGATAATGTCGGCGCCCACAACGGCGCAGTACGCCGCGATCGAGGCACTGAGAAACGGCGACCGCGATATCAAGATCATGCGCGACGACTACAACTACCGCAGGCAGGTCATAGTGGACGGCTTTAACGCCATCGGCCTCGAGTGCTTCGAGCCCAAGGGCGCGTTCTACTGCTTCCCCTGCATCAAGAGCTCGGGCATGGACTCCAACACGTTCTGCGAGACCCTGCTCCACAGCAAAAAGCTGGCGGTCGTTCCGGGCAACGCCTTCGGCGAGAGCGGCGAGGGCTTTATACGCTGCTCCTATGCCTACTCGATAAAAAACATCAACGAGGCGCTTAACCGCGTCGAGGCATTTATGCGAGAAATAAGAAAAAAATAAATATTACAAACAGTTTAAGCTTGTGTTAATCTCTGTAATTTTCTTGTATTGTAATATTTTATGTGTTATAATTTACATAATAAAGATATAAAATACAAGAAAAGAGTTAAAACTATGACAAGTTCACAAAAAGGCTTAAAGGTTATGTCCATAATCCTTATCGTTCTGGTAGTCGCGGGAATAATCATCTCGATCTGTTCACTGGCAAGCGGCGGACTCGCGAATTTTATGAGCAACAGCCCGGACCTCAGCAGCATAACCACCGACGCCGGAGACCCGATCACCCCTCAGGACGCGCAGACTCTGGGAAAAGTATTTCTCTTTGCCGGAGTATTTGGTCTTATAAGCTCGATAATTATGCTGATCACCGGAATATTCGGCCTGAAAGCCTCTAAGGATACATCAAAGATCGGCAAGGCGTACGCGATGGGATTTGTTACGTTCATAGTGCAAATGTTCTCCGTTTGCTATTCGAGCACTCAGATATCAAGCGGCGGCAGTATTGTTACGGACATTATAAGATCATTGATATCGCTTCTGATACCGGCGACCTATCTGGCCTTCGCGATAAAAGTCAGAAAAGAAGAAAACCAAAAGTAACGGTCAAAGCCTGGCTCAGCCGGGCTTTTTGGTTAATCAACAGGGGTGAGCATATGAGCATAATAAGCCGATTGGCGGCAGATAAAGACTTGAACGACGGCGAGCTTAAAATACTGCTTGAGACAAACAAATACGACGAAGTGCTGCGCGAAGCCGCGGACAAAATCCGCAGGACATGGTACGGCGCGGACGTTTATATCCGCGGCCTTATCGAGTTTACCAATTATTGCAAAAACGACTGCTACTACTGCGGAATACGCCGCTCCAACAAAAACGCTGAACGGTACCGCCTGAGCCGCAGCGAGATCCTGTCGCGCTGCGCCGAGGGATACGAGCTCGGTTTCCGCACCTTTGTGCTGCAGGGCGGCGAGGACCCGTACTATACCGATGAGCGCGTGTGCCGTATCGTGTCGGAAATACGGCAGAAATATCCCGACTGCGCCATAACATTGTCGATCGGCGAAAAACCGAGAGAAAGCTATAAGGCGTACTTCGACGCGGGGGCCGACCGTTATCTGCTGCGCCACGAGACGGCCGACAGCGCCCACTACTCCAGTCTGCACCCGAGCGGGATGAGCCTTGAAAACCGAAAAAGATGTCTGTTTGACCTGAAAGACATCGGATATCAGGTGGGCTCGGGATTTATGGTCGGCTCGCCGTACCAGACCACGGAAAATCTGATCTCGGATCTGAGATTCCTAAAGGAGCTGGGGCCCCATATGATCGGGATAGGCCCGTATATCACCCACAAGGACACGCCTTTTAAGGACAAAAAAAGCGGCAGCCTTGAGCTGACGCTTCGCCTTATTTCCATTCTGCGGCTCATGTTCCCCACGGCTCTGATACCCGCCACCACGGCCCTCGGCACCATACATCCGCTGGGGCGCGAAATGGGGCTCAAAGCGGGCGCCAACGTGGTTATGCCCAACCTGTCGCCCGTGTCGGTAAGGAAAAAATACGAGCTTTACGAAAACAAGATCTGCACCGGCGAGGAGGCCGCCGAATGCCGCGGCTGCCTTGAACAAAGAGTAAGATCCGCCGGCTACAGAATAGTAGTCGACCGCGGGGACAACGTAGAGACTAGGAAATAGGGACTAGAGACTATGTTCCCACCTCCGTCAGGCTTCGCCTGACACCTCCTCCCGGGGCGAGGCACTAATTAGGCGCCCCCTCGGGGGAGCTGTCGGGCTTTGCCCGACTGAGGGGGGAACAACGTTCACTATCCCTGCATCGTCACTTTTTCGGCCAAAGGTATCAGCATGCAGCCGAGGGCGTTGCCCAGTATCGCCAAGACAAAATACAGCGGCGCCTTGGTCAAATTCGCGCAGCGGCTTATGAAAAAGTATCCCATATCGGCTATGCTGTGGTTGAAGCCGCACAGAATAAACACCATCACCGGCAGGCAGACTATAAACAGCGCGCCGGTGAAATTTTTCGCCTCGCGCAGCCGGCGGCTGCCGTCGACCGCGATGAACATAAGCATGCCGCAGAACACCGCTAGCACGAAAACGCTTATTAACCCGTCGCTCATTTTTCCGCTCATCAGCTCCGCCGCTTTTGGGATAAGCGCCGCTCCGGGCCTTGTCGCCCCCAGCAGCGTGCCGCCTATCGCCGAGCCGATAAAGTTGCCCAGCAGCACCAGCGCGACCTCGCCTATGTACGAGGGCGGATTTGTCGCCATATATCCAGCCTTGCCCGTGTACAGCCCGAAGCCGAAGGTTATGATCGTGAACAGGCCGAGACTGAACAGAAACGCGCCGACGACACCGTTTTCGACTGAGAGCTTAACGGCGCAGCTTATCGAAAGCGTGAAACCCGCCATTATTCCTCCAACAACAATTCCGAAAATTTTTTTCATTTTAGCTCCCTCCTAAAAAATTAATCGCACACTATTTTCACGCGGCTGCCGCCGCTTTTTTGTTTGGTTACTATGATCTGCTTGTCTATCCGCTGCTTGAGCTCCCCGACGTGCGAGATAATACCGACAAGGCGATTGCCGTCGGTGAGACCGCTCAGCGCGTTTATTGCCTGGCGCAGGGAGTCCTCGTCAAGCGAGCCGAAGCCCTCGTCGACAAACATTGTGCCAAGGGCTATGCCCCCTGCCGAGGCCTGCACCTCGTCCGAAAGACCCAGCGCCAGCGCCAGCGACGCCATGAACGACTCGCCGCCAGACAGGGTTTTCACGCTGCGCTCGGTGCCGCTCCAGTGGTCGGCCACGCTGAGTTCAAGTCCGCTCTGACTGCGGTTGTTATCCGCCTCCGCCTGACGCCTGAGCTCGTATCTGCCGTCGGTCATGATCAGCAGACGGGTGTTGGCGCAGGCGATGATCTTGTCAAAATACGCGGTCTGAACATAGGTCTCAAGCATGACTTTTTCGCGCCCTCTCAGAGTTCCGCCGGCTGTGTCGGCCATTTCGCGCACCGCGGTATATCTTTTTTCGGCAGACGCGAGTTTTTCCGCAGAACCCGCGATCCCGTCTCTCGCCGCTCTGTTTGTCTTTATCGAAAGCGCGAGGTCCGCGGAAGTTTCTCTCAGCTCCGCCGACTCGCGGTCAAGCTCCGCCTTTTCGCCTGCCAGCTTTTCAAGGTCGATCACGGGCGCGTCACTTAGCCGCTCCGACAGCGACTTGACGCTGCCGCGCAGCGCCGACACCTCCGCGGATTTTTTGTCAAAACTCTCTTCGGCCGATTTCAGCGCCGCCTCGATATTTCCGATCTCTGATCTGATTTTCAGGAGCCGCTTTTCCGCGTCCGCGCGGCTGTCATATTTGAGCTTTTCACTCAGTTTTTTGAGAGAGCCGCTCTTTTCGTCGATCTCGGCGCCAAGCGCCGCTATCTTCTTTTCGGAACCCGCAAGCTCCGCCTCGGCCTCACGCAGATTCTTCTCGGTCTCGGGGATCAAATTTTCAAGCTCCGCCGCCCTCGCCGCTCGGGATTTTTCGGTTTTAAGCTCCGCTCTCAGCAGATTGAGCTCTTCCTCCGCCTCGTCTGCCGCGTCGGGCAGGCGCTCCGCGATCTCGCCCAAGTCGGCAGTGTCCATCAGATCCGAGCCGCGGTTTTCACATTCTCCCGAAAGTGACGCCTCGTGTCTCCGCATTTCGATATACGCCTCATTTGCTTGATGCTCGATGCGCTCGGCTCTCTCAATGCGGTCCATGATCTCGTCAAGCTCCGCCTCGGTCGGCGCGGTCTCGGATTTGGACGTGGGATTGGGATGTGACGTTGAACCGCATACCGGACACGGCTCTCCGTCTTTCAAATCTTCGGCTAAGATCCCTGCCTGCTCTTTTAAATACGCTTTGTTCATCTTGTCCGAAATATCCTTGAGCGCATTGGTTTCAGCGGCTGTTTTTTCTTTTTTTGCCCACGCTTCGTTCAGCCTGTTTCGGTGTTTTTTTAATTCATCCATTCTTTGCGCGAGCTCTTTCAAACGCTTTTCGCGCGTCTCGGTTTTTTTAAGTTCCGCCGTCAGCTTTTCGCGCCGCTCTCCCGCGCCCGAAAGCTTTTCCCTCTCAAGTTTAAGTCCGCCTAAAGCTTCGGTTATCTCATTTATTTTGATTTTAAGCGCGTCGGCTTTTTGATTTTCATTCGCCGCCTCGCTTTGTTTTGCTTTTAAAACTTCCGATATTTTGTCGGACTCGTCGTAATCGGGCAGGGCGCTCTCAAGCACCGCGGCCTCCGACTCGAGCTTGGCGCGCTCGGGCTGTTTAGCGCGCTCGGCGTCCAGATTGTTTTTAAGCAGCGCGAGCTCGGGCTCGGCCTCTTTGAGCTTCGTTTCCGCGTCGGCAAGCGCCCTGCGCGCCGCCTCGGTCTCCTCCGCCTTTCCGATTCGGCGGTTCATATCCTCGAGTTTCTTAGCGAGCCGCTCTGTCTCGCTCGCCAGGTTTTCGCTTTTCGCCTCGTCCGATTCGATTATCTCTCCGAGCGCCTCGACGGCCGCGTCGGCTCTGATATATTCCGCGCCGAAAATCTCGCCGTATTTCTCACCATCAAAAACCGCCGAATCGGCGCAGCGCCTGATCTCGCCGCTCAGCCTTTCGCAATCTGAAAGAGCGGCCGAGGCCGCGTTTTTGAGTTCGTTCTGCAAATCGCTGAAATGCTCGGTTTTGAATATATCACGGAATATTATCTGACGCTCCGAAGTGGGCGCCAGCAGCAGCTTTAAAAAATCGCCCTGCGCTATCATCGCGATCTTTGAAAACTGCTCTTGGTCGAGCCCGATTATGTTCCGTATCTCGTCTGAAACCTCTTTGTTTTTGGTAATTATCCTGTCGTCGGGCAGAATAAGCTCGACCTCCGCCCGCTGCGTCGCGGTGCCGCCTCCGCGCTTTGCCTGCCGCGTGTATTCGGGGTTCCTTTTCACGGTATACACTTTTCCGCCGTACTCAAACACAAGCTTCACATAGGTCGGAGTGTCGGGCCCGGCGTATTTTGAGCGCATCATCGACGGGTCGCGGTTCTCACCGCTGGCCGCGCCGTACAGCGCGTAGGTTATCGCGTCAAAAATCGTAGTCTTGCCCGCGCCCGTGTCGCCTGTTATCAGATACAGGCCGCGCTCGCCCAGCGCCTCCATGTCTATCTCGGTCTTTTCGGCGTACGGGCCGAATGCCGAAACGGTCAGTTTAAGAGGTCTCATCGCTCACCCTCCCATATCTTCTCTATCATGCCGCCGAGGATATCCTTCTGCTCGTCGGTCATTTCTTTGTTGTTCTGCTTTTTGAAAAGCTCTGCGAACAGCTCCGCGGGCGTCCTCAGCTCGGTTTCCGCCGCTCTAAGCTCCGCGGCTCCCGCTCGGGAGCGTGAATTGTCGTAGTCCAGCCGCATTATATTGGGGTAAACCGTCCTAAGTCTCGACACCGCGTTCGGTATGTCCCTCTCGTCGGTGAGCGTGATCCTGAGGTAGTCGTCCTTTCGGGTGCCCTCATAAAACGCCTTAGACATCAGCTCATCGTATTTGCCCTTTATGCTTCGCATATCGTGTATCGGAACGATTGGCACCGTTTTGATCTTCACGACGCCCTTTTCTCTAAGCTCGACTATCGTCACGGACTTTTTGTGGTTCTCCTCGGAAAACGAGTATTTAAGCGGCGTTCCGCAGTATCTGATCGTCTCTCTGCCTATATGCTGCGGGCCGTGGATATGACCGAGGGCCACATAGTCAAAAGGCTCGAAAACCGACGCGTCAACATTGTCGCTGCCGCCCACCGAAATTTCCTCGGAATCGCAGGTCCCTGCGCCGGTGACGAACTGATGAGTTATCAGCACGCTGCGGCGGTCGGGCCTCACTTTCATAGCCTCCACCGCGCATCGAACCGCGTCGGTATACGTGCTTATGTCCGCCTCATCAAAAACCGCGCGCACATGCGACGGCTTTATAAAAGGCAGCATGAAAAAATCCACCTCGCCGTATTCGTCGCGCAGGATATGAGGCTCGGTTTTTCCGTCATACACGGGCGACATATGCACGCCGCCGCGCTCCATTATCCTGCCGCCGAAGGCTATGCGCTCCGCCGAATCATGGTTACCGCTGATAACAAAAATGTGGGCGCAGATATCCGACAGGCCGCAGATCAGCCTGTCGAAAAGGCGCACCGCCTCGGCCGAGGGCTGTGACTTGTCGTACACGTCGCCGGCGATTATCACCGCGTCGGGTTCTTCTTCACGGGTTATTTTTATAATTTGCTCTATCGCGTTTTCCTGCTCTGGTATCATCGAGAACTCGTTTACCCGCTTGCCCAGATGCAGGTCGGACAGATGAATGATTTTCATATGATCAGCTCCGTCAGTCAAGCACTATCTGCTTGTGGTCTTTTGATTCTTTGTACAGCACGAATTTATTGCCTATGACCTGCACCACGTCCGCGCCGGTGGCTTCTGTAAGTTCAACCGCCGCCTCACGCGCGGTCATGAACGCGCTGTCGAGAACGTGGAATTTTATCAGCTCTCTCGCCTCAAGAGCGTCGAGAGTCTGTTTTACCACGTTTTCGTTTATGCCGTCTTTTCCTATTTGGTACAAGGCGGGAACGCGGTTGGCAAGCCCGCGCAGATACGCCCGCTGTTTTGTTGTTATCATTAAATCTCTCCTTTATCTGTCATTTTTATCAAAATCTTTGTCATTATCTCGTACACCTCTTTGGCGAGCGGGGCGCTTGACAGGCAGTCAAGGTGGCGCTTGACCGTGCCGAAGTCGCCGCGCGCCACCGGGCCCGTCAGCGCCGCTTTGGGGCCTTTTTCGGCTATGTTCCGCGCGTTGTTTATTATCAGCGGCGACAGCGCGGCGAGAGCCTCGCCGTCCGAAAATCCGCAGTCGCCCAACAGTCCGCAGGCGATATCCGAAAGTCCCACCGCGAAATTGCTGGCGAACACCGCCGCCGCGTGGTAGAGCGCCTTGTTCTTGGGCTTGATTATCTTGTATTTATTTCCGCAGACATCGAGCAGAGCCGCCGCCTTTTCGCAGTCTCCCTCAAGAGTGAAAAAAGCGTCCGAAAAATCGCAGCTCCGATCGCTCACCGCCAGCAGCATGTGAGCGCTCGCGGTCTCCGCTCCGCGCTCTTTCAGCGCCCTCAGGACTTCGCTTGAAAGCGCGCCCGAGGTGTGGCAGAATGTTTTGCCGCCGAGACTCAGATCAAGCGCGGCGATATTCTCCGCAACATCCTCTATTGCCCCGTCGGCGACCGTGACAAAAATCATGTCGCAGTCCGCGATAAGGGCGCCCATGCTCTCATAGGCGCGGCTGCCCGTGTATTCGGCCGCCTCCTCCGCGTGCGCTCTCGTCCGCGAGTGATAGCCGGCGAGGTCCGCGCCGCGGGATTTAATATAACTACCGAAAGCGGTGCCGACTTTGCCGGCACCGATAAATCCTGTCTTATTCATCTCTGAAATGTCTCCTGATGCAGCGGAACTCGTCAAAAGCGGCGTATATGGGCTCGTCCTTTCCGCTGTAGGCGTACATGCCTACCATAGCGCCCGTGAAGCGCTTGCCCTTTTTGATCGCCTGGGCGCAGAGGTAGTAAATATTGTCCGCCGTGTATACTTTTCTGTAATTCGTTCCGTCTATGCTGTATGAGAACACGCGGCGCAGGCCGTCGGTCTCGATCTTTAAATATATAGTGTCTGTGAGGCCCGGCAGACCCACATAGTGGGTGAACCGCTCCACATCGTCTATCTTCTCGAACAGCTTGAGCGCGTAGCCCCTCTCGCCGTTTCTGTAAATTCCGAAGGTAAAGTAGGTCAGCTCGTCGTAGTATCCGGTCAGGCCGTAGTTCTGCTCATAGTCAAGGTCGGGCAGGACGTCCATCTTGCAGATCACGTCGAAGTTAAAGTCGGGCTGGCGGCGCACAATAAAGTTGACCGCTTTTCTGGAGCTGAGCGGCTCCCTTGAGCCCTTTATGTACAGTCTGCTGTTCTCCAGTCTGAATCCGTCCTCCTCGGGGATTCCCGAGAACATCCAGAACGGCTTTATCTTTCCGTCGTCAAAGCTGTCGTAGCTGGCTCCGGGCTCGTTGGGCGCGGGCTTCAGCTTGGGCTTTTTCTGGAGAGTGCTGGGGCCGTTCAGATTATTCACGATCGGCCAGCCGTCGGGCGTCCATGTGATCGGGTCGAGGCACGTCTCGCGGCCGAGCATGGCGTATTTTCCGTCAAGACTCCTGTTGCAGAGGTACACCACGTACCAGTCGCCGTCTTGAGTCTGAACCGGCTTGGCGTGGCCCGCGCAGGTGATAGGCGCGGTGTAGTCGCGCTGCGTCAGTATCGGGTTGTAGGGGCAGGGCTCGTACACTCCCATCAGAGTCTTGCTGCGCGACACGGTCACGCAGTGCTGCTCCCCTGTGCCGCCCTCGGCCTGGAACAGATAGTAGTATCCGTCCTTGTGTATCAGATGCGGGCCCTCGGGGGCGCGCTTGTTGTCGCCGTAGTACAAAAGCTTCGCCTCGGAGATCTTTTCGGTGGCGTCCTCGTTGAGCTCAAAAATTCTTGCGCCGCGGTTCAGCAGCATGTAGCGTCTGCCGTCCACATCGGTGAACAGCGACGGGTCGATACCGTCCTCGTCGATAAACACGGGCTCGGAATACGGGCCCTCGGGCTTTTCGGACGACACGATTATCTGTCTGCGCTTCACTTTCTCGCTGTCGTTGTAGCGCAGAGTGGCCGTTATGTAAAACTTCCCGTTGTGGTACGATATATCGGGCGCCCAGTAGCCTCTGCCGCCTTCGAGACCGTCAAGGTGCGCCCACTCGGGGTTGGTTATGGCGTGGCCTATGCTCTGCCAATGCACCAGATCGGTCGAGTGTGAGATCGGTATGCAGGGGAAGAACACGAACGATGAGTTCACCATATAGTAGTCCTCGCCCACGCGCACTATCGAGGGGTCGGCGTAGAATCCGCGGCGCACGGGGTTTTGGTACATATCCTCGAATTTGCAGCCGACCACCTGTTCAAAATATTTTTCTATATCGGCAAAGCCGTGCTCTCTTGCCAGCTCAAAAGGCGTTATCAGATGTCTGTCGCCCTGGCAGGGGTCAAGGCCCACGCGCTCCACAAAGTATTTGACTATTTCAAGATCGCCTGTCATGACCGCCTCGTGCAGCGCGCCGCGATGCCTGAAATCGCACTCGTTGAAGCTGGCGAAGGTGTATTCGACCAAAAACTTTACCCACTTCATATCGCCGGTCCTTATCATGTGGAACGCCGCGGATATACCGTTTTCGTCGCACTCATCCACAAGTCTGGCGCTGTGGGAGAGCATCTCCTTGACGCCGTCCATATCCTGCCGTTTTATCAGGTCAATAAATTCACTCATGTTCGCACCTCAATGCTATAGTTTCTGAATATACATAAAGTATTTTAACAGGCATTAACATGAAATGCAATAGCTAAATTGTATATATTTTCACAAAATGAGCGTTGGATTTTTAACAATAAATATTTTTAGTTTAATTTGAGGTATACATAAAATAATAACCGGTTGCGCAATTTATATATGATTTACATAAATCTCTTGA
Organism: uncultured Monoglobus sp.; assembly: GCA_947585115.1. GTDB lineage: Bacteria > Bacillota > Clostridia > Monoglobales > Monoglobaceae > Monoglobus. The sequence goes on from CANPWW010000002.1 coordinate 15,663, forward strand.
CAAAAGCGCAATAATGATATATAATAATCATAGAAAGAGAAACGGCAGAGCGTAAAAACGGTCAGCCGCTTCGGGAAGTATATAAAACAACTGCCTTTAGCTGCTAAACTTTAAAGGCGGTTGTGTTTTTTATTGCACAGATGGTGAAAATACTGTAAGTATCACAGCAATTACCATAAGAGCAAAAGCTATTTTGAAAAAAACTTTTTTCATATGCTATCACTCCTTTCTTTGTGTCTTAAACACGATGTTAAGTGTTTAGAAAGGAATGAAGCGACCAACCGTCTCTACGTTTCTATCTCTGCCTTTTACGATTGCGCGTTTTATTCGCGCAAAGGTGTTTCTCCGCGCGAAACAGATCCGCACTTGCAGTTTTTGCTGCCACATATATAATAACATACTATGACAATTTTTTCAAGTAACAAATCGGTTACAGTTCAAAAGGCGCGCTGTATATATCGGCGCGCCTTTGATTTAGAAGATTACAGCTTACATATCCTGCCCATAAATAGGATCTCGCCGGATTTGCAGTCGCGTATTATGAATGTGAACGGGCGGTCAACGTTAAACTCTATCGGCTCGCTCGGATCAGGAGCCGCGGCTCCCGGAGCGGCCAAGACCGCCGTCGCCGCGGCGGCTTCGGAGCCTTCCTCATCAACGCTGATATATGTCTTGTGCAGCACTTTGTCGATATAAACGGAATACCCGTCGGGAACGCCCTCGATCATTTTTCCGAAATCCGCCCTGTTTTGATCAAACGCGGAGGCTATTCCCATGTCATTCAGATAATCCTTGAGCTCTTTTGAGGTCTCGACCTTGAATTTAGGCATTTTGAGCTTTACGCGGTTAAATTCGATCTTGTCAAAATATCGGTCATAATCAATATCTCCGCCGTCGTCAAGGCTTATGTACATTGAGGCGCCGCCACAGTACGGCAGCATTATCATGCTCAGTTTATCATCGCTGTAAACGCCGAAACTTTCGGTTTGACGCATAAAATCGACCGAGGACTCCGTGCCGTCAAAATTTTTGAAAATATCCTTCTTGGTAGAATCTTCGTTAAACTCGTCTACCCACGAGCCTTTAAAATACACCGCGTTCACCAGAGCCGCCAAAAAATCACCGTCGTCTGTTATCGTCGGGATCTTGCCGTTTGTCTTTTCGCTTGTCCACTCGTTGACGCGCCGCGCCGCGTCGCTGCCTCCGACGATCTCGCTCGTTCCGCTATAAAAATCGTTGATCGCTTTTTCAAACTCCGAGCCGAATTTCATTTTCGCGCCCGGAAAATAATCGCGGTTGAGCCAGATCGAATTCGCGATGCTCAATTGAGCGGAGTCGATTTCGGAATAACGCTTTATCAGCTCCTTGACGCTCTTGTTATACTCGCCGAGATCATTTACTCCCAAAGCGGTGAGAATCTCCTTTTCGGTCTCGCCTTCCGCGCCGTTTGCGGCCATGGCCATGGCGATCTTTACGGACATCGGCGAAAACATATAATTTTCGCTCTTATCAAATCTCGAGTTCAGCTTATAGGCAAACGCGTTTTCGCTCTCGGACTCCGGCGTCGCCGTCGGCGCTCCGCTGCGCGAGATCAAGCTCTCCAAAAACGTGCCGCCGTCTTTTTTGCGCGTGTAAAGCAGGTTGCAGGCCATGACCGCGGCGTCTCCGCGCGTGATCTTGTCGCCGGGATCCGCCTTGACGCTCTCAGCCGCGGCGGTAAGCCGCTCATCGGGATCCGGCCTGAATTTGGCGGTTATTCCTATCCGTTCCGCCTCACTTATATAACCTTCGGGATAATTCAGCTGCGCAGCGGTTCCGGCGCTCTCGTACCAATAAAAGCGCGTGAGAGCGGTGACAAACTCGCCGTAGGTCACAAGCTCGGCGGGTCTGAACGTCCCGTCGGGATATCCGCTGACTATGCCTCGCTCGCATAACGCGCCCGCCGCGCCCTCGGCGTAGCTGCCCGCAAGATCGGAGAACACATTTCCGTCACCGTCGGGGTACGCGCCCATGCGCGCGATAACCGCGGCTGTCTCGGCGCGGGTTATGCGCTCATCCTCTCTGAATGCGCCGTCGGGATCGCCGTTCATGACCGAGATGGATCTAAGCTCCGACACGGAAGCTCCGACTCTGTCACCGTCGTAGAGAGGCGCCGCAGCGGTGGGCAGCGCTGTCAGCGCGAGAGCAGCCGACGCGCACAGCGCCAATAATCTTTTTTTCATAACACTCACCTTTCCTTTGATCTGAAAATATATTAAAAACTTCACCTTACTTTATTAGACGACAAAAAGTAAAATAAAGTTCCCGTTTTTTGTAAAATAATTTAACCCTGCATGATATTGTTTTCCAGCCATTTTTCACGCATGAGACGGATGAGGAACAAAACTCCTCTGACGCAGAGCTCGACGCACATGGCGATCCACGCGCCTCTAAGGCCGAGCCGCGGCACAAGCGCGAATGCCAGCGTGATCCTGACGCCCCACATGGTGAGCAGGTTCAAAAGACTTGGCACCAGCGTGTCGCCCGCGCCGCGGAGCGCGCCCGAGCAGACTATCGACGCGGCGTACATCGGCTCGGCGAACGCCTCGATTCGCAGGATATCTGTTCCCAACGCGCGGACCTGCTCGGACGGCGTGAGCATCGAGAACATAAACGGCGCGGCCGCGTACATCAGCACCGCCGCGGCCGACATGATAGCGACGCCCAGAACCACCGCGGTCACGGCGAAACGCTTGGCGATATCCTTGCGGCCGGCTCCTATGCTCTGGCCGACCAGCGTGGTCGCCGCGGTGCCTATGCCGTAGCCCGGCATGTAGCATAAACTCTCGGCCGTGATAGCCAGAGAGTTGGCGGCGACCGCCGCGGTTCCCAGCGGCGCCACGATCAATGTGGTGACCACCTGCGCGCCACACATTACCGTGTGCTCAAACGCCGCCGGGATCGAGATGCGCAGCGCCGCCTTTATGCACTTGAGCCTGATCTTCCATGAACCCTCGAGCCTGAGCGACAATATTTCGGAACGGATGGCCGCCGAATAAAACATCAGCGCCGCGGCGCACAGCTCGGCGCAGGCCGTGCCCAGAGCCGCTCCCGCGACGCCGAGACCGAAACCGAACAGACGGACGGGCGCGCCGAAAACAAAAACCTCGCGGGCCGGGAAAATAAATATAAAATTGAACACCACATCAAGCGCGCACATCAGGATATTGAGCAGCCCCGGCGTTTTCAGATCGCCGCCGCACTGGAGCGAGCTTGAGCACAACATTCTGATCTGCATGATCGGCAGCGCGCAGGCGTATATGAAAAAGTATCGCGTAGAGTTTTGGATCACGCCCTCGGCGCCGCCCAGCCAAACGGGCAGCGAACGGCTTATCGACAGAGCGGCCGCCGAGATCAGAGCGCCGAACATAAGCGCTACGATAAGACCCTGCCGAAAAACGTTTCTCGCGCCCTCGTTGTCCCCTGCGCCGACGAATTGTGCTATCTGGACAGAAAAGCCCGTGGCGAGCGAAACGCACAGCCCGCCGATCAGCCACATGGTGGTGCTTATAAGACCTATCGAGGCAGTGGCGCTCTCGCCGAGGCTTCCGACCATCGCCGCGTCTATATACTGCATGATTATCGAGCTTATCTGCGCCATGATCGCCGGAATGCTCAGCCTTATCACGGTGAGCGTCATTTCTTTGACCCGAGGCGTTCCGCTCCCGCCTATGTTAATTATTTGCTTCAATTTCTCTTATCTCCCGATCCAAGCGATAAATATACCGCCTTTGATTATTAAAAGCCGCTCCGGAAAACGTTCCGAAGCGGTGGTTTTTTGGTTTGGTTTTAGTTTTATTTATTTTAATTAATTTGTTTTTTCGGAAGTTTCGGATTTTTCCGAGCCGCCGGATGTAGTCGAGCCGTTGATCGACTTGACGGTTGACGGCCACAGATCGGTGTAAACCTTGCCGGGCTCCAAACCGCCGACCTTCGCCTCGCCCATCTCGGTCACGGTGACAAGCTGATAGCCCTCATCAAGCAGAGCCGGGATCAGACGCACCACCGCGTCGATGGTCGAATCGTAAATATCATGGAACAGGACAATGTCTCCGTCTTGGATCGTTGACATTACGTTGCTGTACACCGCGTCGGCGTTCTTGGACTTCCAGTCGAGGGTGTCGACCGACCAGAGGATTATCGGCTGATCGTACTCCTTGGCGACGCTCTTTACCGAGTCGTTATAAGAGCCGTAGGGCGGACGCACGGTAGACGGGCCCTCGCCGATGATGTCCTTTAAATTATTTGTGCTCTTTTCGAACTGGCTCTTGAGCGAATCGCCCGAAAGAGTTGTGAGCTGCGTGTGGTCGTAGGTGTGGCTCGCCGTGTCGCAGCCAAGGGACTGCATGCGCTTTATGGTGTCGGCGGCGCCCTTCATGTGGTCGCCCAGCATAAAGAATGTGGCGCGGGCGTTGTTTTCCTCCAGAGCGTCAAGCAGACGCTTTGTGGTCTCGGCGCCGGGGCCGTCGTCAAAGGTCAGCGCTATCATCGGGGCGTCGGGGTCAAGTTTTCCGTTGCCGCGCTTCCAGCCGCTGTCCACATAGGACTGCACCTCGCTCTTGAGCACGTCCTTGACCTCCTCGGTCTCGGGATTGAACACCTTCGCGAATATGGATGAGTAGTTGGATGTGTATCCATTCTTTTCGTATTCGTTAACATCGGCGTTATACACGATAATGCTGCTGCCGTCCTCTTTCCACATGGTGGTGAGAACATCGTTGAAATTATCGTACCAGCCGACAGTCTTTTGCTCCTCCGCCTCGCTCGGCGTGAACTGCTCGCTGCGGCCGTCCTCGGTGTACATTGTTACCATTTCATCGCCGCTTGTGTCGCTGACATCCACCGGAACTATTCCCTTCATGCCCATGCAAACTATCAGCACCACAGCAAGCAAGACGCATGCCACTATTTTTTTCATTTGTAAACCCTCCGAATTTATCGAATAACATCACAATTATCAACAATAAGTATAGCTAATATTATTATATCATAACAGGGCACCGTGTCAACACAAAAATATTACAAATTTCTAACATTTTCTCGGCGCGGAGATTCACCCCGCAAGAATATAGAGCAAAGCGAAAATAAGCGCCTTGTCGGCGTCATCATTGTCGGCGACAAGCAGGATAAGAGCCAAAAGCAGCAGATCCTCGGCCGTCACCAGGCCTAGTATTTTTTTCGTGCGGCGGTTATACAGCTCGCTCGGCAGAATGTCCAGCAGCGAGTCGAGAAAGCCGCTCTCCGAATGCCGATCGGCATGCGGCGGCGCGGCGGCGCGCTCGGGTTCGCGCTTTGCCCGGTCGGAATTTTTCGTCTGCGCGCTTCCCGTCCGAGGCGGTTCCGCGCCTCTGCCCTGCGCTCCGCGTGGAGCGTCCCGAAGATTTGCCTGCGGCGCGGAGCTTCCTCCGCCGCGGGGCGGACTGTTTGAATTATAGCGTCTGTACATAGGCGGCCTCCTAAAATCCGAAATCGAACCCGTTTTCCCGCAGAACCGAAAAAGCCTTGATCATTCCCATGATCCTGACGGCGGTGTCGGTTTTAGCGCGGCGCGACTCGCGGAGGTACGGCTTCAGCGCGTAGAGCAGCTCGGCTTCGCGGCCCGTGTCGCGCCGCTTTACGCTCTCAAGGACCTTTCCCATCTTCACCATCATTTCAAAATCCGCCGCGTCCTCTTCCATCGGCGTCCGCTCGGGCGGTTTCTCTTCGCCGCCCTCAGAGCCCGAGAGCGCGCTTATTATGCCGCTTATCTGCTCGCGGCCCTCGCCGCTGCTCATCATCTCTTTAAGCTTTTCAACCGCGCCGCTGAGATCAAGCTCGCCGCTCATCAAATCACCGCCCTTTATGTATTCCGTTATTTTTTAAGAAAAGCGTTTAAATTTTTCATCAGCTCGGGGTTTGAGCTCAAAGCTTTTTTGACGCCGCTGTTTTCGCTCACCGCCCTGCTCACGTCCGCCGCGCTGAGCTTGCTCAGATTTTTGCCGAGATCGGGGCTCTCAAGCGCCTTTTTGAGCGCGCTCATATCCTCTTTGGACAGCGAGCCGCCGAGGGCGCCGAGCATGGAATTAAGCTTGTTTTTGTCGAGATTTTTTGTCATGTCGTTTATGTTCATAACCATTCCGCCTTTCGGATCAAATTATACTACAGTACATTCTATGTATTTTTATAAAAATAGTGACAAAAAAATATTTATGTGATATAATGGGTGGGTCGGATAATTTTTCCGATAACTGCATAGGTAAGTACCGATTAAATTCATGCGTAAGCAGCGGTATTTGATCGGTAGTTACCAAAGGAGGTTTGGCTTTATGAAAGCGGTAGTTCTCAGCGATTCCCACGGCAGCTTCGGCGAGCTTAAAAAAGCGGTCGACGCCGAGATAAAAAACGGCGGAGTTTCGATGATAATGTTCGCGGGGGACGTGCAGCGCGACGCAGACGCCCTCAGACGGGAGTACCCGAGGATACCCGTGGCGGTCGTTCTCGGCAACAACGACTGGTCGGTGCGCGACGTGCCCTTTGACGTGACGTTCACGTTCGCGGGCAAACGGGTATTCATGACCCACGGCCACAAGTACCATGTGAAGTACGGGCTTAACACCCTGCTGCTAAAGGCGAGGGAGCAAGGCGCCGACATCTGCGTTTTCGGCCACACCCACCGTCCGTATCTTGAGGAGGTCTCGGGAGTGCTGATGCTGAACCCGGGCAGCGCGTGGATGAGCTACGCGGTGCTTGAGGTGGACGAGAACGGCCGCGCCAAGGCCGAGATAAAGAAAACTCTTTGATATAACATATTTTATAATAACGAGGTAAATATTATGCTGCTTGCTATTGACGTAGGAAACACAAACATTGTGGCGGCGCTCTACGACGGGGATAATTTTATCCGCAGCTGGAGGATCGCCACCGACATCAACAAGGCCAGCGACGAGTACGGAATACTGCTGTGCCAGCTTTTGAGGAGCGAAAACACAAAGCCCGATCAAATAGACGACGTTATGATCGCCTCGGTAGTGCCGACGGTCATGCACTCGCTGACAAACGCGGTCAAGCGATATTTAGGCTGCAGCCCCATGATAGTGGGCCCCGGGATCAAGACCGGAATGAACATAAAAATGGACAACCCGAGAGAGCTGGGCGCGGACAGGATAGTGAACGCGGTGGCGGCGATAAACAAATACAAGCCGCCTCTGATAATCGTTGACTTCGGCACCGCCACCACCTTCTGCTCGATCGACAGAAGCGGCTGCTATGTGGGCGGAGTTATCACCGCGGGCATGAAGATCTCAATGGACGCGCTGTTTGAGCGCACCGCCAAGCTGCCCAAGGTTGAGATCGTGAAGCCGCCCTCGCCCATCGGGAAAAACACGGTGAACTCGATACAGAGCGGCGCGCTCTACGGCCACGCGGGCATGACCGACAGCATTGTGCGCAGGATCAAAAAAGAAATAGGCGGGGACGCCGCGGTTATCGCCACGGGCGGACTGGCGAAAATGATCTCCCGGGAATCCGAGGAGATAGATATCGTCGACAGCATGCTGACCGTTGACGGACTTAAAATACTTTACGACAAAAACAAAGAGAAATAAAAAGGAGAAATAAAATGGACTACAACAAAGAAGCGCTAAAACTCCACAAGGAGCTTAAAGGAAAAATAGAGGTCTCGTCGCGGGCGGCCACGACCAACAAGGACGAGCTCTCGGTCGCCTACACTCCCGGCGTGGCCGAGCCCTGCCGCGAGATCGCAAAGGACAAGGGCCTTGTTTACGACTACACCCGAAAGGGCAATCTGGTGGCTGTGGTGACCGACGGCAGCGCGGTCCTGGGTCTCGGGAACATAGGCCCCGAGGCCGGCATGCCCGTTATGGAGGGCAAGTGCGTGCTGTTTAAAAACTTCGCAGATATCGACGCGTTCCCTATCTGCCTTGACACGCAGGACACCGACGAGATCGTCGAGACGGTCAAAAACATAGCGCCAGGCTTCGGGGGCATCAACCTCGAGGACATCGCGGCGCCCCGCTGCTTTGAGGTGGAGCGCAGGCTCAAGGAAGCGCTGGATATTCCCGTTTTCCATGACGACCAGCACGGAACCGCGATCGTGGTGTCGGCGGGCATCATCAACGCGCTCCGCGTTGTGAATAAAAAAATCGAGAATGTGAACATCGTTATAAACGGCGCGGGCAGCGCGGGGATCGCGATCTGCAAAATGCTGATGAACATGGGCGCCGAGAACATTGTTCTGGTCGACAAGATCGGCGCGATACGCGAGGGCATGGACGGGCTGAACCCCGAGCAGGAAAAAATGTCAAAGATAACCAACAGAGCTAAAAAATCGGGCAGCCTCGCCGACGTGATGAAAGGCGCCGACGTGTTTATCGGAGTCTCTGCGCCGAACATAGTCAGCAAGGACATGGTTGGCTCAATGGCGGACGACGCGATAGTTTTCGCGATGGCGAACCCGACGCCCGAGATCATGCCTGACCTTGCCAAAGAGGCGGGCGCCAGGATCGTGGGCACCGGGCGCTCCGACTTCCCCAACCAGATAAACAACGTTATCGCGTTTCCCGGGATTTTTCGGGGCGCTCTGGACGCGAGAGCGAAGGCCATAACCGAGGAAATGAAAACAGCCGCCTGCCGCGCCATCGCGGGACTGATCCCGGACGACGAGCTGAGCGAGGAATATATAATTCCGAAGGCCTTTGACCCGAGGATCGCCAAAGCCGTGGCGAAGGCCGTGGCGGAAGCGGCGGAAAAATAACCGCGGCGCGGCAAAAAACCACAAAAGAAAGGGCGGAAGCAAAATGCTTCCGCTCTGTTTCTTTTGGTGAGTTGTTATTTCGTTTTTCAAGTCTGAAAGCGTCATACCTTAACGCTTTCGCATACACACAAAAGTGCGCTCCAAAACTACTTCGCCGGGCTTTTAACGGCGTCCGCCTTACAGCGTTCATACTCAACATCAAGAACAGTCTGAACAGTATGCTCCGCGAGTTTGTCAAGAGCGTTATACTTTTGCACAAGAGTGACAACGCTGTCATCAATAACAAGCGGGATTTCATAGTCGAACACTTTGATATTAAGAGCTTTACACATCTTCATAACAGTGTTAAAACCTGTGCCCGAAATGCCGTTTTTGAGAGCGCTTACCACAGTTGTCTGAGCGATACCCACGCTGAATGCGAACTGACGCACACTGCGGTACTGCTTCTTGATCTCCTGCTTTATAAGCATTGTCAAGTCGTCCATCTCAATACCTCCTTCTTATGATTCTGTAATATATACTCGTGTTCCAAAGGGCATGTTGGCGGACAGCCAGTTTATGTACTTTGCCTGGCAGCGCACGCAGCCCAATGATAATTTAACACCAACGTTATTGTTATACGGAGTTCCGTCGTATCTCAGCAGCGTCGAATGAAGCGCGTAGTTTCCGTAGAAAACCATTACGGGACCCACATAGTAATTCGCGTAGGCCCATCTGTCCTGCGCCTGGAAATACTCAAACGTGCCCGTGATCGTCTCGCTGCCCTCGGCGCCGATTCCGACCGTGAAATCCTTGACCCATTTCCAATTTCCTTTTGAGCCTTCAAAAACCGTGCATCTGAATTTTTGCTTGTTTACCCAGATCATGTAGTTTGTGGAGCTTCCCACTCCGCTCTCGTTCGCTCTTTTCTCAAGAGCCGCTATCGACTCAAGCGCCATGGGCGACTTTGTCAGATGAATGTCTATATACTCGCCCGCGTCGAAATACTCCAGAGTGCTTCCGAAGCTCTCAACAAAGGGACGAAGCTCGATATATGTCAGGCTGTTGATGTTTGAGACCGGAACGCTCAGCGATTTGTCCTCGCCGAAAACCGTTATGTAACTGTAGCCTATATTGACCAGCATTTCATTGTCGCCGGTCTTTACTTTAACGCTGTCATACTGAGGATAATACGTGCAGTCGGTTATCCCGATCGCCTCCGCCACCTCGGAGAGAGGCGCGATGATCGACGAGCCCTCAAAAATAGCGGGCGACGTGAGCGGCACATACTTTCCGTCGACGTAAATATTAATCGGATCCTGTGTTCTTATGTGAGCCGTCATGTCGGCATGGTTTGATACCGAGCCGTCATCGTTCACATATGTGTAAAGCGGCAGTTTTTCCGAAAGCGGCAGAGTGTAGTTATCGGCATAATAGTCGATAGAGTCTATGCCCGACACGTCCAGATAATACACCGTGCCGATCGGAGCCGCGGGAACATCGTAAGTGAGACTGAAGCTGTCAAGACTGTTTATGTATTCCGTGTGTGAGCCCAAAAGCTCATCGTTTGCCGAGTAGAGATTAAACACCGCGTAGTCGTATCTGGGCCAGCCGTCAAGAGCCGCGGTGAAATTAACCGTGTAGCTTGTTATCAGGTTCGCGCCGCCAGTCTCCCGAGCGGGCGCCTCCGAAGCGGCGGTATCTTCAGCCTCGGAAAAACCGGGTTCTCCCGAAGCGAGCGGCAGCTCCTCGGCGTCATATTCTCCGTCCGCGAGAGGTATCTCCTCCGCCGTTTCCGCCGGCGGAACAATTTCGGGTGAATTCTGCGTCTCCTCGGGTGGCAAAACCTCGGGGGCCAGCGATTCGATCGGCAAAGGCTCCGTATCGGTCTCGTCGGCGTATGAAATCATACCGAACGGGGCCAGAGCCAGAACCACAACCGCCAAAAAAATCAATAATCTGTTTTTCATTTACCTTCTCCGTTATTTATAGCTATTTTCTATTATAATTATTGTATAACAATTTTCTGCAATTGTCAACAGCATTTTAACAAATAGTTGACTGATTTTGTTATTTTATTAACAACATCACGCACAAGTATAGGCCGTCCATTCATTTGACCGTTTTTCCTTGATAATTTCCAATCCCGCGGCCTCAAGCGCGGATCTCACCTCGCTCGCTCTTTCGTTGATAATTCCCGAACATATGAATATTCCGTCCGGTTTCATAAAGTCTCGGGCAAAGGGCGCGAGCGCAATTATAACATCGGCGACAATGTTGGCGGCAACCAGATCATATTTTCCGAAGCGGTTCCGCACTTTTTTATTCGCGATTATATCTCCGCTGCTCACGCTGTACAGGCCGCGGTCCAAATTATTTAGGGCCAGATTATCGTAGGCCACGTCCACCGCGGCGGGGTCAATATCCACAGCGTCGCAATGGGAGGCGCCCAGCAACAGCGCTATGATCGACAAAATGCCGCTGCCGCAGCCCAGATCGAGCATGGTGTCTCCGGGCTTTAAGCTTTCCTCGATAGCCTCGATGCAGAATCTGGTGCTGTCGTGGGTGCCGGTGCCGAACGTCATACCGGGATTGACGCGGAAAACCACCCTGTCGGTCTCTTTTTCAAGCGGGAGCCACTCGGGTTGTATCAGAACCCTGGCCCCAATCTCAATGGGCTTAAAATACTGTTTCCAGTTCTCGGACCAGTCCTCGTCTTTGACCTGCGCGGTGACGATTTTAAGCGCGCCGAATTTTTGCTCTTTATCGGCGGCTTTCATGGCCGCCATTTTCTTTTCGATTTCGGATAGAGTCAAAAGACCGTCGTTATCATCCGCGGCATAAGCGGTGATCTTCGTGTCGGCGGTCTTGAGCCTCACAAGCTCCTCGTCCACATAGTCCCAGTATTTTCGGTTGTTTTCGAGGAATTCGATAAAATCGTCCTTGTCGGAGATCTCGACACCGTCTATGCCCAGATCGGTCAAAGCGTCGCAGACCGGGTCGATCCCCTCGGAGGTTGTGATTATGTTGATTTTTATCCAGTTCATTTTATCCAGGTGGCCATTGCAGGTTCCTGCCGGCCAGCATATGGAAGTGCAGGTGGCCGACGGTCTGGCCCCCGTCCTCTCCGCAGTTGTTGACTATTCTGTAACCCTTTTCGGCAAATCCGCGCTCGGCGGCTATTTTGGCCGCGGCCTCGAATATTTTGCCTATAACCGCCGAGTTTTCGGCGGTGATCTCATTGGTCGAGCTTATGTGATTTTTTGGCACGATCACAATATGCTCGGGCGCCTGGGGCGCGATGTCCAAAAACGCGTAGACGCTGTCGTCCTCATACACCTTTGTGGACGGGACCTCGCCCGCGATTATCTTGCAAAATAAGCAATCCGACATATATTATACCTCCTTTTATTGCCTCTACGTTGACCCCTCTCAGTCACCTTCGGTGACAGCTCTCCCCAAGGGGCGAGCCTTTTTATTTATCTTTCTTGATGTGTTTTTCAAGTATGCTTCTGACGTTTTTCAGGGCTTCCTCGACCTTTTCGGGCAGGCGGCCTCCGGCCTGGGCGCTGTCGGGTCTTCCGCCTCCGCCTCCGCCAAGTTCTTTTGCGACCTCTGAAATTACCTTTCCGGCGTGGGCGCCCTTTTCAATAGCCTCCTTTGAGGTCATCGAGATAAGGTTGACCTTTTCGCCGGCCTTTGACGCAAGCACGATCAGCGAGTTGGGCAGCTTGGCCTTGAGGTTGTCGCCTATCTCGCGCATGGTGTTCATATCAACGCCGTCGTCCAGCACCTGGGTCACTACCTTGATGCCCTCCACTTCCTCGGCGTCCTCAAGAACGTTGCCGAGGCTGCTTTTGGCGAGCTTGCTCTTCAGGCTCTCTATCTCGTGTCTCTGGTCGCGCAGCTCGTTCATCACGCCCTCGGCGCGGCCGAGCAGATCTGACTGACCTGTCTTTAAGGTCTTTGCCACATCATAGAGCAGCAGCGACTGGTTGCGGCACAGCTCGATAACGTTGTGTCCGGTGGTTCCCTCGATACGTCTTACGCCAGCGGCCACTCCCGACTCGCTGAGTATTCTCATGATTCCCAGGTTTCCGGTGTTGGCGGCGTGGGTTCCTCCGCATAATTCAATACTGAAATCGCCCATGCGCACCACGCGGACGCGTTTGCCGTACTTCTCGCTGAACAGCGCCATCGCGCCCATAGTCCTGGCGGTGGCGATATCCTCCTCGAAGCAGTCTATCTTTATGCACTCCATTATCTTGTCGTTTACCAATGTTCCGACCTTGAGCTGCTCCTCAATCGTCATTGCCTGAAAATGCGAGAAGTCGAAGCGGAACCTGTGCTCGTCCACATACGAGCCCGCCTGGGCCACGTGCTTGCCGAGCACCTGTCTGAGCGCCGCCTGAACAAGATGCACCGCCGAGTGGTTGCGCATGATCGCCTTGCGGCGTTCGGCGTCGACGCTGACGCTGACCGTCTCGCCAACCGAGATCTCGCCGTTCTGAACAACGCAGTGATGGTGGAACTTGCCGTTCTTTTTGGTGACGTCCTTGACGCGCACCGACGCGGCGTCCGTGTTTATATATCCCGTGTCGCCCACCTGTCCGCCGCTCTCGGCGTAGAGCACCGAGCGGTCAAGCACGATAATGACCTCGTCGTCCTTTTCCGCCTTTTGAACGCGCTCGTCGCCCTTGGCGATGGCGAGCAGCTTGGACTTGCCGTTAAATTTCTGATAGCCCTCGAATATCGTGGCGTCCTTTATGTCGATGAATATGTCGTTTTCCCATGCTGTGTCGTCGTTGTTTCCGCGGGCGGTCTTTGAGGTTGTCCGCTGCTTGTTGAGCAGTTCCTTGAACATGGTCTCGGCCACCACAAATCCGTTCTCACCCATGATCTCGCGGGTCAGGTCGATCGGGAATCCGTAGGTGTCGTAAAGCTTGAACGCTCTCTCGCCGTCAAGCTCGCTTATGCCGCTCTCCTTCATTTCTTCTATATAGGACTTGATTATCTGCATGCCCTGATCGATAGTGTTGTTGAAACGCTCCTCCTCGCTCTTTATAACGCTTTCGATATACTCGAAGTTGGTGTCAAGCTCGGGATACGCGCTCATCGACTCGTTGGCGACGACTCTCGCCAGCTTATACAGGAACGTGCCCTCTATGCCCAGCAGTCTGCCGTGGCGCGCGGCTCTGCGCAAAAGTCTGCGCAGCACGTAGCCTCTGCCCTCGTTGGAGGGAAGCACGCCGTCGGCCGTCATGAACACGGTGCTGCGAATATGGTCGGTTATCACGCGGAGCGAGGTGTCGGTGTGCTTGTCCTCGCCGTATTTGACGCCCGCCATCTCGGCAGCCGCGTCAAGCACGCGCCTTATGGTGTCGACCTCGAAGATCGAGGTGGTGCCCTGCATGATGCAGGCTATTCTTTCAAGACCCATACCGGTGTCGATATTGGGATGGTCAAGCTTGTTGTACGTGCCGTTCTCATCCTTGTCGAACTGGGTGAACACCAGGTTCCAGAACTCAACATATCTGTCGCAGTCGCAGCCCACCGCGCAGTCGGGGCTTCCGCAGCCATATTCCTCGCCGCGGTCGTAGTATATCTCGGAGCAGGGTCCGCAGGGGCCGGTGCCTATCTCCCAGAAATTGTCATCCTTGCCCAGATGCACGATCCTGTCCTTTGAAACGCCGACGTGGTTCACCCAGATGTCCTCGGCCTCGTAGTCGTCCTCATAGACGCTGACCCAGAGGCGGTCCTTGGGTATCTCCAGAACCTCGGTGATAAACTCCCACGCCCACTTGGTGGCGTCCATCTTGAAGTAATCGCCGAACGAGAAGTTTCCCAGCATTTCAAAGAATGTGCCGTGGCGCGACGTGAGGCCCACCTGTTCGATATCCGGCGTCCTGATGCACTTCTGGCAGGTTGTGACGCGCTTCGCGGGCGGCACTTCCTTGCCCGTGAAGTAGGGCTTCAGAGGCGCCATGCCGGCGTTTATCAGCAGCAGGCTGGCGTCGTTCTGCGGAACCAGCGGAAACGAGGGCAGGCGCAGATGGCCCTTGCTCTCAAAAAAGCTCAAAAACTTTTCGCGTATTTCGTTTAAACCTAATTTTTCCATCTTATCTACCTCTTGCTTCAAATTATAAATTTCACTAAATAAATATTATACCAATTTTATTTGTCCTCGTCAATAGTTTTGCAGATATACTTGTAAATTTCGGCGGCATGCTCTTTGAGCGCCTCAGCCGTTCTGACCGCCTGAATTTTGTGACCCGCGTCTATTTTGATCTCGAGTATCGGCGAGCCGCCGTCAAGCATGGTGATCGCCGCCGTGTGCCGCCCTCCGCCCGCGGGAATGACCTCCGCGGTGACGCCGTTGGGATTCACAAGATTCTCAAATTCCTCGCGCTTCGCGGCCGAGGTTATCTTTTTTCGTATGCTGGCCGGGACCCTGCCGCTGAAAAAATCGTCTGTGTTTATACCGCGGCCCGTCAGCTTCACGCACTCGCTGTTCTTGTAAAACAGCTGCTCTATAAAGCCGTCCTCGATCAGCTCGCCGAGCATGATCGTCAGGTCAAAATAGCTCATCACGTTCTCGTCCCAGGTCAGCAGCTCGGTCAGCCTCGTCAGCGACAGAGGGTGCGGATACTGCCTCAGCGTGTAGAGGATCGCGAATTTCATTTCATCTTTTTCCAAAAACATATTAATCACCAAACAATCAAATTATTTATCGTACTCGGTATAGGGCTTCTTGTGCTTAAAATATATTCCCACAAGTCCCAAACCGGCGTGCGCCGTGATCACAGGGCCTATCTTGTAGTGGGTGATCTTGGCCGGGTTCACGCGCTCGCGGAGCAGATTTTTCACTATCTCCACCTTTTCGGGCGCGTCGGTGTCCATCACAATGACCTCGTTCTCACCGGGGCTGTCCATTCGTTCCTCGGCGTAACCCACGAGGACCGACATCGCCTTTTTGAGGCCGCGCACCTTTTTGCACGCCTCAACCAGACCGTCGGTTATCATAAGTATCGGCTTGATGTCAAGCAGGGCGCTGATCGCCATGGTGGTCGCTTTGATCCTGCCGCCCTTCTTAAGGAAGGTCAGATCGTCGACCACGAAGTAGGCCGTGTCGCGCTTGTAGGTGTTCTCCAAAAATTCAACGGCCTCGTCCTTTGAGGCTCCGTCTTTTATCATCTCGGCGGCCGCCAGCACCGGCATGCCTATCGCCATGGTGTACATCTCCGAATTTACTATCGAGATGTCAAAGCCCTCGTCTTTGAGGCTGTCGGCTATCATGTGGGCGGTGTTGTTTATGCCGCTGCCGTTGGCGGAGATCGAAACATATATTATTTGGTTATCCTTGCCGATCTCGCGGAAGATCGCCTCCATGTCCTCGGGAGACATCTGACTGGTGGTTGGCACGTTTTCACTGCTCCTTACCATTTCATAAAAATCTTCGGCCTCAAAATCGCCGCCCGCGGTTATGCTTTTGCCGTCTAAGTTTACCGTGAACGGCAGTACGCGGATATCGTATTTTTCCAGAAGCTCGACCGGTATGTCCGCTCCTCTGTCGATCATTAATTTTATCATTGTTTTTCTCCTTTTTATTTTTTATTTTTGGCTCGCCCCAAGGGGGCGAGGCAGGCGGGCGGCCGTGGTCGTCCGCCCCTACGGATTTTTGTGAAGCATTGTCGTAGAGGACGCGACCTCGGCATCCCGCGGCCGGAGCCGCTGAGCTTTCCCGCGGTCCGCAGGTCCGCGAAATCATGTTGACGCAGAACCTCGTAGGCTATTATCGCGGCCGCGTTTGACAGATTAAGCGAGCGCATATCATTCCGCATCGGTATCCTGATACACCTTTTGTAATGCTTTTTCAAAAGCGGTTCCGGCAGGCCCTTGGTCTCCTTGCCGAAAACCAGAAAAATCTCTCTGCCCTTGTCGGTCTCCGCCTTGTAGTCGACGTCCGAATAAGTCAATCTGCCTTTTGTTGTGCAGTAGTAAAAGCTGCCTTTCGGATATTTTTCAAGCACCTCGTCGAACGAGCCGTGCTCGCAGAGCTCAAGCTCGGACCAATAGTCCAGTCCGGCGCGGCGCACGCGCTTCTCGCTTATATCAAACCCCAGCGGATGCACCAGATGGAGCGCCGCTCCGATAACGCTGCAGGTTCTTGAAATATTGCCGGTGTTTGACGGGATCTCCGGCTCCACCAGCACTATATGAAGTTTCAAATCTCACATCTCCGTTTTATAGAATTATGCCCAGAATTTGCGGTCGAGCGAGCGGTACTGTATCGCCTCGGCTATATGCTCCGCCTCGATCCTCTCGCTGCCGCCGAGATCCGCGATGGTGCGCGCCACCTTGAGCACCCTGTTGTAGGCTCGGCCGCTCATGCCCATGCTTTCAAACGCGGCTCTGAGCATCGAGTTCGCCTCGCGGCTCAGCACGCAGTATTTCTCGCACATCGCCGGCGTCAGGCCGCTGTTTGAATATATCCCGCTGCCCCTAAAACGCTCGGTCTGTATCTGCCTCGCGCGGTTCACTCTCTCCTTGATGGAAGCCGAGGATTCGGGCTTTACTCTGCTGTCCAGATCGTCGTACTCGACGGCGGGGACCTCGATATGCAGATCGATCCTGTCGAGCAGCGGGCCGCTTATCTTGCTCAGATAATGCTGTATCTTTTTCGGGGTGCAGGTGCAGTCGTGCTTCTTGTCGCCGTGATAGCCGCAGGGACACGGGTTCATGGACGCCACCAGCATGATGTTGCAGGGATACGAGAATGAGCCCTGAACTCTGGTTATCGTCACTACGCCGTCCTCAAGGGGCTGGCGCATTACCTCAAGCGCGTCCTTGCGGAACTCGGGCAGCTCGTCCAGAAACAGCACTCCATTGTGGGACAGGCTGATCTCGCCGGGCTTGGGGTTGCTGCCGCCTCCCGACAGCGCTACTGCCGAAACCGTGTGGTGCGGACTGCGGAACGGGCGCGTCAGTATCATGGGCGCGCCTTTGGGCATCATGCCCGCTATGCTGTGTATCTTGGTCGACTCCAGCGCCTCGTCAAACGTAAGGTCGGGCAGGATCGTGGGAAGTCTCTGGGCGAGCATGGTTTTGCCCGAGCCCGGTGGCCCGATAAGCAGAATATTGTGTCCGCCCGCCGCGGCCACCTCCATGGCGCGCTTCACGTTCTCCTGGCCCTTGACCTCGGAAAAATCGTAGGAATACGCCGCCGCCCTGCCGAAAATGTCTTTTATGTCTATTGTCGTGGGCCTGATCCGCGCGCGGCCCGTCAGGTGGTCGCTGAGCTGTTTGAGCGTTTTCACGCCGTACACGGTGACTCCCTCAACGACCGCCGCCTCCTCGGCGTTGGCCTCGGGCACGTACACCTCGGTCATGCCGGACTGGTAAGCCTTTATAACCATGGGCAGCACGCCGTCCACGCCGCGCACCGCTCCGTCAAGCGAGAGCTCGCCCAAGAACATCGCTTTGGAAAGATTTCCGCAAAAAACCTGCTCCGACGCGGTCAGCAGTCCCACCGTTATCGGAAGATCGAGGCAGGCTCCCTCTTTTTTGACGTCGGCGGGCGCCAGATTTATCACTATCCGCTTGCCCGGCACCACGTAGCCCGCGGTGTTCATAGCGCTTCTGATGCGCTCCTTGGACTCGCGCACGGGCGCGTCGGGAAGACCGACGATCTCCCACGCGGGAAATCCGCCGCTCACGCTTGTCTCAACGCTGATTATGTAGCCGTCCATGCCCCTCAGGCCGCAGCTGTTGATTTTTGTAATCATGTTTTCACCGTCCTCTATATCTCAACGTATCTCTTGTCGTATTCGGTTTTGTTGAAGTAGCTCGCCAGCACGGGCTCAAACAACACGCCCTCGCGTATCTTTATCTCCGGATGACGGATCGTGGCCTGTATCGCCTTATACACGAATCCGGCGGCTATGTTCGCCGCCTCGATTATGCTCTCGCCCTTGAGCAGAGCGCCGGTCAGCACCGAGGTGTACACGTCGCCCGTGCCGTGGAACAGGCGGTTCACATATCCGCAGTCCACCTTGTAGCACTTGCCCGTGTCGCCGTCGTACACCGCCACGCACATCGAGTTTTCGGAATCCATCACGCTGGTTATCGCGACGTGCTTGGCGCCCAGCTCCGACAGCTTTCTCAAGTAATGCTTTATCATGGCGTTGCCTACAGGTCTGCCGGGATATTTCTCGTCTATCAGCAGGCAAGCCTCGGTGACGTTGGGCGTTATCACGTCCACCGCGCCGCACAGCTCCTTCATGCCGCCCAGCAGCGCCGCCACGCTCTCGGAATAGAATCCATTGTTCACAAGCTCGCTGTCGCCCATTACCGGGTCGACCACGGTCAGCGCGCCGTAGGCCTTAGCCTGTTTCATAAAGTCCATAAGTATGCCGAGCTGCTCGGGGCTGCCCATATATCCGCTGTATACCGCGTCGAACCTGAGGCCGAGCTTGTTCCAGTGGTCTATTATGCCGCGCATCTGCCCTGTCAGGTCGCAAAAGGTGTAGTCCTTGAACTCATAGGTGTGGGTCGACAGCACCGCCGTCGGCAGCGGACAGACCTCGATCCCCATCGCGGATATGATCGGGATGACCTCGGTCAGTGAAACCTTGCCGAAGCCCGACAGATCATGCACCGCGCAGACCCGCGGTATCGCGTTGTGTATCTTGTTTTCCATTATATTATATCTCCAATCTTATTTGTTCTCAAGCGACCGCAGCTCACTCTCGGTAAGCTCGCGCGCCTCGCCGGGCCTCAGGCTCTCGTCAAGGCTGAGGCCGCCCATCCTGACCCGCCTCAGGCTCAAAACGTTTTTGCCCACAGCCGCGAACATCCGCTTCACCTGATGGAACTTTCCCTCGTATATAACGATTCGCGCGGACAGGCCGCCGATCATTTCAAGCTCCGCGGGCTTGCAGACATACCCGTCGTCAATGGTCACGCCGCGCTCAAACGCCGCTATGTCCGATTCCGTCACCGCGCGGTCAAGCTCGGCGATATACGTTTTCGGAACGTGGCTTTTGGGGCTGAGTATCCTGTGTGCCAGAGCGCCGTCGTTGGTGATAAGGCACAGGCCCTCGGTGTCGATATCAAGCCGCCCGGCCGGGAACAGGCTCAAATGCCTCAGTTCCTCGGGCACAAAGTCGATGACCGTCGGATACTTTTTGTCCCAAGCGGCGGACACGCAGCCTTTTGGCTTGTTGAGCATTATATACACAAACTCGCGGTAGACCGTGAGCGCTCCGTCGGCGTATATCTTGTCGCGCTTCGGGTCGACGCTTATCTCGGGCGAGATCTTGTCTCTGCCCTCGACGCGGACCCTGCCGCCCTTTATCATTTTCTTGACGTCCTTGCGGGAGCCGAGCCCCAGAGAGGACAAATATTTATCAAGTCTCATTTTATATCCTTTTTATATACTTCCGCCTCTATCATATTTTTGCCGAAAATTCAATATACTAATTTATATACGGCGCCGAGCTATACGCCGTCTGCAAAGGAGTGCGGCTCATGAAAAAATTTCTCAAAAAGTATAAGTACAAGCTGATATTCATCGCTGCCGCCGCGGCTTTGATCGCGGTGATCTTCGCGCTGTTTTCGGTGGACGGCGCCGAGAACCGCCGCAACATCGAGTTTATCGAGTCGTTCGGCTGGCAAGTCGACGGCGCGCCGGCGGACATATCGCACATGACCGTGCCCGAGGATATGGGCGGCGTGTATCTGATACACTCGGAGATCTCGGCGGTCGGCGGCAGCTCGCTCACCGATTACCGAGGCAAAACCGTCACCCGCTACTCTTATAAGGTCACCAACCACAGCGGCTCGGACAAAGGCAGGATACGCGCCGACGTCTTTGTGTACAGGTCGGACATAATCGCGGCCGACATCTCGGACATCTCGCCCGGCGGAAGCACCGCGCCGATCTCGGACATTTCGCTTATGATTGCGGCCCGGTAATGCATTATTAAAAATATTATATCATAACGCCGCGTCTCATGCAACAAAAAACCAAATATTTAAAAATTTTCAAAAATTTTATAATTTACTATTGCTATTTGCGCAAAAATATTATATAATATGAACATAACAAAAGCTTGCAAAAAAAGTTTATTAGTTAAATTATACAACAGACCGGAGGTATTATCATGACTTACAACATTATTACAAAGAAATTCAGTTTGTCGGATACCAGCAAAGACAAGATCCTCTCGAAAGTTAAGAGGCTGGACAAGTTTTTTGACGATAACTCCAACGAGTGCAAGATCATAGTTTCGGAGTTTAAGGACGACATAATCGTTGAGATCACCTTCCGCTACAAGGGATTCATTATCCGCGCCGAGGACAAGGACCGCGACCTGCTGACAGCGGTTGACGACTGTCTCAGCGCCATCGACAGACAGATCAGAAAGAACAAGACCAAGCTCTCAAAGCGTCTCCGCGGCGGCGGATTCGACGAGTATGTGGCAATAACGCCCGAGCCCGAACCGGTCGAGGAAGAGACCGAGTTTAAGATAATCAAGACCAAGAGGATCTCCG
This sequence comes from uncultured Monoglobus sp., assembly GCA_947585115.1. Classification (GTDB taxonomy): domain Bacteria; phylum Bacillota; class Clostridia; order Monoglobales; family Monoglobaceae; genus Monoglobus. The sequence goes on from CANPWW010000002.1 coordinate 36,988, forward strand.
CCAAGCCGATGATGCCCGAGGAGGCCATCCTCCAGATGAACATGCTGGGTCACTCGTTCTTTATATTCAATAATCCCGACACAATGACGCCCAACATCGTCTACAAGAGAAAGGACGGAAACTACGCCTTGATCGAGCTTGACGAATAATCGGAATACACAGCCGGCCTCCTGAGGGGGCCGGCTTTTTGTTAAATTGTACTGCAACCAAGCCGCTTTAACTGAAAAAGCGCGCCGCCGAAGCGCCGCGCCAAAAAACGCTTCGCTCCGGTAGTTGCCGTACTAACCGTATTATTTTTGCATAAGACCAGCATTATAAAGAGAGCAAGCATTTTTTGCAACAAAAAATGCGAGTCTTATACAAAGTTATTTAATTAGTACGGCGATATAACTTTATCATATCTTGTTATAATTGTCAAGATTATAAATCATTTAATTTTTAAAGCTAAATATTCATTAAATCGGACAACAAACGATAATTTTATTTGCAAGCTATTGACATTGCGCATAATATGTATTATAATATAAATACTAATTTTAAAGGAGTTGATTTTTATGGCATCGACAAATGTCACTATCAGAATGGACAAGGACTTAAAAAATCAGGCGGATGAACTGTTCTCGGTGCTCGGACTGAGTTTTTCCACAGCTGTCGGCGTTTTCTGCCGCCAGGCGGTAATGCGCGGCAAGATCCCCTTTGAGCTTGCGGCCGAAAAGCCCAACCCCGAAACCCTCGCCGCAATCGACGATGTGAACAACCACAGAAATCTCAGTAAGGCCTATGACGATATCGACGAGTTAATGAGGGATTTAAATGCTTAAAGTCAGATTTTCAACCAAATTTAAAAAAGATTATAAACTTGCGGTCGTTAAACGCGGCTATGACCAAAATCTCTTTAGAGAAGTTGTTATGCTGCTGCGAGATCAAACTCCCCTGCCGCAAAAATATCGTGATCACGCTTTAAAAGGCGAATACATCGGACATCGGGAATGTCATATAACTCCCGATTGGCTGTTGATCTATAAAATCGAACAGGATATATTGACGCTTACTTTGACGCGTACCGGAACGCACAGCGACTTGTTTTAACGCTCATCTGCTCCCATGAAATTATTGCAGATCTGCGCCTTGCGCGGAAGGCGCGGCGGTGATATAATTTAATTTGGAAATAAATAATATCGGGGAGATGTATTTATGAAACGTCTGTTTTTAATAGCAATTCTGTGTATCGCGCTGATCGTTCCGGCGCTGCCCGCTGCGGCGTATCCGCCCGACTCGGAATATAACGTGTCGGACATGGCGTCCGCCAACATAACCGAGGAAACGCCAATGGGCGGTTTCACGATAATTCCGGCCACCGACGGCGGCGAGGCCGTCATGATCGACGGCAGCAAAAAGACCGGCTCGGTGACAAAGATCAAGTACACCAAGCGCCTCAAGACCGGCGCGACCGGCAGCTACGCCAACCGCGCCGTGCGCTTCTCGACCGATGGCCCCGCGGTGCTTTATCTCGACTGCGGCTCGGCCAACAACGATAACAGCCGCACCGGCAAGATCATCGACAGCAATAACAATATTATTGAGTCGCAGGAAGTCAAACCCGGCATGGCGTACTACAAGTTTTTTGTGCAGGAGGCCGGAGACTACGCCTTTGTCAGCGAGGGCGGCGGAATCAACATATATTATCTGAAGCTGTCCTACGACCTGCCCGAGCCCGAGCCTGATTTTGAGGACTTAAAGCCCGTGACGGGCGAGCAGCTGAGCGAGATATACACCGCGCCGCTGGCGCCCGCAAACGGCAAGGGTACCAAGGATGAGCCGATGAGCGTGGCCTCGGCAATCGCCAACATCGCGTCCGGCGGAGTTATATATTGCGAGGGCAGATATATGTTTAACGACTGCCTCACCATACCTTTCGGCAACAACGGCGCGGAGGGCGCCGAAAAGCGCATCGAGTGCCCCGACGGAACTGTGTTTGACTTTTCCTATGAGCCCTACGGCGGCAACGGCAGCGCCCGCGGCCTGCAGATGGACGGCAATTACTGGCACATCAAGGGGCTTAATGTATACATGGCGGCGGACAACGGCTTTTACGTGACGGGCAAGCACAACACCCTTGAGCTGTGCCGCGCCGAAGCCAACCGCGACACCGGAATACAGATCAGCCGCCGCTCTTCGGATCAGTCGAATTTTGGCGACTGGCCCAGCGACAATCTGATACTGAACTGCACGTCTTACAACAGCTTTGACCCGGACACGGGCGAGAACGCCGACGGCTTTGCCGCCAAGCTGACCTGCGGAAACGGCAACGTGTTTGACGGCTGCATCGCCTACAACAACTGTGACGACGGCTGGGACTGCTTTACCAAATCGGCCACGGGCCCGATCGGAACCCTCGTGTTCCGCAACTGCGTGTCGTTCCGCAACGGACAGACCACCGACGGCGCTTTCACCGACAACAGCGACGGCAACGGCTTTAAGATGGGCGGCTCGAAAATAGCGGTCACCCACTACATGTACAACTGCATCTCGTTCGAAAACGCCAACCACGGCTTTACCGACAACTCGAACCCAGGCCCGATATATCTTTATAACTGCACCGCTTTTAACAACTCGCTCAAAGGCGGCACCAAAAAAAGCAATTTTGACTTCGCCAGAGACAGCGAAAATTCAAACAACACGATCGAAAACTGCCTGTCCTACACATCGCAGAAGATAGCGGCGGACAAGTTTTTGGGCACGATAAAGAACTCGGTCGTGTACAACAACAGCAAGGGCCTGTATTACTACTATGAGGACTTTCCGCCGATCACCAACTGGAACGACAAGCTGGGCGAAGTCCTGCCCTCGTACACTATGGACACCGTCTCGGAATCAACGTTTGTTTCGGTCGAGACTCCGACTCTCGGCGCCGACGTTCACAAGCTCTGGAGAAACGAGGACGGCTCGATAAATCTGGGCGATTTTCTTAAAACAGCCGAGGGCACGGCGTTCCGCGAGAAAAACATAGGCGCCGACCTCTCAAGCGCGCCGATCGATTATCCGACCGCGCCGCCCGAGCCGGGCGCCACGGCTGCCCCCACAGCGGAGCCGAGCGCCACGGAAACTCCCGCACCGGTGCCGGGCGCAAAATATGTTCTCGCTGCCGCTGCCGACGACGAGGCCGAAGGCATGTTCAACGTGCGTTTTGAAAACAATACAGGCGCGCAGATCGAGCCGTACATAGCGGCCGCCGCGTATAAGATAATAGACGGAAACGAGCTGCTTGTGGATTTTGAGGATGAGATGATAACCGCCGACGGCGGCGCTGAGAATTTTAACATATCATTAAGCGGCGCCGCGAAAAACGGAGACTTTGACATAATCAGGATATTCGCTCTGAAAAATTACGAAAATCCGATACCGCTCACCGACTGCGTAGAAATAAACAAATAATACAAAAGGCATACCGAAAAAATCGGTATGCCGTTTTTGTTTTGTGATTATTTTTCCAATATCTTTTTGGCGGTCTCGGCGTCTTTGATGTCTATCAGGCATGATATCTCGGTCTCGGCTGTGGTTATCAGCTTGACCCTTATATCCTCCTCCGCCAAAAGCGCGAACAGCTGCGCCGCAACACCCGCCTCGCTGCGCATTCCCTCGCCGCTGAGCAGGATCTTGGTGTTGTTGCCGTTTATGTCGGCCGAAACCTTGGGCGACAGCGACTTGAACTTGCCCGTGAGACCGATTACCGCCGCCAGATCGTCCTCCGACAAAGTAAACGACAGGTTGATGCTGTCCTTATAGGGCGCGGTCTGGCTTATCATGTCGATACTTATGCCGTTCTCGGCGATTATTTCCAAAATGCGCGCCACGCTGCTCGGGTCGTTGGGAACGTTGTTGAGCGTCACTATCGCGATGCCCGAAAAAAATTTAATATCTGTGATGGTTTTTATCATAATATAACCTCCTGCTCGGATTAAGAGTTTTTGATCAGATCCTTCATGCTGTACATGCCGGCGGGCTTGCCCTTCATAAAGGCCGCCGCCTTGACGGCTCCCACCGCGAACACTTCTTTTGAGGCTGCCGAGTGCTTGAGCTCGATCACCTCGTCGGTGCCCGCGAATATCACGTCGTGCTCGCCGACAATTGTTCCGCCGCGCACCGCGTGGAGGCCGATCTCGGTCTTGCCTCTCTTTTGGCGAACCGAATGGCGGTCGTAGACATACTCGGGGCTCATGCTCACTGATTCGGATATCGCGTCGGCTATCGCCAGAGCCGTGCCGCTGGGCGCGTCAAGCTTCTGGTTGTGGTGCTTTTCTATGATCTCGATATCAAAGTTATTTTCAAGCAGCCGCGCCGCCTTGCAGGCCAAGTCGATCAGAAGATTGATGCCGATCGACATGTTCGCCGAAAAGAATATGGGCGCCGACTTTGCGGCCTCGGCCATTTTGGCCTTCTGCTCGTCGCTGAGACCCGTGGTGCAGATGACCGCGGGAGTGTTTGTGCTGACCGCGCAGTCAATTATCCCGTCAAACGCCGACGGGTGTGAAAAGTCGATGATAACGTCAAATTCCTCTTTGACCTCGCCGGGTTTCGCGTAAACCGGGAACTTTTCGCTGCCGTCGGTATGTATGTCGCATCCGGCAGTGATCTCAACGCCGGAGGTTTTCTCGCAGACTCTCGCCACAGCTTTTCCCATGTGGCCGCCCGCTCCGCTAAGTAAAATCTTTGTCATTTGTATCACCCCGGGAATTAATTTAATTTGCAGCTGACGCCCATGCTCTTGAGCGCGTCCTCAAGAACCGCCTTGTTGTCGTCCTCCATGTCGCAGAGCGGCATTCTGAGGGGTCCCGCGCCGTAGCCCAGCATGTTCATGGCCGTCTTTATCGGGATCGGATTTACCTCTATGAACAGCTTGTGTATCAGATCAAGATGCTTTAAAAACAGCTCTCTGGATTTTTCGAGCTCGCCGCCCTCGAACAGGGCGCATATGTCGTGGGTCTCCTTGGGCAGGATATTGGCGAGGACCGAAATAACGCCCTTGCCTCCGAGCGACATGACCGGAACGATTATATCGTCGTTGCCCGCGTAGATGTTGAGGTCGGTCTCGGCGGCCACCTCGGCCACAAACGCCAAATCGCCCGTGGCTTCCTTGATGGCGTTGACGTTGGGCAGCTGCGCCAGCTTTTTGAGCGTCTCGATCTTGAATCCGAGGCCGCCCGTTCTGCTCGGGATATTGTAAAGTATTATCGGGAGCTTAACGCTTTCGGCGATCAGCTTTATGTGCTCGTAAAGTCCCTTTTGGGTCGTTTTGTTATAATACGGAGTGACGATAAGAAGTCCGTCGGCTCCAACGCTCTCGGCGTATTTGCTCAGCTCGACCGCGTGAGCCGTGTCGTTGCTGCCGGTGCCGGCGATAACCGGGATCCTGCCCGCGGCCTTCTCGACCGTGTAGCGGATGACCTCTTTGTGCTCATCGTCGGGCATGGTGGCCGACTCGCCCGTGGTGCCGCACACGATGATCGCGTCGGTCCCAAGAGCGATGTGCATCTCTATCAGCTCGCCCATCTTGTCGTAATTAACTCCGTTTTCGGTGAACGGCGTGATTATCGCCACGCCGCTGCCGGTGAAAATAGGCTCTTTCATATACGAAAATCCTTTCTTATATTATATAATATATCAGTCCAAATAACCTTTGGCTGCAAGCAGCTCCGCCATGAGCACCGCTCCGCCGGCCGCGCCGCGCAGAGTGTTGTGGCTCATCGAGACCATCTTGTAGTCATACTGCGCCGACTCTCTCAGTCTGCCGCAGGATACGGCCATTCCGCCGTCTATCTCGCGCGCCTCTTTGATCTGAGGCATATCGGGATTATCTTTCTCCGTGTACACATATATGAAGTGCTTGGGAGCGTGGGGCAGTTTAAGCTTCTGCGGCTCGCCCTCAAACTCTCTCCACATGTTCTCGATCTCCTCGACCGAGGGCTTGTTTGCGCTGTCTTTGAAGCTGAAGAATATCGCGGCCGTGTGACCGTCCGAAACCGGAACTCTGTAGGTCTGGCACTCGATGCTCAGCTTGTCGGAGGGCACTATCTCGCCGTCCTTGATCTCGCCCAGTATCTTGTTGGGCTCGACCTCGGACTTCATTTCCTCTCCGCCGATATAGGGAATAAGATTGTCGACCATCTCGGGCCAGCTCTCAAACGTCTTGCCCGCGCCCGATATCGCCTGATAGGTGGTGACGAGCGCCTTGTCGATCGGATACTTTTGGTTTATGACCGCCAGAGCGGGCAGGTACGACTGCAGCGAGCAGTTGGACTTGACCGCGATAAAGCCGCGCTTGGTACCCAGACGCTTTTTCTGCGCCTCTATTATCTCAAGGTGCCGCGGATTGATCTCGGGAATGATCATCGGCACGTCGGGAGTGTGGCGGTGAGCCGAGTTGTTTGAAACAACCGGGCACTCGGCCTTGGCGTATTTTTCCTCAAGCGCCTTGATCTCGTCCTTTTTCATATCGACCGCGCAGAACACGAAGTCGACCTGCCCGGCGATCTTTTCAACGTCCGCCGCCGCGTCATAAACGACCATGTCGCGCACCGACTCGGGAATGTCAACGGGCATTGACCAGCGTTTTCCGACCGCCTCGGTATACTTTTTGCCGGCGCTTCTCGGCGAGGCGGCCAGCAGCTTTATATTAAACCAGGGATGGTTATAAAGCAGGGTGATGAACCGCTGTCCCACCATTCCCGTGGCTCCGATAATTCCAACGTTAAACTGTTTCAAAACTTATATTCCTCCTTGAATCATTCGTATATATAATTATATGACATTATCCTTATTATGTCAAATGGTTTTTTCGCCTCGGGTGTAAATTTTTGAGAGCCCGCGGGCGCGGTTTTTATACATTATATTGTAAAGCGGTACTCGCGGCGCGGAAAAATATTGCAAAATTTTTTTAAAAAACTCTTGCAATCTTTAAAATATAGTGGTATAATACCAGTTACTGATGTAAAAATCAAATTGAAATTTGTCTGGAGGTGAAAAAATGCCTAACATTAAATCAGCTAAAAAAAGAGTTAAGGTTATCGCGACAAAGACTCTCAGAAATAAAATGAACAAGTCTCAGCTCAAGACCGCTGTCAAGAAGTTTGAGGATTCTTTGAAGCAGGGCAAGGACGCTGCCTCCGAAGCTTATAAAGCGGTTGTTAAAAAGACTGACCAGGCCGTGGCAAAGGGTATTCTGCACAAGAACACCGCCGCCCGCAGAAAGAGTCAGTACGCAAACATGATGAACAAGCTCTCGTAGCTTAAACCCCGGCGGCGGGGCAAACGCCGCGAATAATTCGACTTCACGCCCGCGCCGCAAGGAGCGCGGCACCTGACACTTGAAGTCATCACAAACTCTACAAACACGGAGCAGCGCCGCTGCTCTTTTTTCTTTCATAAAACCATTGAAATATTTATCGCCGCCCCACTCAGGCTCCCCTTCATTTATAAGGGGGAGCTGGCCGCGGAGCGGACTGAGGGGGAGTATTTTTTCTTATATAAAACCATTGAAATATTTATCGAATTATGTTATAATTATTATATATATTCTGAAACGGAGTGATAAATGTGAACGAAACCATTAAAACAATCATATCCCGCCGCAGTATCCGCAAGTTTAAACCCGACCCGATCGAGAAGGACAAGCTTGACGCGATCCTTGAGGCGGGGACCTACGCGCCGACCGCTATGGGCAGACAGGCGCCCGTTATGGTGGTCGTGACCGACCCCGAAATGATCGACAAAATGGAAAAGATCAACGCGGGCTTCACCGCGAACGAGCACCCGTTCTACGGCGCCAAAACCGTGATCGTGGTTCTGGCGGACACGCGCCTTTCGGGAAACAACGCGATGCAGGACGGCAGTCTTGTTATGGGCAACCTGATGCTGGCCGCGCACTCGCTGGGCGTCGACTCGTGCTGGATAAACCGCGCCACCGAGACTTTCAAAACTCCCGAGGGCATCGAAATGCTCAAAAAATGGGGACTTGACGAGAACTTCGTCGGCGTCGGCAACTGCGTTCTGGGCTATCGCGACTGCGAATACCCGGAGCCCAAGCCCCGCAAGGAAAACTATATAATCCGGGATTAAAAACCTATGGAGGTTATGATATGAAATTAAAATTTATTTCTAAAACCGCCGCTATTGTTATGGCGGCGGCGGTGGCCGCAGCGTCTCTCAGCGGCTGCGGAGTTTCGAAGTCGGAATTCAACAGCCTGAAAGAGCGGGTCGCGGCTCTCGAGGATATGTACGGCACGGATATTCCGAACACCGCGTCATCGGGATCCGGCAAAGCTTCAAAGGCCACCCCGAAACCCACAGAGCCGCCCGAGCGCGATGAGAAAAATTCCGACGACGACAACAAGAGCAAAGAAAAATTTGACTCCGACACCGTGGGTGAGGATATTGATGTCATCGAGTATGATTACCTGGACGACGACGGCAAAAAGTTCGCGTTCTTCGTGTTTGACAACGACTCGGACTTTGACGTTGACGCCGATATTTCGATCGAGTGCAAAGACTCAAGTGATAAAAATCTCGGCAAGGACAGCAAGACGCTCAAAAATCTGGAAAGCGGCCAGCGCAGCTATGTCGGATTTGAGCTGGACAAGGACACGGATACGATCGTGCGCACCGTTGATTACAAGGAAAGTTCGCTGCGCGGCACGCATATAAGCGATATAGGCGCGAGAGCGTCAAGAGCGCAGGGCGGCGTTAATCTGACCGTCACCAACAACGGCGCCGACGATTCCGACGACCTTAAATATCTCGTGATATTTTTTGACGGCAGCAGCATGGTCGGCTTTGACTCAAACGATCTGCCGAACCTGAAAGCGGGCGAGAATATTACCCTGCCCTCGGTCTGCTACGACGATTTCGACCGCGCCGACGTGTTCATCGCAGTTACCGATTAAAAAGCAACATATCAAAAGGCTCCCGATATTGGGAGCCTTTTGTTCGTCTTAATTCAAGCCGTTGGGGTTGTTTTTCTGCCAGTTCCAGGTGTCGCGGCACATATCCTCTATGGTGAGCTCGGCCTTCCAGCCCAGACAGCGCTCCGCCTTTGACGGGTCGGAGTAGCACTCGGGGATATCACCGGGACGGCGCGGCTGCATTTCATAATTCAAGTCGATATCGTTGACTTTGATAAAGCTCTTTACTATATCGAGCACGCTGTAGCCCACGCCCGTGCCCAGGTTGAACGCCTCGGCGCCCTTGTGCGCTGCCGCGTAGTCTATAGCCTTGGCGTGACCCTTGGCGAGATCGACAACATGGATATAGTCGCGGACGCAGGTGCCGTCGGGCGTCGGATAATCATTGCCGAAAATTCCCAGCTTTGGCAGCTTGCCGACCGCCACCTGTGAGATATAGGGCATCAGATTGTTGGGTATGCCGTCCGGGTCCTCGCCTATCCTGCCGCTCTTGTGCGCGCCGATGGGATTGAAGTATCTCAGCAGCACAACGCTCAGCTCGGGATTGGCCGCGCAGGCGTCGGTCAGGATCTGCTCTATCATCAGCTTGGTCCTGCCGTAGGGGCTGCCGCTGGTGAGCGTCGGCATATCCTCGGTCAGCGGCATCTTGTCGGAATCGCCGTACACCGTGGCGGACGAGCTGAACACGAAGTTATTTACGCCGTGCTTTTCCATTGCCTCAAGCAGGGTCAGGGTCGAGTCGATATTGTTTCTGTAATACCTGAGCGGTATCTTGCAGCTCTCGCCCACCGCCTTTAAACCCGCGAAATGGATAACGCAGTCGATCTTGTTTTCAGAAAACAGCTTGTCCACGGCCTCTCCGTCGCAGACGTCGGCCTCGCAGAACACGAAATCCTTTCCGGTGATCTCTCTGATCCGGTTCAAAGCCTCGGGCTTGGAGTTTGAAAAGTTGTCGGCTATCACAACGCTGTGGCCCATGTCGAGCAGCTCGATCGCGGTATGCGAGCCGATATATCCAGCGCCGCCGGTTAAAAGTATATTCATTTTTGTCATCCTTTCATTATTATAATATGCCGTCATGTTTTTGGTATAACCATGATACCCCAAAATAAGGATCGTGTCAATATAAAAGTTGTATGGGCGGATATCATCCGCCCGTCCTATTCCCTAGTTCCTATTCCCTAGTTCCTACGTTCCCACCTCCGTCAGGCTTGCGCCTGACACCTCCTCCCGAGAGGAGGCAGATTATAGGCGCCCTCGAAGGACGGGACGTCGAGGGCGCCGTCCCCTACAAACTTCACCACACCGTAGGGGCGGATATTATCCGCCCGCCCCAGTGCCCAGTTTCTATTTCCTAGTGCCTACATTGACCCATCTCAGTCGCCTTCGGCGACAACTCTCCCCAAGGGGCGAGCCTAGATTTAGTCCTGCGTTAGAAAAAATAATACGCGATTATGTTCTCGATGGGGTTTTCGGAGTTAGTCTTTTCGTCCCTCAGGCTGCCCATCGAAAGCTCGTACGCCTGGATCAGTCCCAGCGCGTGCCCCGGCTCTGCGGCTCTGTCGGGGTCGGCCGCGAAATCCGCCGGCATATAGCACGAAACATACGGCTCTATCTCGCTCTTTTGTATCTGCTTGTCCGAGCCCGCGATCAACTTGCCGCTTCTTATATAATCCGCGGCTATGCTCAGCGCGCCGCCCTCGGTCAGAGGCTCGTCTATGCCCGAAGCGTCGACCGCGGCGATATCGCCCTGCCCGGCGGCCTTGCCGAGCATTTTTAAAAACTCGCCTTTGGTGACGGTTTCTGGAGCCGATCCGTCAATAATATCAAGCGCTTTCAGATACTCCTCTGTCTCGGAAAGCGCCTCGTCGGCCATATCGACCACCGGAACCGATACGGGCTCCTCCGCCACGTCGGCCAGCACCTTGTAACCCGAAACCGGCAGGCTGACAAGCAGCCGTCCGTCTTTCGAGCTTATATCGGTATACGGGCCCGCTATGACCTCTCCGCGCGCGTCGGCAAGATACATGCCGCCGTCCTCCGCGCGAAACGTGAAAAACACTCTGCCCGAAAGGTCGATCATATGGCAGCCCGAAAGTCTGTCGGTCTCCCATGTCGGCTCGATTATAATATTTCCCGCGTTGTCGGTCACGCCGATTTTTCCGTCATTCATTACAAACGGGAAGCTTATCCCGTCATATTCGCAGGGCAGGATCTCTCGTCCGTCAGTCCCGATCAGGCCCCACTTGCCGTTATCGCATATCCGTATCGTGCCGCAGTTCACGCTCGCCTCTCCCGCGTCGACGGCGATCAAAAGGTTTCCGTCGGTGTCAAACAGATCATATCCCGACAAAGCGGTTCCGTCGGGCGCCTCGGTCATTTCGCTTCCTCTGCGGCCGGCAAAGAACACCGGCCGAGCCTCCGCTCCGTCGGCCCAAACCAACGCGGGCCGCTCGCCGCCGGCGCCGACATAGTTCAGCGAATAATATTCGCTTCCATCCAGTATAACATCGCCGGTTGGATCTATCAGCATATCGGTCTCGCCGTCTATTATTTTCTCGCCGCTTTCGCTTTCGGAAAAAGTCAGCATCGCCGCGAGAAATCTGTCGCCGCGCACCATTTCTATTCCCGCGCAGCCGTCAAGCTCAAGCATGAGACTGCCCTCGCTGTCGTACAGCTTTGACACGAATTCGTCCTCGTTTGTGACCGTGAAATAGTCGTTGCTGAGTATTTTGATCGTGTCGGCCGTCAGCGGTATGATCTCCTCTCCGCTTCTCAGATCAAGCACCGTGTAGCCGTAGTCTCTGCCGACCACGGTCGTGCCGCAGGAATAATCGCTATCGAACTCCGCCAGCCGGGACCTTGAAAAGGCCGAAACATAATCGTATTTCGGCTCGATAATAACTTGTCCGTCCTTGGCGGCGTAACCGTAGTTGCCGTCAAAATCCATAATTCGGATTATTCCGTTGACCTCGCAGACCTCGTTATACCGCGGCGCGATCAAAAGTTCACCGTCTGATTTGCTGACGGCGCCCCACATGCCGTCCCTTTTGACCGAAACAGTCTCGGGGTCGGACTCAAAATCACCTTGGAGCGAAGCGGACGCGCCGCTCTGCTTGGGATTCTCGCTTCCCAGCGAGGCGAGCAGCCTGCCGACCGAAGTGTTGAGCTGTATATCGTCCCACTCGTTTTCGCATATTATGTTATCGCCTATTCTGAGGCCGTATTTTCCGTCCTCGCCCTGCGTGAAGATCGGCTCCGCGGCCTTTTCCTCGATATAACGCTCGGTGTTGACAAGATTGACGCTGCCGCCGCGGCTCAGGCTGCACTCTATATACCTGTCAGCCTCGGAGCCCGCGAACGCCGGGACAGCCGCAGCGGCCGCCAGCGCCAGCGCCGCCGACGCCGCGATAAGTTTTTTGAATCTCATATCGGCTCACCCCCTCAGTAATATAATATCTCGGCCCTTGCGGACGTGTGTATTTCAAGAGTATAGCTTCCGCCCGGACTGAGGCCTTTTATCGTGTATGAATTGTAGGCTCTGGGAGTAAAATATATTCTGTTGAGCGTCTCACCCGAGCCGGAGACGATACGCGCCCCTATCATATCCGAAGTGCGGCTGTCGATATAGAAATTGATCGTTCCGTCGTCGCCGCTTTTAACGCTTATGCTGTTGTCTCCCGTTGTTACGGTCCGACGTTTGGCGCCCCGGTGCTCGCTCTCCACATCGTCGATCGTGGTGCCCGGGAGCAGGTCGTTTCTGGACGCGAAAACCGAGTCCGCGTCGTCCCGCGTTTGGGTCTCCGCGCCGGTCCCTGATTCTGTAACCGTTGTGCGTTCCTCGGGCCGCGAGCCGTCCGCGGTTTGCGGAACCGTCTCCCAAGTATGCGAGGAAATGTCCGCCGCGCCCGCGTCTGAGCGCGCTTGGCCGCCGTCGGGAACCGAAATCGTTTGTTTGACCGATGTTTCTTCATAATACGGTTCTTCCTCCGTTTCGTCGATAAAAGCATAGAGTTCTGTCTCACGCCGCGGTTCGCTCTCGGCGCTTATCGGCTCCTCAGGCGAAAACCCGCGCTCGTCGGGCGAAAAGCTTTTTGCTATCCCTCCGAACAGCGGCTCGGGCTGCAGCGCTTCGGGAAGTTTGGCGTTGGTAAGCCCGGTGAAGCCCAGCACAAGAACGGCCGTCACTCCTATAATTCGCAGCGCGGCGCAGGGCCGTTTGAACTTTGAAATTTTTATTATCCTGCGGCGCAGATTGCTCCTTTTGTCGGCCATTCCCATAACGGCGCCGAACCTGTGGATCGAGAGCCGCGCCGAGGTGTTTAATATCGCTCTGCCGTAGTCCTTGTTCTCGCCCGCGCCTATGTACATCATAACCTTCTCGTCGGTGGCAAGCTCCGCGTCGCGCATGGCGCAGGCCGTGAAGTGCCAAACAAGCGGATTGAACCAATGAAGGCTGCGCACGATGATCACCAGATATTTATAGAGAATATCGCGGCGCTTCATGTGGCACAGCTCGTGCATAAATATGTACTTTATTTCCTCGTCGGGAAAGGCGAGAACCTCATCGGTAAGCAGGATCTTCGGCCTTAAAAATCCGATCAGGGCCGGGGTCTTAAAGCGCGTCTGGAACACGTACGAAACGCGGCGGCTTATGCGGAGCCGCCTTGAACATTCGTCCAGAATTTTCGATATCCTGCCGTCGCCGCCCGAAGGACGCAGACTCATTTGTATCTGCATGATGATCTGGGGCACCGCGAACCAGAGGAAAACCGCCGCGCACACAACAAACCAGATCACGGCGCAAATCGACACAACAGGCACGCCGACAGGCGCTACAGCGGATATTCCCGCGCTCTCAAGAACGCGGCTGCCCGTTTCCGGATTTACCGTCTCCGCGCCGCCGGGCAGCAGATTGAACATGCTGAATCGGCTTTCGGGCGCGAAAGGCAACAAAAATCTAACGGTCACTATAACCCAGAACATGAACATCGCCGAGGCGGGCAGCTGTTTTTTCAAAAGCTTGCCCAACGCCCAGACTATGGCGCCCATGATAGTGCCGTACAGAGCCGCGCTTAGACACAGCAAAAAAAGTTGTTTTATAATCATATCATTCACCCGATGAGATTATCCCTCAAGAATTTTTTTGAGCTCGTCTATCTCTTCTTTGTCAAGATCATTGTCCTTGATGAATCCGGTCAGCATCATGTTGAGCGAGCCGTCATACATCTTGTTGATAAAATTCTTGGTGGCATTTGACTTGTACTCCTCCTCGTCGATCGCCGCCGAATAACGGAACGCGCGTCCGTTGATCTTCTCGATCGAAAGAGCTTTTTTGGCGACAAGACGGTTAATAAACGTTCTTATCGTTTTGTCATTCCAGTCGTTGGTCTCGGATACTATGTTAACTATCTCGGTTCCCATAAGACTGCCGTGCTTCCACAGCACATTCATGACCTCAAGCTCCGCCGGAGAAATTTGCGGTAATTTTGACATGATAATTCCCCTTTCATTAAAATTTATTATATATTTTTATTATAATTTTATCTAATTACGAGCGTAAACCTCACATTACTATCTTACACTTGTAGTAACCATTTGTCAAGCCTTTTTTCAAATTTTTTTAAATTATTAAAAAGTATCCAAAAAATCGGCGCCGCCGTGGCATTATCGGACGCGTATATTGTAAAATAATTACAAATTTTCATTAAACGCACAAAGGGTATTGACTGTTTTGGATTTTTGGTGTATTATAGTAATGTCAATTTAATAAAATTGGCATTAAATTTTAATGAAACCTTAAATATTAAAATTTTCTTCGGATTGGGGCAATGCCGCCTGGGGGTGTTGCCCCTCTTTCTTTAAATTAAAAGGAGATGTCTTTATGAGCGAAAGCGCTAAACTTCTTGCCGAGGCAATAAAAAAGTCAAATAACATGGTATTTTTCGGCGGCGCGGGCGTTTCCACCGAGAGCGGGATCCCCGATTTCCGCAGCAGCGGCGGAATTTACAATCAGAAATACCGCTATCCGCCGGAGCAGATCGTGAGCCACACTTTTTTTGTTTACAGCCCCGAGATCTTTTTCGAGTTTTACAAAGAAAAAATGATATATGTGGACGCGAAGCCCAACAAGGCGCATATCGCGCTGGCAGAGCTTGAGAATATGGGCAAGCTCAAGGCGGTCATAACCCAGAACATCGACGGCCTGCACCAAGCGGCGGGCAGCAAAAACGTGTTCGAGCTCCACGGCAGCATACACCGCAACTACTGTACCAAATGCGGAACCTTTTACGGTCTTGACGCGATCGTGAACTCAAAAGAGGTCATACCCAAATGTGAAAAATGCGGAGCTATCATCAAGCCCGACGTTGTGCTCTACGAGGAAGGTCTTGACGGAAAGGTCATAGACGGCTCGGTGCGCGCCATCCGCAAGGCCGACACCATGATAATCGGCGGCACGTCGCTCAACGTGTATCCCGCCGCGGGACTTATCCACGATTTTTCGGGCCACACTCTTATTTTAATAAACAAGAGCGCCACCCCGGCCGACTCCCGCGCCGACATAGTAATCCGCGAGCCCATAGCCGAAGTCATGGGCGAGGCGATGGAAATCGTGAAAAACGGTTAACGCGATATTTCCGTATGATTTATATTAATTTTGATAAGTTTTCGGGCGAGCCGCTTTATATACAGGCGTTCACTCAGCTGGCGGACAAGATAAATCACGGCGAGATTGAGCCGGGCTCAAAGCTGCCGTCGCAGCGGCAAATGGCGAGGGATATGAGCGTGTCGGTCAACACGATAACGAACGCTTATAACATGCTGGCGCAGTACGGATATGTCTCGGCGGCTGAGCGCTCGGGCTATTATGTCAAGAGCGCGGAAAAGATCGCTGACGTGCCCGACCGCCTGTGGCGCAGCAACGTGCCTTATGTTTATAACTTCAGCCGAAACGGAACGGACCTGAGTATTCCCTCGGCTTTTCGCCGCGCCTACAGACAGACGGCAAGGCTCGACGAAAACAAATTCACATATCCCGACTACAACGGAGACTATGACCTGCGCAAGCAGATCTCATACATGCTGAGCAAAACCCAGGGAATAAAGGCGAGTCCTGTCCAGATAATAATAGGCACCGACATAACTCGGCTCTTGGACTGCCTGATGCGCGTTATCGGCGGCAAGGCGGTTTTCGGGCTCGAAAATCCCGCCTACAACAAAATAGCGCAGTTTATGAACCTGGGATCGCACAAGGTGAATTATCTCAATATTCCCGAAAGCGGCATAAGCTTTGAGGCACTCAAGAACTTTAACGCCGACGTTCTTTTCCTGATGCCGTTTCACCACTATCCGCTCTATTATAAAATGAGCTACGAGCAAAAGCGCGCGGTCCTTGACTGGGCGGGAGACGAAAGATACATAATAGAATATAACTACGACATGGACTTTGTTTACTCAAATCCGTCGGAGCCGCTCTTTTCTATGACCGAAAACAAAAACGTCATTTTCGCGGGGGATTTTACGCGGACAGTCTCGCCCTCGCTGAGCGCCGCGTACATGGTGCTGCCCGAGTTTATGCTGGCAAAATGGAAAAGAGTTTTCTACACCTATCATTCCTGCGTCGGCAGGCAGGATCAGGCGTTTATCGCCGAGATCATAAGGGACGGCAGTTATTACTCAAACATAAACCGCCTGCGCAGGATATACAAGAAAAAAAGGGAGCTGCTGATCGGCGCGATAAAGCGTCATCCCTTCGGCAAAAACATTGAGATCTTAAACGCCGAGTGCGGCACGACGCTGCTGCTCAGGCCGCTCATCGACGCGGACGAGGAATTTTTGATCGACATCGCCCACCAAAACGGCGTGAAGCTCTCATTCATCAAAAACGCCCTCGAAAGGCCCAACCCGATAATCTCGGACAAGCTGTTTATCTTAGGCTTCGGAGAGCTTTCGGACGAGGACATTATCCTCGGAGCAAACAAGCTCCTCGATATATGGTCGTCGATTTAATACCGCCTATTTGTGTAACCGAATTTTAATTTGAAAAAATTGTAATACTGTGGTATTATGTAATTGGCAGTTTTTGCTGCAAGTGCGGAATATTCCGTGCGGAGAAACACTTTGATGTAAATAAAATATGTCAATTTAAAAGGCAGACATAGAAACGTAAGGACGGTTGGCCGCTTCTTCTTTGCGAAACATAATTGTTTCAGCTTACGAAGGAGGACGATGCCTATGAAACATTGGGCTTTAAAAGCAGCGGTAATGCTGTTTGTTATCGTTATAATACATATAGCGTTTGCGCCTGTGGTGCACTAAAAATAACAACCGATCCAAAGTTTAGCACGCCGAGGATCGGTTGATATTTAACCAATTCGAAGCGGCCAAATCGTTTTTACGCTCTGCCGTTTCTCTTTTATTATTATATATTATTGTTTTGATTTTGTCAAGAATTTTATTAAATCTACTTTAAAATTGTTTTTCTGCTACCATAAAAATTTTTGTTATCTGCTACTTTACCCCCGGCTTAAAATGCTTGTATAATAATATCATAGGGGGTATTTCTATGAGAAAAATATTATCCGCAATGCTGTGTTTGATCTTGTCGGTCTCGGCTGCGCCGCGGGCGGTGTTTTCGGAATCCGAAACCGTAACGATCACCGAAGCCTCAGGCTGGTTTGAATCGGCTTATGCCGAGTGGAGCGGATCGGGCATCGACGCCGTGAACGCGTATATCAAACCCGAGGGCGGCGAATACGCGCCTATCGACCGCGAACTTTTGCGCGAATATAAAAACGGAACTTGCTGCGTTGACGCGGTTGGGCTTTCGGCAGGAAGCTATCGAATAAAAATAGTTCCCGCGGAGAACGGCGCCGAGGACGAAAGTCTCTCGACGGAAACCGAAATACTCTCGGTCGGCTCTTTCCCGAGAGAGGGATTCGCTTTCAGCTCGCAATCCCCCGAAAAGGACGCGAGCGGCGGCTATAAGCCTGACGGAACGCCCAAAGACGACGCAGACATAATCTACGTCTCAAACGGCAACAAAGACCGCGTTATGATTGACGGGATACCCAAAGACGGCGTCGGACTTGTGAGCATATTCGACTTCCGCGAGCGGAACAAGATCACCACGCCGCTGATCGTGCGCCTTATCGGTAAGGTTGACATGCCCGAAGGCATGCAAAAATATCTGCTCGGTATCCGCAACACTAAAAACGTGACAATAGAAGGCGTCGGCGAGGACGCGGCTGTACACGGGTGGGGAATAACGTTCAAGGAATCCTCGAATATTGAGCTGCGCAATTTCGCGATAATGTGGTACGGCGGCGGCACCGACAGCGACGCCACGGCCCTTGACGGAAATAACGACAATATCTGGATACACAACCTTGAATATTTCTACGGCGCTCACGGTCCCGACGAGGATCAGGGCAAAGGCGACGGCAGCATTGACATGAAAAACCAGTCGGACTATGTGACGATCTCATACAATCATTTCTGGGATTCGGGAAAGACCACATTCACCGACAGCCCCGACGGCGCCTCTGACAAAACCCACGTCACCTATCACCACAACCACTTTGACCACTCGGATTCGCGCCACCCCAGATGCGTGGGAAGCGACGTTCATATGTACAACAACTATTATGACGGCGTTTCAAAATACGGCATAGGCGCTGCCAAGGGCTCCTGCATATTCGCCGAGAACAATTATTTCAGATACTGCGCCAGACCCATGATAATCTCAAGTCAGGGCAGCGACGTTTATAGCTCAAGCAAAAAGAATTACAGCGGCGACGGCACGCTGTCGGGACAATCGGGCGGAATGATAAAAGCCTTCGGCAATCATATAGGAGAATACGAGAGGTTTTACACTCAGCTTGACACTCCGAGCGACTTGGCTCCGGGAGTAAACAACACCGGTCACTTTGACTGTTATCTTGTCTCAAACCGGGACGAAAAGGTCCCCGATACCGCCAAAGCGCTAAAGGGCGGCGCTGTGTATGACAACTTTGACACGTCGGCGGATATGTATGGCTACAGCGCCGAAACAGCCGAAAGCGCCGTCGAGACCGTTAAAAAATACGCGGGCCGAATGAACGGCGGAGATTTTGAATACACGTTCGACAATTCGGTTCAGGACAAAAATTATGACACGATACCCGAACTTCAGACCTTGGTTGAAAACTATGACCCGCCGATCGCCAAAGTCGGCGGAGACGCGTCGCTCGCCATAGAGCAGCCGCCCGAGCCGTCAGCCGACAAGATCACGCACAATTTTACAACACAAGGCACCGCGAGCGGCGTGTTTGAAATAAAAGGCTCGATTACCGACCTTTTCGGCATAATGCGATATGACGCGGTCAACTTGACAAAATCCCTCAAATTCGAGGGCAGCTCTTACATAAGATTCACGGCGGTACAGCGCGGTATAATGACCCTGCTCGCCAATCCGTACCGCGGTTCGGTCAATGTTAAAGTGAACAACGAGGTCATCCGCGGCGATCCCGAGACGGGGCTTATACAATTTAACGTCGAGCCCGGCGAGACGTATAACATCACGCGAGACAGCGTTTCGTATCTGTTCTATCTGGTTCTGGAATATGACCCGAACAGCCCGATGATAACGCCGCTCCCCACGCAGGCTCCCACAACCGCGCCCACCGCGAAACCGGGAAATCCGACGCCCAAACCCGACGGCGGTTCCGATATTCCCGCAAGCGGCGGATATATCCATAATTTCACCGAAAGCGATATGAGAAGCGATTTTTACACAATAAGCGGCGCCACATCAAAGGACAGAGGTTCTTTGGAATACGGCGGAATGACGCTCACAAACGCTTTTAAGCTGGGAAGCAGTTCAAGCATAAGCTTCACCGCTCCGGGAGACGGCGAAATGCTTTTGGTTTTCGGCTCCTCGAGCACGCCGACGGCAAAAATCAACGGTACGGCTTTGACGGGCAGCGGAAACACACTGACGTTTCCCGTAAAGGGCGGCGAGAGTTATAAGATTACCAAAAACAGCGGCGAGCAGCTTATATACTACATGGCGCTGACTCTTGACGCGGCGCCGACAAACGCTCCGCCAACCGAGGAGCCCGCGGTAACAACCGAGCCGAGCGACGCTCCACCGACTGAGACGCCGACCGAGGAACCGAAAAACGGCGGATATTCGATAAAAGGAGCCGACAGTTCAGACAGCGGTCTGACCGCGGCCGTGGAATACAGCGGAGTCGGCACGGCGCCGAAAGCCAAACTGCTTGCCGCAAAATACAAAAACGGCGCGCTTACCGCCTTTAGTGACACGGTTGAATTAAACGGAAGCGGCGAATACTTTATTGAAAACTTCGCGGCGCAAAACGGCGAAAACATCGTTTTGTTTATTTGGAGCGGTACCGACAAGATAAAGCCGCTGTGTGAAAAATTTGAATTAAATAATAATTAATATAAACGGAGGTATTGAAATGAAAAAGAAGATATGTTTGATTTTGTCAATGCTCATGATTTTGGCGTCGGTTCCCTGCAGGATCGTCGGCGCGGCGGACACGGTCACGATAACGGCCTCAAACGGCTGGCTCGAATCGGCCTACGCCGAGTGGACGCCGATTGACGGAGCCGACGGCTACAACGTCTACAGCAAAAAGTCGGGCGGTGAGTATGTTAAGCTGGACGCTCCCCTTGTGCGCGAGTATCCCGATTATTTCCGCGCAGACGCGCTCGGGCTCTCGGCCGGCGATTATACGCTTAAGATCGTCCCGGTAAAGGGCGGCGCAGAGATCGCGGACGCGGCGGCGGAGACCGGAACTCTCACAGTTTCGGCGTATGACAGAAGCGGATTCGCGTTTTCGAAAAACTCGCCCGTCGGCACCGCGAGCGGAGCCTATAACGACGACGGAACATTAAAAGAAAACGCCGACGTTATATATGTCACAAACGGCAACAAGGACACGGTGACGGTAAACGGCGACCCCTCGCAGGGAATAGGCCTGCCCGAGATACTGCATTACCGCCAGCAGAAAAAGATCACCAAGCCTTTGGCGGTGCGCCTTATCGGCAGGGTCGAGGATCCCGCGGGACTTACGCGCCACACAGTTCAGATACAGGGCTGGGAGCAGAAAACCACGCCCATGGTCGGCCAGAGCCTGACGATCGAGGGCGTGGGAGATGACGCCGCGGTTTACGGCTGGCTGATGTGCCTGAAACGCATGGTCAACGTTGAAATACGAAACCTGGCCGTTATGTACGCCGGAGAGGGCGCCGAGGCCTCCTCGATTGAGATGGACACCGACAACTTTAACATCTGGGTCCACAACTGCGACTTTTTGTACAACGCGCCCGGAAAGGATGCCGACCAGGCGAAAGGCGACGGCGCGGTTGCGTTCAAGTCGGGATCGAGCTATGTGACGGTCTCGTATAACCACATGTGGGACCTGGGCAAAAACTTTGTCTCGGGCGGCCCGTGGGAAAACAGCAATATGTACAGTCCAGAGGCTCATTATTACGCCACATACCACCACAACTGGTTCGACCACGGCGATTCGCGCATGCCGCGCTGCGTGGTGGGCGACAATCACGTTTACAACAACTACTATGACGGCGTCGCCATGTACGGCATAGGCGCGGCGATGAAAACCTCGGTTTTCTCCGAGTGCAACTATTTCCGCCACACAAACCGCCCGATGCTTATCGCCTCTCAAGGTAGCGATGTGTATAACAGCGGCAGAAATGATTATATGGGCAGCGACGGCGACGGAAAGGGTACCCTTTCGGGTCAAATGGGAGGCATGATAAAATCATTCGGCGATGTGTCCATAGATCAGGAAACCTTATGGTTCTACGGCAACGAAAAAGATACCGGCCAGTTTGACGCCTACGAAGCGAAATCCCGCGATGAGCGCGTGCCGGACAGCGTCAAAGCGCTGAAGGGCGACCCTCAAGGATTTGGAACATATGACAACTTTGACACCGATCCCGACATTATGTATGAGTATACGTCGGAGTCCGCGGAGCAGGCGGTCGAGACCGTCAAGAAATACGCGGGCCGCGTTGAGGGCGGAGATTTCGAGTGGACGTTTGACAACGCGGTCGATGACACTCACCACGGCATAAACCAGGCGCTGCTTGACAAGATAACGAACTACAAATCGAGCGTGGTCTCGGTGGGCGGCGGACTTCCGCTGATCCCGCCCGAGCCCGAGCCGACGGCGACGCCCGATCCCGCGGCGACATCCGACCCAAGCGCCACGGCAAAGCCCACAAGCGCGCCCGTTGCGCCTCCCGAGGGAGATGTTAAGCCGATACCCGTCGGCGCGGACAGCTTTGCCAAAGACTGGAACGGCGGACAGAGCATGTCGGCGGGCGACATATCCGCAGACGGATATGTGGGCTGCTACAAAGGCGGCGGCAACAGCTACAAGAGCAACAGTTTCAGCGTGGACGGTGTTTCGATAACAAGAGGCTATCAGGCAAAGAAAGTCGACAGCCGCTCGTTCTATATAATCCCCGAAAGCGAGTGTATGATCACCGTTTACTTTTACTCTGGCGGCACCAACACGCTGGGTCTGTACTTAAATCCGTCGGGCGAGCCTGACGCGGTGTGCGCTCCCGACCATGGCGGCGGCGACTACTCGTTCACCTATCACTTTGAGAATGCGGGTTCCGCCCTCTATATCGCGAGTCCGATGGGCGACATAAACATTGCCGGAGTATCGGTTCGCGCGGTGCCCGGCGGCTCGACAGCGGAGCCCACCAAAGAGCCTGCCGCAACATCGGAACCCACAAAAGAGCCTGCCGCAACGGCCGAGCCCACAAAAGAACCTAGCGAGCCTTCAAGCGCTCCCTCAGCCGAGCCTCCCGCAACGCAGGCGCCCGAGGCGAAGGGATATTCCGTTATAAGCGCGGAAACAGGCGCGGACGGACTGACCGCCAAAGTTGATTATATCGGCGCCGCGGCGCCCGAGGCGCGGCTGATAGCCGCCAAATACAAGGACGGCGCGCTGAGCGGAATTAAAGACGTAGAAATAAAAGGCGCGGGAGACTACGCTATACCCGATTTTACATTGAGCGAAGGCGAAACATACGCGCTCTACATATGGAGCGATCTAAACGGCATAAAACCGTACAGCGAAAAGTTTGAAAAATAATATAATATGATTTCTTCCCAATTATAAGAGCAAGATCCCGACGATGTCGGGGTCTTACTTTTTTCTCAATATATCAATAACTTTTTGAAAATCATCGGGCAGATCGCAGGTAAACTCCATATACTCTCCCGTATCGGGATGAATAAATCCCAGCTTGCAGGCGCAGAGCAGCTGACCGCTCAGATTAAACTCCTCTTTTTTTACGCCGTAGGTCTTGTCGCCCACGATGGGGTGGCCGTTTTTAGACATGTGCACGCGTATCTGGTGGGTCCTGCCCGTCTCCAAAACGCACTCCACGAGAGTGTATTTCGAAAATCTTTCAAGCACCCTGTAGTGGGTGACCGCCTCTCTTGAGTTTCTGTCGGTGATCGTCATCTTTTTTCTGTCGGTCGGGTGCCGCCCTATCGGCGCCTCTATCGTTCCGCTGTCCTGTTTTATGTTGCCGTGGACCAGCGCCTTGTACGCCCTTGTAAGGCTGTGCTCCTTGATCTGCTCCGACAGCTTTTGGTGGGCGCTGTCGTTTTTTGCGACCATCAAAAGGCCCGTGGTGTCCTTGTCGATCCGATGGAGTATTCCCGGACGTTTTTCGCCGTTTATGCCCGAAAGACTGTCTCCGCAGTGGAACATCAGGGCGTTTACCAGTGTTCCCGAATAATTCCCCGGCGCGGGGTGCACGACCATGCCCCGCAGCTTGTTGACGATAAGCATTGAATTGTCCTCATACACAATGTCAAGAGGTATATCCTCGGGCGTGATCTCAAGTTCCTCGGGGTCGGGCAGAACGACCTTTATCTCGTCGCCCGCCTTGACCTTTCGGTTGGGCTTTGAGATTTCGCCGTTCACGGTCACGCCGCCGTTTTCAATCAGTTTTTTTATATAAGAGCGCGTTATGCCTTGGAGCCTCTCCGACGCCAGCTTGTCCAGTCTGCCGCTCATTTCCCCGGTCACGGTTATCGTTTTAATCTCCATTGTCAATATCCGCCTCGCTCTCGGGTTTTTGCGGCTTTTCCGCGCCGCCGCCGAACAGGAAATGTATAACCAGAGCCGCCGCCCCGACGCACACCGCTATATCCGCCACGTTGAACACGGGGAAGTTTATCATCCGAAAATCCAGAAAATCGATCACATATCCCTTTGATACCCTCTCTATCAGATTGCCGACCGAGCCCGAGATCACCAGCGCGGCGCCCAGCTTGAGCCACACGTCTCGGCGCGGAGCCTTGAGCAGATATATAAAAAGCGCCGCAAGAATAATAACGGATAATGTTATAAACACTATCCGTTTATTTTCCATCATACCGAAGGCGATACCGGTGTTTTCGACATAGGTAAGGTGAAACACTCCGGGTATCAGAGGTATTTCCTCGCCCGCCGCTAAAGCCCCGAGCGCCCAATGTTTTGATATTATATCAAGAATCAGGACCAAGATCCCGATTATTATATAAAGCATAGACCGCTCCTTTTTACTCGGCGGCGACATACTCGCCCTTGTCGTTAAGCTCGATCTTGGGCAGCTCCTGCGTCGCCTTTTCAAGGGCGGCAACCACTCTCTGATTGGCCGTGGGCTGCGCGTCCTCGGGCAGATCGGGTATATCGTTTATCTCATTCTTTATTATCTCGACCGCCTCGGCGCTTGAGCGTATCTCCGAATCGGCCGCTGTGTTGAGTTTGGTATAATCCTTTATTATCTCAAGCTGGGAATTGAGCAGCGAGACCATTTTGGCGCGGAACACCTCGACGCTGCGCTTCATTTCCTCGTATCTGTAGTTGATGTCGGCGACCTCTTTGGCGGCGCGGTTGATTATCTCGGCGGCCTTTGTCTCGGCGTCGCGGATAATGACCTGCGCCTGGCCCTGGGCGTTTGTCTTTATGTCGTCGCCCGCGCCCTTCGCGACCGTCAAGGCGTTTTTGAGAGTATCCTCCATCGCCTTGTACTGCTTCACGGCGTCGCTGAGCATGCCTATCCTGTCCATCGCCGAAAGATTCTCGCGGTATATCTTGTCATAGTCAAGGGCTACCTCTCTCATGAAAT
Source organism: uncultured Monoglobus sp. (assembly GCA_947585115.1). Lineage (GTDB taxonomy): Bacteria > Bacillota > Clostridia > Monoglobales > Monoglobaceae > Monoglobus. The sequence goes on from CANPWW010000002.1 coordinate 62,121, forward strand.
TATTGACCTCGGATATGCTGTATCCGCGCATCTCTTTTTTGAATTCTTTGTTTTCTATGTCTGTGGGTGTTATCATATTATCCTCCATACATCTTTATTTGCGAATATACTAAATATACTTATCTATTATAACGCTCACGCGGCCCTTTCTGGTGGTGCCGCGGATCTCCGAGAGCCTGAACCTGCCGAAGCCTCTGATCGAGAGCATGTCGCCCTCCTTCACGGACGCGGACGAGTTTTGGGCTGTCTCGAAATTGAGCTTAACGTTCTCGCTCTTTATCATGTCCGCCGCCTTGCCGCGGGCGATCCCGGCCGCTGCCGACACAACGCAGTCCAGCCTGAGACTTGAAACAGTCGCCGCGATCGGCTTGACCGGCTTTTTGGGGATGACGATTTCCGACAAATTTCGCCGCGAAACGCGCACGCCGTGACGGCCGATCTTTGTCAGATTCTCTCCGACGTAACTCAGCATCGCGGGTTTTATAAATACATAACATTTGTCGGGCATCGGGGCTATATCGCCGATGTTTTCGCGCTTTATCCCAAGTCCCATAAGGCTGCCCAGAAAATCGCGGTGGGAGAGCTCGGATATATCCCGGCCCGTTATCTCAAGGACGGTTATTATCTCGTCATAGTCCGCATCGATATACTCGGGGCGGCAAATAAGCATCCGCCTCTCCGCCTCGTCGTATCCGCCGAAAAACTCCCACTTGATATCCGCGGGTGTCGTGAACTTAATCTCTCTTTCGATAAGCAGCCGTTCCCTCGGATCGAGGAACCCGAGAGACTTGACCGAATACTGCCTCTCGCAGAGATTTATCGCGTCAAGAGCTTTTTTGATTATAAGCTTGTCGTCCTGCAATTAAATCAGCGGCCGTAGCCGTATTCATCGGCCGCGTCCTCCTCTACTCCCACATTGCAGGGAGTGATAAGGAATATGTGGTTCGCGACCTTTCTGATGTCGCCGTCCAGAGCGTAAACCGCTCCGCTCAAAAAGTCAACGATCCTGCGCGACACGGTCTTGTCCACATATTCAAGGTTGACGACGATCGGCTTTCTCTCTTTGAGGTGGTTCGCTATATCGCGGGATTCCTCAAAATTCCCGGGCTGCATGATAACCAGCTTCATCTGGGGAGAATCCTCGAATTTGCTGGCGCGGGAGCTGCGCGCCGCCGCTCTGCGGCTGGGCATATAGCTCTCGTTAGACATCGGCTCGTCGTAATCATCGCCGCGGTAATTGTCGTAATACTCTTCGTCCTCGTAGTTGTCTCCGACTTCAACGCCCATCATGCTGTATATCTTGTCCATAATAGTTCCCATTTTTTTGTCCTCCTGAACATCAGTATTTTAGTATATTAAAATTTAATAATTTACGAATTGATTTATTTTGTTCCGTAGTCTCTGGCTCCGAATATAGCTGTGCCCACCCTGACCATTGTGGCGCCGCACTCTATCGCCTCAACGTAGTCGTGGGTCATTCCCATAGAGAGCTCTTTGAGGCCGAACTTATCAGCAAGCTTTTTAAGCTCCGAGAACACCGCTCTGTTTTCGTCGGGCGTGCTGCCCGCGACCGAGATCGTCATAAGCCCTTTAGGCTCCACATTATCCATGGTCTTTATCTCGTCAAGCAGACCCTCAAGCTCATTCGGCGCTATGCCCGACTTTGTTTCCTCTCCGGTTATGTTGACCTGTATAAGCACGTCCTGCACAACCCCGGCCGCTTTCGCCCGTTTGTCGATTTCAAGCGCCAGGGCTAAACTGTCGACCGAATGGATAAGGGCGCATTTACCCACGATATGACGGACCTTGTTTCGCTGGAGCGTTCCTATCTGGTGCCAGCGCAGCTCGGGCATTTCCGCCTGCTTTGCCGCCAGCTCCTGCGGTCTGTTTTCACCGAAGTCGACCGCTCCGGCCTCCGCCGCCTCGCGCACATACTCTATCGGTTTGGTTTTTGACACCGCTATAAGACGCACGCTGTTCGGATTCCTGCCGCAGTCCTCGGCGACCTTTTTCACGCTTTCAAGCAGCTTCAGATAATTTTGTTTTATATCCGGCATTTTCACCCCTCGCTTTTCGCGGTTTATTGCCGCACCACTTCGCCGTCGGTTATTCCTTTGGTGTTTATTATTACCTCGTCGTATATCTCGAGCGTCTCGTCGTAATCCGAATTAAGCACCGGCTCGATTATCGCCCATTCCTTGTTGTTGTAAATCAAATTCACGGGCACGAATCTGGCGACGCCCAGACGCACCACGTACACGCCCTGCTGACCGTCGATCACTCTGAGCGACTCGGACGGAACCTTAAATCCGTCGGCGCTCTCCACAAACAGCTCCGCCGATACCTTGCTGGTTGTATAGATCGAATCGACATAGCTGGTCGAGTGGACCGTGACGGCCACTTTTCCGCCTTCGGGTCTGGATATTCTGCTGACCGTGCCGTATATCACCGAGTCGGACAGATCATAAAACCGCATTTTTATTGTTTGGCCTTCCTCAAAGTTGGCGGCTTGTTTTTCGGATATTATACCCGAAAAATACCATTCATAATTATTTATGACCTTGCACACGTTCTCGCCCGCGGTGACCGTCTCGCTCACCGAAACGTCGGCGGGTTTAAGATCGCTCAGATAGCCGGGCGCCGCGTTGTCGAGCATAGAAGTGCTCAGCTCCTCCTCGTATCCGTCAATATGTGACGAAAAAACTCCGGGCGTCGGCGAATATATATACTGACCGCTGTACTCGCCCGACGATTCCAGCGCGTGAAGGCGCGCCTGAAGCTCGCCCAAACGCTCCTCGTCGGTTTTTCCTCCGTTTGTTGAGGACTGTTTTGCGGCGATATATCCGTCGATAATATCCTTTTCATTCGCTATATCCGCAAAATCGGCGCCGCTTCTTTTGTGCGCCATTTCCCGCGCCTGCTCGGCTATGCTGACCTCTATCCTGGCCGCGCTGCCCGAAAACACGTCGGCGGAAACGCGCGCGTTTTCTATCGCGCTGATCTTATTCTTGATATCGGCTATTTCCTCTATAGCCGCGGGGTCGACCGCGTTTTGATATACCGACGCCAGCGTGGCGCCTTCCACGATTCTCTCGCCTTCCTCGGCGACACATTCAAAATATCCGTCCGCGGGTGATTGAACCAGCGTCTGGTCCCTGAAAATAAAGCCGTCGGCCGATACGTATTCCTCTATATTTCCGTTAACGGCGGTGTAAGTGCTGACAGCGCTTCCCGCTCTGATTATCATGGTTATTATAAGAAAGATAATCGCGAAAACCAGGGCGAGCTTGGGCACCAGAAACAGGTTCTTTTTTATTGATCTTTTGCGCCTGTTGCGCAATCTTTTATCTGAATTGTCGGTAGTATTAGCCACAAGACTGCCTCCTATCAACTAACACTTTGGCATTCGCTGATTTATTCCGCTAAGCCTTTGCGCAATACGGAGCATAAAAATCCAGTATCACTCATATATTATAAATCGCCCGCCTAATGATGTAAATAATCCTCGCTGATTTGTTGAATAAATGTAACTTAATTGTAAAATTAAAAAGTCATTTTCCGCCGCTCGTGCTAAATAAGAGCTCAAAAAAAGACTTTTTAAATACTAATTTTTATTATATTTTTGTTTCGCTTGAACCACGTTATCTGGCGCTTGGCGTATCTTCTGGTCTCAAGCTTTATCTTTTCGACCGCGTCATCAAGAGACATTTCACCGCGGATATATTCCGCCATCTCCTTATAGCCGATGGCCTGCATTGCCGTCGAGTTTTTATCCGCTCCGTTTTCCAAAAGGCCTCGCACCTCGCCTTCAAGACCGGCCGCGATCATCATATCGACCCTTCGATTTATGCGCTCGTACAGCTCTTCGCGGGGACGGCTTATCTCATATATCTCCGCGTCGTAAATCGGCTCGCCCCTCTGCTCGACGTCCAGTTCCGACTTGGGTCTTCCGCTCAGATGATAAATTTCAAGCGCCCGTATGACGCGGCGCACATTGTTCGGGTGGATCTTTTCGGCAGAATCGGGGTCTATCTCCCGCAGCATGCCGTGCACATATTCCGCGCCCTTTTCGCCGGCCAGTTTTTTCAGGCTCTCCCTGTATCCGGGGTCGCTTTTTGTTTCCGTGAAGCTTATGTTGTTTATGACGCTGTCGAAATAAAGTCCCGTTCCTCCGCAGAGTATCGGAAGTCTGCCGCGGCTTAATATATCGTCAATGCAGGCGCGCGCCATTTTCACGAATTTTGCCGCGCTGAAATCCTCGTTCACATCGCAGATGTCGATCATGTGGTGCGGCACGCCGCGCATCTCGTCTTTTGTCGGCTTGGCGGTTCCTATGTCCATGCCGCGGTAGATCTGCATCGAGTCGCAGGAGACCACCTCGCCGTTTCTTTCAAGCGCCAGGTTCACGGCGTAATCGGTTTTTCCCGAGGCTGTGGGGCCGACGACCCCGACTATTTTCGGCTTGCTCACGGCTATGCCTCCTTTACACTATCCTTCCGAACATTTTTTCGATCTTTGTTTTGGAAAGGCTTATAACTATCGGCCGTCCGTGGGGACAGGTCTTGATCCCGCGCCCGCGCAGCTCCTCGACCTGCTCGACAACCTTGTTCATCTCGGGCAGGGAAAGCCTGTCGCCGCCCTTTATCGCTTTTTTGCACGAGATCATATCGAGGGCTTTTTCCTCAAAATCCGCCACGGGATGCCTTATATTGTCGCGCACCGCGTTTAATATCTCATACAGCAGAGACTTGATCTCCTCGTCGGATGCGATTATCGGCGTCTCGTTGATAACGATCGAGCCGCCGCCGAAATCCGCGATCTCAAAGCCGAACTTTTTAAAGGTCTCAAGATTTTCCATGACCGCGCTGTACTCGGCGTGTCCGAGGCTTACGGCTATCGGCGTAAGCAGCAGCTGCGACAGCCTCTCGTTTTTGCGGTACGCCTCTTTGAGTTCCTCGAACCCGAACCTCTCGTGCGCCGCATGCTGGTCTATCAGATACATTTTGTCGCGCGACGCCAGAATTATGTAGGTGTTAAACACCTGACCGATTATTTTGCAGTCGGAAAATAACGCTGTGTCGGGCTCGTCGAGACCCAGCTGAACGTCAAAATCCTCGGCGTCCGCGGCCGGGCTCGAAACGCCGCCGATATCGTCCGCCTTGCCGATCGGGGAAATATCATCCCTCTTATCCGGCGAAGGAATATCCTCGATCCGCGGAACATCGCTTGCGCCGCTATCCGAAAAGTTTTTTTCGGGCATATGAATCTCGCCCGTTATTTTGGGCTTGGTGTATTCAAGATAGTCGCGCACGACCTTTTTGCTTATTTTTTCGCTCTCGCGCGGAGGGTATGAGCCCGTGCCGCTGTCTCTCAGAACCGCGCGGCTCTTTTCCGGTTCTTTGCTTTGCTCCGGTTTTTCCGCGGGTCTGCCGCCGTAGAGAGCGTTTTTCATCGCGTGGTAAATTATATCGTAGAGCTCCTTCTCGTTGGCGAATTTGACCTCGGTTTTCGCCGGGTGCACATTGACGTCGACAAGCTCGGGCGGCATTTTTATATCCAGCACAAAAAACGGGAACCTGCCAACCATAAGGGCGTTGCGGAACGCCTCCTCGGCAATTTTCGCTATCACATGATTTTTTATATATCTGCCGTTGACAAACACCGTCTGCTTTGTTCGGTTGCCGAATGACAGCTGCTCGGGCCTCCCCGCCGCGCCGGTAACGCGGATACCGCCCTCGGCATAGTCGAGCGGAATGACCGCCCTCGCGAATTTCAGGCCGTAGACCTTGAGTATCACGTTTTTTATGTCGCCGTCGCCGCTTGTGACAAACACCGTGCTGCCGTCGCAGATATACTCAAAGGCGATATCGGGCTTTGAGAGCGCCAGCCTTGTCATAAGGTCGGACACGTAGCCCGCTTCGGTGCTGTCTTTTTTCAGGAACTTCATGCGGGCGGGAACGTTTAAAAACAGGTCCTCGACCGACATTATCGTGCCGACGCCGCAGGCGATCTCGTCCTCCTCGCCGCACACGCCGTGATCCACGACATAGTGGGCGCCAAGCTCGTCGATCTCGGTTCGGGTGATGACCTCCACCCTCGCCACGGCGCAGATGCTTGACAGCGCCTCGCCGCGGAATCCCATGGTGGATATGCTGTAGAGGTCGCTCTCGTTTCTCAGCTTGCTGGTCGCGTGGCGCAGAAACGCTGTCTTGACCTGATCTCTCGGTATTCCGCAGCCGTTATCGGTAACGCGTATCAGCTTGACGCCGCCGTTTTTTATCTCGACGGTTATCTTGTCCGCTCCCGCGTCTATGGCGTTTTCGGTCAGTTCTTTAACTACGGCGCTCGGCCGCTCCGCCACCTCGCCCGCGGCTATTTTGTCGGCCACCTCCTCGGGCAGCACCCGTATTTCATTCGGCATGGTTTTCACCCCATTATGTTTTATTCGTTTTGCACCTCGGCTTTAAGCTCGTATAATTTTGTCAGCGCCTCGATCGGCGTGATCGTGTTCAGGTCCATCTGTTTCAGCTTCGCCACAACGGGGCTTTCGGCCTGAGCGAAGAAGTCAAGCTGATTTTCGTCCCGCTTTTTTTGTTTGTCGGCGGCTGTTCTGATATTCTTTGTGCTGACCTGCTTTTTGTCGCGGCTCTCAAGATCGACGGCAATCTCCTTGGCTCGGCGTATCACGGATTTTTTGACTCCCGCCAGCGCGGCGACCTCAACGCCGTAGCTCTCGTCGGCTCCGCCTCTTATAATTTTCCTGAGGAAGGTTATATTGTCGCCCTTCTTGCGCGCCGCGATGCAGTAGTTTTTGACATTCTTTATCTTGTCCTCAAGCTCGGTCAGCTCGTGGTAGTGGGTGGCGAACAAGGTTTTCGCGCCGCATTTTTTCACGTCGGCTATATACTCGACGACCGCCCAGGCAATGCTCAGTCCGTCGTAGGTGCTGGTTCCTCTGCCGATCTCGTCGAGGATTATCAGGCTGTTTCTTGTGGCGTTGTTTAAAATATACGCCACCTCTTTCATCTCGACCATGAACGTGCTGTCGCCGGAGCTCAAATCATCGCTTGCGCCCACGCGGGTGAATATCCGATCAACAATCCCGATCTCCGCCGAGGCGGCCGGAACAAAGCTTCCCATCTGCGCCATAAGCGCTATAACGGCGATCTGCCGCATATATGTGGATTTTCCGGCCATGTTGGGGCCCGTTATGATCGCTATCTGGTTCTCGCGGTTGTCAAGCTCCGCGTCGTTCGGGATAAACAGCGCCGATCGGTTCAGCGCCTCCACCACCGGGTGGCGGCCGTCTTTTATCACTATTCTGTCGGAGTTTGTCATGACCGGCATGACGTAGTTCCGCTCCTCGGCGACCTTGGCAAGAGAGCTCAGCACATCGATCATCGCCACCGCCGACGCCGTCTCGCGCACGCGCTCGCAGCTCTCGCCGACTTTGTCGCGCACGCGGCAGAACATCTCATACTCAAGATCGGTCACCTTGGAGTCGGCGTTTAAGATCTGCTCCTCCAGTTCTTTTATCTTTGGCGTTATATATCTCTCGCCATTTACCAGCGTCTGTTTTCTTATAAAATAATCGGGCACGTTTTCGGTCTGGGCGTTGCTGACCTCTATGTAATATCCGAAAACCTTGTTAAAGCCCAGTCTCATGGTTTTGATGCCCGTGTTTTTCTTTTCCTCCTCCACCATGCCGATCAGCCATTTGCGGCCGTTGTCGCGCAGGTCGCGCAGTTTGTCGATCTCCTCGTCCGCTCCGTTTTTTATCATGTTTCCGTTCCGAAGCGAGACAGGAGCCTCGGGGTCGATAGACTCAAATATCAGCTGCCTCAGATCGCTCAGATCGTCCAGACGGCGCAGCTGCTCGCGTATGAGCTTGCTCTCGCAGCCACTCAGCAGCTTTTTAAGCGCGGGCAGGTTCTCAAACGAATTCATCAGATTCAGCAGATCGTGGCAGTTGGCGGTCTTGTACGCGACCTTGGTTATCGTGCGCTCTATGTCCTTTACGCCGCCCAGCAGCTCGGCTGTTTCCTCCCGCAGCATCGGGTTTTTGAAAAACTCGTCGACCGCTATGTGGCGGTTGGTTATCGCTATGCGATTGAGCAGCGGCGCTGTTATCATTCTGCGCAGCATGCGGCTGCCCATGGCGGTTCGGGTGCGGCTCAGCACGCTGAGCAGGCTGCCTCTGAAGCTTCCGCCCCTGATAGTCTCGGTTATCTCCAGGTTCCGCATGCTGTAGGCGTCGATCAGCATGGTCGGGCTCTCGCTTATTATCTCGGGAATTTTTATGTTTTTGAGCTCGGTTTTCTGGGTCTCGGTCAAAAACGCCAGCGCGCCGCCCATAGCGCGGTACATCATGCCGCGCCCGAGCTTCAGATCTCCCGCCGTCTCGTCTCCGAATCGCTCGGGCACCGTCTTGTCGGCCTGCTCCTCGGAAAACGCCCAATCGTAGTAATTGCGCACAAAGCAGCCGAACCTGTTTTTGATATCCTCAACAAATCCGGTGTTTTCGTAGGCCTCAAGGTTCATTATGATCTCAACGGGGCTGAACCGCGTGAGCGCGTCTATGGTCTTGCTTACCGCGTCGTCTCCGAAATATTCTCCGGCATAGGTCTCGCCCGTGGTTATATCGGCGAAAACAAGTCCAAAAGCGCCGCCGCTTTTCGCGAAGGCGCACAGGTAGTTATTTTTCTTGTCGTCAAGGGCGGCAGTATCCATGATCGTGCCCGGGGTTATCACGCGGATAACCTCGCGGCGGACTATGCCCTTGGCCTCGGCGGGATCCTCCGCCTGCTCGCACACCGCCACGTTGTATCCGGCGGCCACGAGCTTTACTATATAACTATCCACAGAATGGAAAGGCACGCCGCACATGGGCGCCTTTTCCTTAAGGCCGCAGGCGCGGCCCGTCAGAGCGATATCAAGAACCTTGGACGCGGTCAGCGCGTCCTCGAAAAACATCTCGTAGAAATCCCCCAGGCGATATAGCAGTATGCTGTCGGGGTAATTGTCCTTGACCTCAAAATACTGACGCATCATCGGCGTCAGATTGTTTTTGTCTATTATCATCAGTGGCATCCGCCGCAGGTCGCGCAGCTTCCGCTGCAACCCTCCTGCTCTCCCGCGATAAAGTGCTTGAGTATTCCGTCCATGCGGCCCAGAAGCATTTCGTAATCCCTGGCGGCCTCCAGATATTCCTTGATTATCGGATTCACCGTCAGCTTTTCAAACTCGCGCTGAAGATAGTCGTTGACCTCCTGCGCCTCCTCCTTTGTGGGGGTCTTGTTTGAATACTCAGCCATTTTTTCCTCTCTGATTCTGTTGTAGTTATCGATCAGGCCCTTTGCCTCGTCATCCTCCAAAAGAGCGCGGCTGGTCTCGTCGGAACGTTTTTTCGTCTCGCTGCTTCTGATAAGCTCGCCCAGCTCTCTCGCCTTTTCGAAAATTTCCTCGTTTTGCATATATTTATCTCCTTTAATTGATTATCTTTAAATCATCTCTCCGGTGAGCGACCATGTCTGAGCGCCCGTTATCCTGACATTAACAAGCTTGCCCGTCAGCGCGTCCTTCTCGCAGTCTCCCATATTCGGGCAGCCGATATTCACGATCTTGCCGCCCTCGGTCCTGCCCGTTACTGTCTCGGGATTGGTTTTGCTCCGTCCCTCGATTAGCACGGTCTGCTCGGTGTCAATATATTTCAGGTTCTTTTGCTTTGAGATCTCGTTCTGCACCTTGAGCATCTCGTCAAAATTCCTGTGCTTTTCCTCGTCGGTCAGACAGTCGGGCATCTCCGCCGCGGGCGTGCCGACGCGCCTTGAATATATAAACGAGAATATCATGTCGTACTCCGCCTCGCGCAGCGCGCTGAGCGTCTCGGCAAAATCCTCGTTCGTCTCGCCGGGGAACCCGCAAATTATATCGGTCGTCAGCACTATGTCGGGCATCGCCGCCCGAATTTTGCGCAACTTTTCCATATACTCGGCTCGGGTGTATTTTCGGTTCATCGCCTTTAGCACCCTGTCGGAGCCCGACTGTATCGGCAGATGCAGCTGCTTGCAGATCTTGGGTTCCTCCGCCATCGTTTTTATCAGCTCGTCCGATATGTCCTTGGGGTGGCTGGTCATAAAGCGTATGCGCTCAATGCCGTCGATCTTCGCGACTTCTCTAAGCAGTCCCGCGAACGTGAGGCCGCCGCTCAGGTCGTTTCCGTAGGAATTGACGTTCTGGCCCAGCAGCATGATCTCTCGATAGCCCTGATTCGCGACGCTCTCGCACTCGGCAAGTATGTTCTCGTCCGAGCGGCTGCGCTCTCTGCCTCGGACGTAGGGCACCACACAATACGTGCAAAAGTTGTTGCAGCCGTACATGATCGGAACTTTCGCCAGAGGCGGAACATCACGCTCAAGCGGCACGTTTTCAACAATCTCGCCCCTCTCGCCCTCTATGTCAACGACCCTGCCGCCCTCTAAGGCCTCGCAGAGTATCTGCGGAAATCTGTAGAGCGCGTGGGTGCCGAACACCATGTCCACATGCTTGTATTTTTTCCCGATGGTCTCGGCGATATGCTTCTGCTGTATCATGCAGCCGCAAACTCCGATGAGCATATTCGGGTTCCTGCGCTTGTTGTGTTTAAGCGCGCCTAAGTTTCCGAACACCTTGAGCTCGGCGTTCTCGCGCACGGCGCAGGTGTTGAATATCACAAGGTCCGCGCCCTCGGCTGAGCCGATCAGTCTGTAGCCCATGTCACGCAGCATTCCCGAAAGCTTTTCGGAATCGCTGACATTCTGCTGGCAGCCGTAGGTCTCAACAAACGCCGCGGGCGGAACCTCCCTCATACGGTTAAGCTCCAGGACCCGCGCCATAAAATCTCTCTGCCGCGCGGGGGCCGAAGCCCCCGGCGCGGCGGAACTATTCAAATTATTCATGCTATACCGTCTCTCCGGATTTATATCTTTCCAGAATTCTGTTGATCTTCTTCATCGGCGTGAGCAGCTCGCTGATCGAGCAGTCGCCGTTAAGCTGTCTGATGATAAGGCCGATAAACTTCGACATATCGACCTCGTGGTACCACTCGCAGTCCTTGAGCTCCGGGCGCCTGTAGACCGTGTTGGTCGTGAACACCGCGTCGATCAGACCCTCGGCGTACGCCTTGTTGAACTTCTCGACTCCCTCGGTGAAAAGGCCGAAGGACGAGAACACGATAACCCGTTTCGCGTGGCGCTTTTTGAGCTCCTTGGCAACGTCCAGCAGCGACTCGCCCGAGGCGATCATATCGTCGACCACTATAACGTTTTTATCGTTTATGTCTTTTCCCAAAAACTGATGGGCCACGATCGGGTTCTTGCCGTTTACCACTCTTGAGTAGTCGCGGCGCTTGTAGAACATAACAAGGTCCATGCTCAGCACCGACGAATAGTACATACATCTGCCCATCGCTCCCTCGTCGGGCGACACGATAAGCGTTTCGTCGGGCTTTAAAATAATATCCGAGTTGTACCTGAGACACGCCTTTATCATCTGATAGGTGGGGCGGACGTTCTCGAAGCTCTTTAGCGGTATCGCGTTCTGAACCCTTGAGTCGTGGGCGTCGAACGTGATAAAATTGTCAACTCCCATGTTCGTCAGCTCCTGAAGCATCATTGCCGCGTCCAGAGACTCGCGGGCGATCCTTCTGTGCTGTCTGCCCTCGTACATCATCGGCATGATAACGGTTATGCGCTTAGCCTTGCCGCCCAGAGCCGAGATTATTCTCTTCAAGTCCTGATAGTGGTCGTCGGGGCTCATGGGGTGGTCGGCGCCGTACATCTTGTAGGTCACGCCGTAGTTGAACGGATCACATATAATGTAAATATCGTAAGTTCTTACCGAGTGGGAAATTACGGCCTTGGCCTCTCCCGTGCCGAAACGCGAGCATGTGGCGGGTATCAGGAACGAGCTCGTCTCTATGCCGCTTTTGGCGCAGAAGTTTATAAGGTGCCTGTCCACCTTTTCGGCCAGCTCCTCGCAGCCTTTCATGCCGATAATTCCCAGTCTGTCCAGGTTGTAAGCTTGCAATGGATTCTCTTGCATTATAATATCCTTTCTTTATGTAAGATAAATTAATTGGTTACTCGTTATAGCTTTTGAGCAGATCATATCTTATATCCCACAGCTTTTGCGAAAGATCCACATAATAGGTGTGGGGATTATTGAACCTCTTTACCTCGTCCCATATAAGGCCGAGCTCCTTTTCGGCGTAATCTTTTATCTCGCCGAGTGTCGGCGACTCGTACACCAGCTTGCCGCCCCTGAATATCGGGACCTGCAGCTCAACGGCGCTGAAATCGGTGACCGTCTTGCGCTTCCAGGTGTTCTGGGGGTCGAATATCTCATAGGGCGCGCTTTCGTCGATCTTCTCGTCATACGCCGTCAGCACGTCGGCTATCGCCATGCCCGTCTCGTTTGAATACAGGCGGACGACCTTTTTGAAATACGGGTTTGTGATCTTCTGCACGTTCTCGCTTATCTTGATGCGCGGAACGATCTCTCCGTCCTTCTCGATCGCGACCAGCTTGTACACTCCGCCGAACACCGGCTCGGACTTTGACGTGATGAGCCTTTCGCCCACGCCGAACGAGTCGATCTTAGCTCCCTGCCTGAGAATATCGCGGATTATGTACTCGTCAAGGGAGTTTGACGCGCACACCGCGGCCTCCGTCCATCCGGCGTCATCAAGCATCTTTCTGGCTTTTTTTGACAGATAGGTTATGTCGCCGCTGTCTATCCTGATTCCGCACTTTTTGATGCCCATAGGTTTCAGCACCTCGTTAAACACGCGGATAGCGTTGGGTATACCGCTTTTCAACACGTTATAGGTGTCGACCAGCAGCGTGCAGTTTTCGGGATAGCACTTCGCGTAGGCGAGAAAAGCCTCGTACTCGCTGTCGAAGCTCTGGACCCAGCTGTGAGCCATTGTGCCGAGCGCGGGTATGTCGAACATGCGCTCGCTTATCGTGCAGGCCGTGCCGACAACGCCCCCGATGTAGGCGGCTCTAGAGCCGTAGATCGCTCCGTCGTAACCCTGAGCGCGCCTCGAGCCGAATTCCATAACGGGAATACCGTTTGCCGCGCGGACAATACGGTTGCTCTTGGTGGCGATCAAACTCTGGTGGTTAACGGTGAGAAGGACCATGGTCTCGACAAACTGAGCCTGAATAATCGGGCCGCGGACGGTCACAAGGGGCTCGCCCGGGAAAATCGGCGTGCCCTCGGGAATAGCCCACACGTCGCATTTGAATTCAAAATCTCTGAGATAATTTAAAAACTCCTCGCAGAACATATTTTTTCCGCGCAGGTACTCTATATCGTCATCGGTAAACTTAAGCTCGGACAAATATTTGATCAGCTGCTCCACGCCGGCCATTATCGCGAATCCCGCCCCGTCGGGAGCCTGACGGAAAAACATGTCAAAATAGGCGATACGATCACCCATTCCGCATTCCAGATAGCCGTTCGCCATAGTGATCTCATAAAAATCCGTAAGCATTGTATAATTCATTGAAACTCACCTCATAGCCTGAGTAGACATATTCTTACGCTATAAGTATACCATTTAAGACGATATTAAACAAGCAAAAATTTAACACAAATATTACAAAAGATTAACCCACGCTCATAAAAAAGTTGACAAAACAACCAAAAATTTTCAAAGGCACAAAAAAACTGTAAAACACAGCAAAATAAATTGACAATATTGGCGCGTAAATGTTATAATTTAAGGGTTAGAAAGGTGCGGAACACCGATGAAAAATAAAGTATTGATAATAATTTTCGCGCTGGCGCTCGCGCTGTGCGCCGCGGTCATCCTGATTCGGGGCGGCGGAAAAGACGAGGCGAAAACCGCCGAAATACTGCTTGGCGGCGAGGTCGAGCGGACAATAGACCTGAGCGCCGCGGCCGAGCCTTATGACCTCAGGATCGAGAGCGAAAACGGATACAACATCGTGCATGTCGAGGGCGGCGCCGTCTCGGTGACCGAGGCCGACTGCCCCGACAAGGTCTGCGTAAAGCAGGGCAGGATCACGGGGAGCGCATATCCCATAGTCTGCCTGCCCCACAAGCTGACGATTCGGATAGTTTCGGGCGATGGCGGAGAGATCGACGCGGTGACCGGGAGGTAAACGGAGTGGACAAAAAATTCGGTATAAGACGGATAACGCTGATGGGCGTGCTGACCGCGATCGCGCTGACGATATTTGTGCTCGAGGCGCAGATACCGCCGCTGACCGCGGTTCCCGGAATAAAGCTCGGCCTCGCGAATATAGTGACGCTGTTCGCGCTGGCGGCGCTCGGGCCGAGAGACGCGTTTATTATCCTGACAGTCCGCGTGTTTTTGGGCAGCGTGTTCTCGGGTCAGATCATGACACTGGCCTACAGCATGACGGGCGGCCTGCTCTGCCTCGCCGCGGAGAGCCTGCTCATAAAAACGCCCCTTAAAAAGAACCTCTGGGCGATAAGCGTGATCGGCGCAATTATCCACAACGCGGCGCAGATCTGCGTGGCCGTCATTATCACTTTAACGCCCGGCATCTTCTGGTACCTGCCGTATCTTATTATCGCGGGAATAATCACAGGCGCCTTTACCGGAGCCTGCGTTCAGCTCACCCTCAAAAAAGGCGAAAAAATAATAAGCAAACTGCTGTAAAAAAGCGGCCAGCTTTTAAATTCCACAAAAATCACACAAAGCAAACATATTCTTCACACAATGCGGCGGTATTATTAATCCGTAATCAAAAATATTACAAAATTACGGAAAGGAGCTGCTTTAAATGAACAGCAAAACAAAAAAATTATGCGCGGTCCTGTCGGCAATAGCCCTGACAGCGTCTATGGGCACGGCCTTCGCCGCGGAGAGCACGGAGGATTACGGCTACAGACAGGGAAAGGCGAACATCTACGGCACAGGCGGCGAGCAGACATTTGTTTATGACGAAAACTCGGCCGACGCGGACTACGGCTACAGACAGGGAAAGGCGAACATCTACGGCACAGGCGGCGAGCAGACGTTTGTTTATGACGAAAACTCGGCCGACGCGGACTACGGCTACAGACAAGGAAAGGCTCACCGCGGAGGCGCGGACAGCCGCCACATCGACAGCGAGGCGCTTGTTGAGGCCGGCATAATCGACCAAGCGACCGCCGACGCAATAGCCGAATACGCGTCAAAAAAGCATGAGGATATAAGCGCGCTGCACGAGAACGCGGCAAGCATGACTCCCGAGGAGCGCAGGGCGGCCTTTGAGGAGAGAAAAGCGCAGCGCAAAGACGGAGCCGACGAGCTTGTTGAGGCCGGTATCATAACCGAGGAACAGGCCGAGGCGATCAAGAACTACACTCCCGAGGAATAAAGATCGGCAAATCCGAGGCGCGGCTCTGCCGCGCCTCTTTTCCGATTGAAAAAATCTCGGATCTGTGATATAATAACTTATAATAAAATCACTTGAAAAAGGAGCGGTGGCAATGGCTAAAATACTGATCGTTGACGACGAGCCCGATATACGCGCGCTCGTGCGCAGATACGCCGAGCGCGAGGGCTACGAGACGCGCGAGGCAGCGAACGGCATCGAGGCGGTCTCGATGTGCCGCGGGGATGATTTTGACGTTGTGATAATGGACGCGATGATGCCCGAGCTTGACGGATTCTCGGCCTGCAAGGAAATACGGGCGGAAAAGGACGTTCCGGTTATTATGCTTTCCGCCCGCGGCGAGGAATACGACAAGCTTTTCGGCTTTGAGACGGGAGCCGATGATTATGTGGTAAAGCCGTTTTCGCCGCGCGAGCTGATGGCGCGCGTCAAGGTGGTGATCGGACGGCGCGGCGCAAAGGATAGCGGCGGCGTCAAAATCGGGAACCTCAGGATCGACACCTTGGGCAGGCTCGTTTATATATCGGGCGAGAAAACCGAGCTCACCGCAAAGGAATACGACCTGCTGCTTTATCTCATAGAAAACAAAGGTATTGTTCTGACGCGCGAGCAGATCATGAACGCGGTTTGGGGCTGCGACTATTTTTCCGCCGACCGCACAGTCGACTGGCAGATAAAGCAGCTGCGCGCGCGTTTGGGAGATTGCAGGAATTACATTGTCACGGTGCGAGGGGTGGGATATAAATTTGAAACCGAAAACTAAATCTATCGGATTTAAGCTGTGGATATATTTCACCGCTTTCGCGGCGGTCATACTGGCGGTTCTGTGGCTGCTGCAAACCGTATTTTTGCAGAGCTTTTACACAAGCATGCAAAAGCACAGGATAAGCAATATCGCCGAAAAGATCAGCGGGGCCGGAGACGGCGCGGAATACGCCATAGACACGCTGGCTGCCCAAAACTCGATACTGATACTTTTGACCGACGGCGAGGGCAATATCCTGCACAGCGCCGACGAATACAGCCCGTCGTACAGCGCCGACGCGCACAGCCACGGCGGCGGCAAAAACCCGTACAAGGCCGGAGAGGCGCAAAACTGGCAGGAGCAGGCATACCGCCGCCTGCCCGAGCACTACGACGATTTTCTGGATAAGCTGGGCCCAAACGACAGCGTGTGCTACACTATCGACCGCGAAAACGGAGACGGCACGCTCGTGTACGGACGGCGGCTCGATGACGGAAATATCCTGTACATAAACACCGTTTTGGGCGCGGTCGGCTCCGCGGTGTCGATAATCAGGATCCAGCTGTGCGCCGTCACGCTTCTTGCGCTCCTTATCGGCCTCGCTATCGCGATCTGGATATCAAAAAGATTTTCAAAGCCGTTTTCGGAACTGTCGAAACAATCGCTCAAAATGGCAGGCGGTGATTTTGACGTGAAATTCAGCAGGGGCTTTTGCGCCGAGACCGACGAGCTCGCCGATTCCCTCGAGTACGCCGCGGGCAGGATCGCCGAGACCGACAAGCTGCGCCGCGAGCTGATGGCTAACGTGTCCCACGATCTGCGCACGCCCCTCACCATGATAAAAGGCTACGCGGAGCTTATACGGGACCTCGACGGCTCGGAAGACTCGGCCAAGGACGCGGAGGTCATAATCCGGGAATCCGACAGACTGACGCTTTTGGTAAACGATATACTCGACTATTCAAAACTGCAGTCGGGCGCGGCGGCCTTTGAGTTTGGGCGCTTTGACCTGAGCGCGCTCGCGCAAAGCGCGGCGGAGCAATTCGCGGCGGTGTGCGAAGCGGAAGGCACCGAAATAGTCACCGAGATCGAGCCGCGAAAATACGTCTCGGCGGACAAGCGCAGGATAGAGCAGGTGCTGTATAACCTGATCTCAAACGCGGCCGCCCACGCCGGCGGTGACAAGCGCGTTTATGTCTCGGTCAAAGACAGCGGAGAGTCCGTTCGGGCCGAGATACGCGACAACGGCGGCGGCATAAGCTCCGACGACCTTCCGCATATTTGGGACAGATATTTCACGTCAAAGGAACGCGGCTCAAACGGGTTGGGTCTCTCGATAGTGAAAGAGATACTGACCGCCCACGGCGCACAATTCGGAGTTGAAAGCGAAGAGAACCGCGGAAGCGTCTTTTGGTTTGAACTGAAACGCGATTGATCGGGCGGCCTATGCGCGGCTTTGAAAAAAGGCCGCGTTTTTTATACACAGCTTTGAAAAAATGCCGCATATTTTTTGCGCAAATTTTTGCAAAACGGGAACTTTTTGCAAAGTTTTGTCGTCTTACATATAAAGTACACAAAACGCCGTAGGGGCGGATATTATCCGCCCGTCTGCCTCGCCCCTTGGGGAGAGCCAAAATGCCAACCATCGTGCGCCAAATTCGTAGGGGCGGATATTATCCGCCCGATAATCGGGTTCCCGGTTTGATATAAGGAGAAAACAATATGAAAAAAATAGCTTTAATATTATTAGTTTTAGAAATATTAAACGTAAATTTTACAGTTAACGCATATCAGTATGGCAGTGCAGATTATTTAAATGATTTATCTTTGCCGGAACAGTCTAACTATATTATTTATGAAAATGCAGACACAGGTGAAGTAGAAT
>CANPWW010000003.1 GCA_947585115.1 uncultured Monoglobus sp.
TACATTCAGGCATAAATTATCATGCACCGAATGAATTTTTCACTATTTTATCTGTCCACTAATCTTGACAAGTTTCGCGATTACGCAGAGATGGTATGAATGAAATCATTCGCATATCTCCGCGATATATCGTTCCACCCTGTAGGGGCGGATATTATCCGCCCGTCTCAAAACCACTTTTTTTGAAAACTCAAATTACAAAACGAAAGGATGATTATTATGAAAAACAAATTAAAACAAACGATCGCGGCGGCGGCCGCGGCGGCGATGCTGGCGGCGATGCCCGCGGCTTACGCCGACGGCGCCGGAATTTCGGCAAACCGCCTGAGACCCGGCACAAACTGGGCTTATATGACAAACGCGCACCCCGAGGCGCAAACCGCCACATTGACAAACGGCGAGACCTCGCTTGGCAAAACGGCCGATGAAAACGGCAATATTTCGCTGTATTTCACGTCGGATACCTCCGATATGATAAAGATAGAAATATGCCCCGCGTCCACGCGCGAGAATATCGGAACGATATACGCCAAGCCCAGGACGTTCTCCGAATACTCGATCCACGGTCTGACCCCCGGCGAGAGCTATCTGATCACCCTCACATCGACATCAAACGGCAAAGCGCTTTGTTACTAACGAAAGGATGATTATTATGAAAAACAAATTAAAACAAACGATCGCGGCGATTGCCGCGGCGGCGATGCTGGCGGCGATGCCTGCGGCTTACGCCGAAAATTCCGCCTTTGACGTATCGGCGCTGCCGAATCTGACCGATGTCGTTCGGCGCGACGATAACACCTATATCAATTACAAGCCCTATTTGGCGGAGGACGGCAAGTACGGCGTCAAATACGGAACCGATGTCGTGGTCGAGCCGATATGGGACGACGTGAACTTCGGAAGAAACTACTTCGGGGGCCGAAGCGTAAACTCGTTTTCGGCAAGCGAGATCGAACTCACCCGAAAATATAACTCGGTCAGCTTCCGCGAGACCACGTCGTTTGACAGATTCATGTATATATTAGGCGAGGACGACGCCGAGAATGTCGAAGCCTTTGCGGAAAAGCCGATCGTCGCCGTCAAAAAGGACGGCAAATGGGGCTGCCTGGATATTTTAACCGGCAGTCTGATCATGCCCTGCGAGTACAAAGAGGTAGTGATCGACTATGACAAGATCCGCTTTATGACAGACGACGACAAGATAGGATTTACCGACATTTACGGAACCGAGATAGTTAAGCCCGTGTACGACTACGCTCAGAGCTGCACGGCGGGAGATTACATAGTTGTCGGCCGCGACTACGGCTACACGTTGATCGACAAAACGGGCCGAGAGATCATGCCCCTCTCGGAGTACGAGCCATCAAGCATTGACGGAAAATACTTTTCCGTGACCCGCGATGACGGATATATCGAGATATATTCCGATAGCGGCGAAAAGCTGTTCGAAAAAGAGGCGACCGATATTTCGGACTACGCCGACGGCTTGTTTGTTTTCAGCAGCGACACCGTCAAAGAAAACGGCGAGATCGAGCAGTCGTTCGAGATCTGCGACGACAGCGGACGCACGATACTGAGCGACGGCGATAAATACATGGACCCTATCTTAATGAAGGCCTACGATACGTACTATTTTTACGGTTCGGATCTTCCGATGAGATATTCAAAGGACCTGCCCACGCTTATCCGCGTCATAGATCGGCAGCGCGATGAAAACGGCATTGCGTCCGCTTACTATTTCGACGCGGACGGAAACCTCGTTTTGAGCGGTTATGACGCGCAGGGCGGTTTCGGTCCCGGCGACAGCCTGATAAAGATCACCCAAAACGGCAAGATCGGTTTTGCCGACCGTCGAGGAAATATCGTGTATGAGCCTCAGTTTGATTACGCCGAGTACCCGATAGGGCAAAAGGACTGCAAGACCTGCTTCCTGTTTGACGACGGATCCGTGAAGGAGATCGGCGGCTTTAAAGGGGATGTTTATCCGAACATTATTAAGGTCGGAGAAAACCTTTACTACACGGTAGGCGGCGTAAGCTGCAGCGATATGGATTATTGCGTCGGCCTGATGAATGAGAGCGGCGACTGGCTGCTGCCCCCGATCTTCGACGATATACGGCTTGAGTCCGACGGCGTTCTGAGGCTTATCACGGGCGGAAGCGAACCGCGGTACTATAGCGCGAAGCTCGCTGACGATCCGCGGCCGATAGATATTTCCCCGTACGTGGGCGAGCCGGAGCTCGATGATTTCGCGCAGTGGTTTGTTGATAATAATTATGTCACGGGCAAAACTCCCGAGGAACTGAGGACGGGCGAGCCCACCACCCGCGCCGAGTTTTTGGCGCTGCTTTCAAGGATCGACGGCTGGCAGATTGACGACGGCGCTCTCGCTGCCTTCCCCGATACCGAGGGGCATTGGGCCAACGGCGTCATATACGAGGCGAAAAACCGCGGTCTGATAAGCGGAAACGACAGCGGAAACTTTGATCCCGACGGGGTCATAGACTTCACGGAGGAGTACGAGATCCTGCTTAAAGCGATCAATTTCCCCGGAACCGAAGACCGTTACAGATACGGCAACGACGCTTTCGGTGAGTATGTAAACGAAAGCCGCAGCGCATGCGAGCCGGTCCCGCGCCGCGCGACCTTCGCTGTTCTCAAATGCTACAACGACGAGGGCAGATATTATCAATATGACCCGGAAGCCTTTGACGACGCCAACGTTATTTCCTTCGGCGACGGCGACGGCGAAACAGTCTCCACCACATTCGCCTCCGAGGCCTACTTCTTCAATTGATGTTGTGAATATTCAAAACAGGCATACCGCGCGATTGCGGTATGCCTTGTTTATTTTCAAAACTATTTGCCGAGAAGTTCGGCTATTTTGAATTTGATTTTTATTTCGGGCGTGCTGCCTGTTATCAGTTCATATTCCGAATCGGTCAGGCTTTCGCGCAGCTTTTGGTCGGCCTCGGCGGCGGTCACGCCGTCCACAAAGCAAAGCGGCGGATACATAACGCACCACCAGTTGGCGCCCGCCGCCTCGCCTATCCCGACGTTTAACGCCGAATACTCGCCCCGGGGCAGCGACACCGCGCCGAACGTCCGCTCGTAGCGTTTTGTCGGGAACGCGCGCCGCTCAACTCCGCAGCTCACGTCGTAGTCATAGCCCTCGCTCCGAATAACATCACGAGCCACATATTTTATAAAGCCGAGATTGTTGTTTGCCGCGCGTTCCGATTCCTCGAGGGTGCGGCAGTCGCGGAACAAAAATCCGCAGCGCTCGATTATCTCGTCCCTGACCTTGAGCTTCAGCGCCTGGTCCGCCCCCGAGTCGCTGTTCGCCACGATGTGCAGCCTCAGCACGCTTGATTGTATGTCCTCGGTCTCGCGGCCGACAAAGCTCAGATAGACCACCGCGGCGAGCGTCGCCGCGAGAATTACTCCTATGAGCCTCATGTAATTGATTTTCGGCATATTTTACCTCCGGAATATAAGTTTATAAGAAGTATTGACCGAAAATCCGAATTTATACACGCGAGGAAATGAGAGGGTTTTACTCGATAACAAGCTCCACCGGGCAGTGGTCGGAGCCGAATATTTCCTGATGAATGGCGGCTGATCTCAGGCGGTCCCTCAATTTATCCGACGCGATAAAATAGTCGATGCGCCATCCGGCGTTCTTTTCTCTGGCGCGGAAGCGATACGACCACCAGGAATACTCGCCCGCGGCGTCGGGATAAAAGTGTCTGTAGGTGTCGATGTAGCCCATGCCGAGAAGCTTAGTCATCTCGGCGCGCTCTTCGTCGGTAAAGCCCGCGTTTCTGCGGTTGGTTTTCGGGTTTTTGAGGTCAATCTCATTATGCGCCACATTGAGGTCGCCGCAGATCATGACGGGCTTTTTCTGCTCAAGACCCGCGATGTATCCGCGGAGCGCCTTTTCCCACTCGATCCGATAGTCCAGCCGTCTGAGCTCGTTTTGCGAGTTGGGCGTGTAGCAGGTGATAAGGTAATAGTCCTCAAACTCGGCGGTGATCAGCCTACCCTCGGTGTCGTGCTCGGGGATGCCCATGCCGTACGTCACCGATATCGGCTCGTCTTTGGTGAACATGGCGACGCCCGAATATCCTTTTTTCTCGGCGCAGTTCCAAAAGTCATGATATCCGTCGAGCATTTCCGAAAGGTCGATCTGACCTTTTTGCAGCTTGGTTTCCTGGATGCAGAAAACGTCAGCATCGGCCTCTTTGAAATATTCGCAGAATCCTTTTTGAACGCAGGCGCGCAGGCCGTTCACGTTCCATGATATAAATTTTTTCATAATATTTTTTCCTTTCAACGTAGTGATTAGCGATTAGTGAATAGCGAATAGTGATTAGATATCCTATTGCTCGGGCGGGCGGATAATATCCGCCCCTACAATGTAACGAAACCTGTAGGGGCGGCAATCTGCCGCCCGTTTGCCTCCTCCCGGGAGGAGGTGGATTTTCGCCTTGGCGAAAAGACGGAGGTGGGAACGTAGTAAATAGTTATTAGCGAATAGCGAATACGCGAAAATAATTCGGTGTAAAATTTTCACATATCTCTGCGAGATATCGTTCCACCCTGTAGGGGCGGATATTATCCGCCCGTCTGCCTCCCCTGCGATAGTGGGGGGAGGGGGACCGCGATAGCGGTGGAAGGGGCGTCCCGTAAATGCAATAAAGGCTAATCTATATTAAAAAATCTCATCGCGTTTTCGTAGGTTATATCGCAGAGCCTTTCAAAGCTCACGCCTTTGATCTCGGCCATTTTTTCGGCGACGTGCCGCACATAAGAGCTGTCGTTTCGCCTGCCCCGGTGGGGCTCGGGAGCCATGTAGGGGCTGTCGGTCTCGATCATTAAGCGCTCAAGCGGTATCATCTTCAGAGCCTCAACGGCCTTTCTGGCGTTTTTAAACGTGATGACCCCGGTGAACGAGATCATCAGTCCCATTTTTACCAGCACCTTGGCGGTCTCGGCGCTGCCCGAAAAGCAGTGCATGACCGCGTTTGACACATTTTTTTCTTTTAATATTTTCAGCACGTCGCCCTTGGATTCCCTGTCGTGTATGATAGCGGGCAGACCAAGCTCCGCCGCCAAGTCCAGCTGCCTTTCAAAGCAGGCGGTCTGCTTTTCCCTCGGCGCGCAGTCGTCATAGTGGTAGTCGATGCCGATCTCGCCTATTGCCTTGACTTTGGGATTTTCGATAGCCAGCTCTTTTATTCTTTTAAAGTCCGCGTCCGAAACGTCGTCCGCCGCCTCGGGGTGTATGCCCGCGGCGCAGTATATAAAGTCATGGCCGTTCGCGATCCTGACCGCTGTCTCGGAGCTTTTCACGTCCGAGCCGACCTCGATCACGCGGGCCACGCCGCTGTTTTTGATTTTTTCGATGACTGCCTCACGGTCGGCGTCGAACTGCCTGTCATCAAGATGAGCGTGAGTGTCAAACAGTTTCATGGTATTTTCCTCGCTTTCGCCTTGAGTAATTGTTGATTACCGTAAATTTTTCTTGATTATACCATAAAACTGTGATATAATCAATAAGATATGAAAAAATTTGTATGAGGTGAGGATCATGCGCGAATTAAACGAAAAAGGAAAGCTGGCAAAGGCCGCGGCGCGGAAGCTGGCCGTGCTTTCGACTTCCGTCAAGGACAAGGCGCTGCTCGGTATGGCGGACGCTCTTGAAAATTCGGCGGAATATATCATAGGCGAAAACAAAAAGGACATAGAGGCGGGACGCAGGAGCGGTCTCAGAGAAGGCCTTATAGACAGGCTTATGCTGAACACCGAACGGATATCCGGGATCGCCGAGGGGCTGCGCCAGATAGCCGCGCTGCCCGACCCTATAGGCGAGGCGGTCTCCCGCGTGAAGCGGCCCAACGGCCTCAAAATAACCAAAGTGCGCGTGCCGCTGGGCGTTATCGGAATAATATACGAGGCGCGTCCCAATGTGACGGCAGACGCGGCGGGCCTGTGCGTAAAATCGGGCAATGCGGTTATACTCCGCGGCAGCAAGGAGGCCTTCAACTCCAACATGGCGATAGTCAAGGTTATGCAGGAGGCCGGATACGCGGCGGGTCTGCCCGAGGGCTCGATAAATCTGGTGGAGAACACGACCCGCGAAAGCTCGACCGCGCTGATGCGGCTCAACGAGTATCTGGACGTGATCATACCCAGAGGCGGAGCGGGACTTATAAAGGCGGTCGTGGAAAACGCCACGGTGCCCGCGATCGAGACCGGAACCGGAAACTGCCATGTGTACGTCGACGAGAGCGCCGACCTTGACATGGCGAAAAATATAGTTATAAACGCCAAGACCCAGCGCCCGTCGGTATGCAACGCCGAGGAAAAGCTGCTGGTCCACGAGAAGATAGCGGCGGAGTTCCTGCCGAATATGCTTAAAGAGCTTTCCGACCGCGGCGTTGAGATAGTCGGCGACGAGCGGTGCCGCGCCCTTTGGCCCGAGACCGAGGCGGCGGCCGAGGAAGATTGGTACACCGAGTACCTCGAACTTAAGATCGGAGTAAAGGTTGTCGGAGGTGTAGACGAGGCGATAGCCCATATCAACAAGTACAACAGCGGCCATTCCGAGGCGATCGTCACAAGCAGCTACCAAAACGCGCAGAAGTTTCTCGACGAGGTCGACGCGGCGGCGGTCTATGTCAACGCCTCGACCAGATTCACCGACGGATTTGAGTTCGGGTTCGGAGCCGAGATCGGAATCAGCACCCAAAAGACCCATGCCCGCGGCCCCATGGGGCTCAGGGAGCTCACCTCGACCAAGTATATTATCGAGGGCAGCGGACAAATAAGATAAAAATTAATTTATATAATAGGAGAATTGTTATGAGAATAGACACAAAATGCATCCAGTCGGGCTATACGCCCAAAAACGGCGAGGCGAGGATCCTGCCGATCTATCAAAGCACCACGTTCAAGTATGATTCGACCGAGCATATGGGACGCCTGTTCGACCTTGAGGAGGACGGATATTTCTACACGCGTCTCGCCAATCCCACCAATGACGCGGTGGCGGCCAAGATTGCCGATCTTGAGGGCGGCGTCGCCGGAATGCTCACATCATCGGGACAGTCGGCCTGCTTTTACTCGATATTCAATATATGCGAGGCGGGGGATCACTTCGTGTGCTCCACCAGCATATACGGCGGGACCTACAATTTGTTTTCGGTCACGATGAAAAAGCTGGGTATCGATGTCACCTTCGTTGACCCCGACGCTTCCGCCGAGGAGATAGCCGCGGCATTCAGACCAAACACAAAGGCGCTGTTCGGCGAGACGATCGCGAATCCGGCGCTGGTTGTGCTCGATATAGAAAAATTCGCGAAGGTCGCCCACGACCACGGCGTACCGCTGATCGTTGACAACACCTTCGCCACGCCGATAAACTGCCGCCCGATAGAGTGGGGAGCCGATATAGTTGTCCATTCCACAACCAAGTATATGGACGGCCATGCCACTTCGGTAGGCGGCGCCATAGTTGACAGCGGAAACTTCGACTGGGAAGCACACAGCGACAAGTTCCCCGGTCTCACCACTCCCGATGAGTCGTATCACGGGGTAGTGTACACCGAGAGATTCGGCAAGGCGGCTTATATAACAAAGGCCACCGCCACGCTCATGCGCGACCTGGGCTCGATACCATCGCCCCACAACTCGTTCCTGCTCAATCTCGGTCTTGAGACGCTGGCGCTGCGCATGCACAAGCATTGCGAGAACGCGCAAAAGATCGCCGAGTATCTGAGCAAAAACGACAAGGTTTCGTGGGTGAGCTTTTCGGGCCTTGAGGCTGACAAGTATCACGAATTGGCGCAAAAATATATGCCGAACGGCTCATGCGGAGTTATCTCGTTCGGCGTCAAGGGCGGCAGAGAGAACGCCGTTAAGTTTATGGACAGCCTCAGACTGGCGGCTATAGTTACCCATGTGGCGGACGCGCGCACCTCGGTGCTACACCCTGCCAGCCATACCCACCGCCAGATGAACGACGAGGAGCTTAAAGCCGCGGGCGTTACGCCCGATCTGATCCGCTTCTCGGTAGGCATAGAGGACGCGGACGACATTATCGAGGATATCGAAAACGCGCTTAACGCGGCCGTAAAATAACAAATTCAAAAGGGAGTGAGAATATTGGCGGAAAAATCCAGACCGGTGTCCCATTCGTACACCGAGCAGGTGCAGATGATAACGTCGCAGGACTTAAACGGCTACGGCAGACTGTTCGGCGGCCGTTTGATGGAGTGGATCGACGTTGTCGCGGGTATAGTGGCGCGCCGCCACAGCGGACACAACGTGACCACGGCGATGGTCGACACGCTCTGCTTCCGCGCGCCCGCCTATCCCAACGACACGCTTGTCCTCGCGGGACAGGTGACATGGGTGGGCAACACCTCGATGGAGGTTTGCGTGCGCACTATGGTCGAGGACTACGAGGGCGAGAAACGCACGATCAACAAGGCGTATCTGGTACTTGTGGCGCTTGACGAAAACGAGAAGCCCGTGAGGGTCCCCAGACTTATCCTTGAGGACGAGGAACAGCGCATGGAATGGGAGCTGGGCGAGAGGCGCCAGCAGCTCAGAAACGAGAGGCGCAGGATCAACGCCGGATAAATAAACTTGTGGGATGAGATTAAATGATAGCCAAACGAACGCCGAAAATTGAATTGTCATACATGAATATAATCTGCGCCCTGCTGGTTATATTTATTCATTGCGCTTCGGTGCTCATCGGCGGAACCACAAAAGCCGACGCGGCGTTTAACATTGTGTTTGTGCCGTGGCGGTTCAGCACATTCGTGGTGCCCGCGTTCATATTCATGAGCGGCGTCAAGTTCTTTTTGACCGACAGGCGGATGAACTATTTTAAGTTCTACAAGGGCCGCGTTATCCGCGTGGTCCTGCCGTACATGCTGTGGGTCGTTATATATATGATGTTCTTTGTGAACCATCACTATTTCGACTTTTCATGGGACAAGCTGATCCGCTATTGGATACACGGCGATTTGGTAGGGCATTTTTATTTCGTGATAATCATAGTGCAGTTCTACCTGCTGATGCCGATCTGGATGTATGTGCTGCGCCGAACCGATACAGCCGCGGGCATTATTTGCTCGATACTTATTTCGGTCGTGTTCGGCTTTAATCTGAGCAACATGCTGGGCGCGGTTTTTCCGAACTATGTGTTCGAGTGGGACGATGTGATCTTCACAAAATATCTGTTCTACTGGGTCCTGGGCTGCTATGTCGGTATGAATTACGCCGCCTTCAAAAAGGCGGTCATGAGCAAAAAGCTGCTGATAACGATTTTGTTTTTGCTGTCGGCGGCTCTGGATATTTTTCTGGCGTATAAGACCTATAACGTCGTGGCCCCGTGGATGGAGGAAATACATATCGTGTACTGCACGGCGGCGATATTGTTCTTCTTTATGCTGACATCGCTGCTGGCGGGGAACCGCAAAAGGGTAACATGGCTCACGCGCGCCCTTGACGAGCAGTGCTACAACATATATCTGTCGCACTGTCTGGTCGTGCTGTGGCTCAATGATTATCTGATCACCGAGATGGGCGTAACAAACGTCACGGAGCGTTTCGGCAAAATAACCGCCGCGGCGTATCTGGTCCCGATAATATTCTGGCTGCTTTGGCACCTGATAAAACTGCTGATAAAACAAATAATAAAACTAATCAAAAAATTATACGCTCGAATCAAAAACAAGAAAGGTTCTGATAACTATGAAATTTAAAAAAATCGTTGCTCTCGCGGCGTCGGCGGCGTTGATCTGCATGTCGCTCACGGCCTGCGGCGGCTCGGGTGACGGCGCGCAAAAGACGGCCGAGCAGTCTAAAGCGACGCAGGCTCCGGCTCAGAATAACTCGCTGCCGAACGAGCTGACCTCAAAATATTCAAACTACGCCGAGTCGTTCACAAAGGAGTTCGGAGAGTTCGTAAACGGCGATATGGACACGGTGTTGAAGGGTGTGGGCGGCCTTAACGCCGACAACTTCGCGCAGTGGAAAGAGACCTACGACAAGTACAACGAGCGCTGCGGGCACTGGTTCAACGAGCTGAGCGCCGCGGAAATGCTGTGCCCCGAGGACAAAGCCGAGGCGCACAAGGACCTTGAGGCGGTCGTCGCCACGATACAAAAGATCTTTGAGGGGCTCGAGCCGAGAGTTCAGGCGGCGGAAGGCGGAGACTTATCACAGCTTACCGGCATGGCCGAGCAGTATGAGCAGGCTTCCGGCATAGCCCACGAGATGTGGGACAGAGCGTCGGCCGAAGTAGTCGAATAATTTTTTCGAAACCCCTTGATTTTTCGGAAAAATAGGTTATAATATTATAGAGATAAAGTAAGGAGGAATATATTATGGCAAAACAGGTAACAAAAGATACGATAATCATGGAAGCGCTACAGCTTGATCCCGGCACCGCGGAATTTTTCTTCGAGATAGGCATGCACTGCCTCGGCTGCCCCTCGTCGAGCGGCGAGAGCATCGAGCAGGCGTGCGCGGTCCACGGAGTAAACTGCGACGAGCTTGTTGACAAGATCAACAGTTATCTCAAGTCAAAAGAGGCGTAATTTAAAAAATTTAGAGAAATTTTCAAAAATATGTTGACAAACAGACCGCGATTGATGTATAATAATCGCTGTCTGTTTAGTTGCATGGATTCCGCGCATGCGGATTAAACGGGAGAATAAAATGGACATTAACATAGCGTCGATCAAGAACTACGAGGGCAAAAGTATTCCCATTGACTGCGAGATCGATTTAAAAGGCCGCGAGGGAGATGATTTTGAGATCATCGCTCCGATAAAAGTGAAGGGCGCGATACGCAACTTCGGCGGCACGATTGAGCTTGACACCAAGGGCACGGTGATGCTGCGCATGACATGCGACAGATGCGCCGAGGAATACGAGACCATTGCGGAGTTTGACATAATCGAGAGCTTCAAGGAGACCGAGAGGTTTGAGAGAGGCGAGGAAAATGAGAATCCCGATATAATCGGATTCTCGGGCGACAGTATAGACCTTGACGAATATGTGTACAGCGGTCTTGTCGTCAGCCTGCCCGGCAAGCATTTGTGCCGAGAGGACTGCAAGGGTCTGTGCCCCGAGTGCGGAGCCAACCTCAACGACGGTCCGTGCAAATGCGACACGCGCCCGACCGACCCCAGGTTCGACATACTCGACAGTCTGGACATCGAGTAGGTAACGCGCCCTCGGCGTCCCGAAAAAACAAATACGTATAAAATAAAGCCTTAGGCTGTTCCATATAATTTGAAAAGAGGTGTAAAGTAAATGGCAGTTCCGAAGAGAAAGACATCAAAAGCGAGAAGAGATAAGAGAAGAGCAAACTGGAAGCTGGCGGTTCCCGGTCTGGTGGCATGCCCCCAGTGCGGAGAGCTGAAGCTCCCTCACAGAGCCTGCAAAGCCTGCGGTTCATACAAGGGCAGAGAGGTTATCGCTGTGGAGGACTAACACTCGTGAAACGGCGCCGCGAACTCCGCGGCGTTTTTTGTTTTACGCCTTGAAATTGTGTTGATTATGTGATAGAATTAAAATCAGTAGGGCGGTTTTGGCTTTATATAAATATGAATTTTGGCGGATAATATGGAATACAAATCAAGAAAACGAAACAGACTTGAATATTATAGTTATTCTCAAAGCGGCGCGTATTTTATAACTATATGCACAAAAGACAAAAAGTGTATTTTAGGTAAGGTGGTTGTAGGGGTAGGGGACGGCGCCCTCGACGTCCCTAAAATGAATCCGTCTCCGCTCGGTAAAATTGTTGACGATGAAATAAAAAAGTCCGGAGAGATTTATGAAAGCGTGAAAATAGATAAATAC
The DNA here is from genome assembly GCA_947585115.1 of uncultured Monoglobus sp. GTDB lineage: Bacteria > Bacillota > Clostridia > Monoglobales > Monoglobaceae > Monoglobus. The sequence continues at coordinate 11,893 of CANPWW010000003.1, forward strand.
ATAGTTATGCCGAATCATGTTCATATGATTTTGATTGTTGAAAATGATAATGAAAGTGGGACGTCGAGGGCGCCGTCCCCTACGAACGAGATAGTGCCGTCATTTGTGTCAATGCTTAAAAGGTTTACGAATAAAAAGACGGGAATATCATTATGGCAGCGTTCTTATCATGATCATGTGGTACGCGATGAGAAAGATTATGAGAGGATATGGAATTATATAGATACTAATTTGTTTAAATGGGAACAGGATCGTTATTATATCAAGGAGGGAAGCTTATGAAACCGACAGTCGCCGTTGTGGGGCGGCCCAATGTTGGCAAATCCACATTTTTCAACAAGGTCGCCGGAAAACGGATATCAATAATAGAGGACACTCCGGGCGTGACGCGTGACAGGATCTACGTTGACGCCGAATGGTGCGGCCGCGAATTTACAATGATCGACACCGGCGGAATCGAGCCGGGTACCGATGATGTTATATTAAGTCAGATGCGCGCACAGGCGGAGCTCGCCATTGACATGGCGGACGTTATAGTGCTTATCGTCAATGTGCGCGACGGCGTGACGGCCGCCGACAGCGATGTTGCCGCCATGCTGCAAAAGAGCGGCAAACCCGTGGTTCTGGCCGCAAACAAGGTGGATAGCCCCGGCGAGCCGCCCATGGAGATATACGAGTTTTATAATCTCGGCTTGGGTGATCCGTGGCCCATATCCTCGGTCCACGGTTTGGGGCTCGGCGATCTGCTCGATGAGATAGTGAAGTATTTCCCCGAGGACGCGGAGCCGGAGGACGAGAGCGACATTATTCACGTGGCGATCGTCGGCAAGCCCAACGCGGGCAAATCGTCGCTCGTGAATAAGATATTGGGCGAAGAGCGCGTGATAGTCAGCGACATAGCCGGAACCACCCGCGACGCCATCGACACGCTGTATGAGCGAAACGGCAAAAAGTATATGCTGATCGACACCGCGGGCATGCGCAAGCGCGGCAAGATCAATGAGAATGTCGAACGCTACAGCGTGACGCGCGCCCTGAACGCGGTCGACCGCGCCGACGTGTGCCTGATAATGGTGGACGCCGCCGAGGGCATAACCGAGCAGGACACCAAGATCGCCGGCTATGTCCACGAGGCCGGCAAGGCGTCGGTTATCGTGGTGAACAAATGGGACCTGATCGAAAAAGAGACCAACACCATGCGCAACTTTAAGAACAAAGTCAAAGAGGGCTTTAACTTCATGATGTACGCGCCGTCGGTGTTTATCTCCGCAAAGACCGGCCTCCGCGTGAACGATTTGTTTGAGGTCATGGAAGCGGCGGTGGAGCAGAATTCAAAGCGCATCTCGACAGGCGTTCTAAACGACGTGCTGAATGAGGCTGTGGCGGCGGTGCAGCCGCCCAGCGACAAGGGCCGCAGGCTCAAGATATACTACGCCACTCAGGCGGGAACAAAGCCGCCCACGTTTGTGCTGTTTGTAAACAGCGGAAAGCTGGCGCACTACTCATACGTCAGATATATCGAGAATCAGTTCAGAGCGCGCTTCGGCTTTGAGGGCACGCCGATAAAGTTTATAATTCGAGAAAAAGGGGAGAAGAAGTAAATGGCGGTTTTGACAGCGGTTATAGCCGGAGTTTTGTCGTATCTCATAGGCTCGATAAATTTTTCGATCATACTTTCAAGGCTGATCTCCGGCGAGGACATAAGAAAAAGCGGCTCGGGCAACGCAGGAGCCACAAATATGCTGCGCACTCTCGGCAAAGCGCCGGCGGCCGCCACCCTGATACTTGACGTTTTAAAGGGAGTGGCGTGCGTGGTCCTGGCAAAGGTTTTTGTGAGCCGCGCGGGCGGCGCCGAGCTTGAAAATATCTGCCTGCCGTATATCGCGGGCCTGTGCGCCGTGCTGGGTCACAATTTCCCGATCTATTTCGGCTTTAAGGGCGGCAAGGGCGTCGCCACATCGCTGGGCGTTGTGATGACCCTCGACTGGAAGATCGGACTTATTGTCATGATCGTGTCGCTTGTGATCATGGCGGCGACGAGGTATGTGTCCCTCGGCTCTGTCTTAGGCAGCGTGATGTTTGTGATGGTCGAGATAATAAAGGATTTTGTGACAGGCGACATAAAGCCGGTCGGTATGATCTGCATAATAATCATGGGTGCGCTGATAGTGGTGCGCCACCGCGCCAACATAAAGCGCCTGCTAAACGGCACCGAAAACAAACTGGGAAGCAAGAGATAAATTTTATACCGAGTAGGAGTGAAATAATATGTCAAAAATAAGCGTTATAGGAAGCGGCGGCTGGGGAAGCGCGGTCGCCATAATGCTCGCCGAGAACGGGCATGACGTAACTGTCTGGTCGTATCTCAAACAGGAGTGCGGCGATCTTAAAAAATACCGCGAGAACAAGCCGTTTCTTCCGGGTGTCAGGTTCCCGGACAGCGTCGGCTTCACCAACGACATAAGCTGCGCGAAGGGCGCCGACATAGTCGTTATGGCGACCCCGTCCCACGGTGTTCGCTCCACCGCGAAAGCCATGGCACCGTATATAAGCGACGGCCAGCTTGTAGTCAATATCGCGAAAGGCATAGAGGAGGGAACCTACTGCACCTTGTCACAGGTCATAAAGCAGGAGATACCCAACTGCGTGATCGCGGTCATGTCGGGCCCGAGCCATGCCGAGGAGGTCTCGCGCGGAATACCGACGACCAACGTCGTGGCTTGCGCGGACGAAAAGATCGCCCGCTATGTGCAGGACGAGTTCATGAACCCTAATTTCAGAATATACACCAATCCCGACGTTTTGGGCGTGGAACTGGGCGGCTCTCTCAAAAACGTTATCGCGCTGTGCGCGGGAATTACCGACGGAATGGGTCTTGGCGACAACACCAAGGCCGCTCTGATGACGCGCGGACTTGTGGAGATGTCGCGTCTGGGCGCGGCGATGGGCGCCAAGGAAGAAACCTTTAACGGCCTTTCGGGTCTGGGCGACCTGATCGTCACCTGCACCAGCATGCACTCCCGCAACCGCAGGGCGGGAATACTTATCGGTCAAGGCAAGACAGCCGAACAGGCGAAGGACGAGGTCAAGATGGTGGTGGAGGGCGTGCGAACTTGCCGCGCCGCCAAAGAGCTTTCGGAAAAATACGGGATCGAGATGCCTATCGTGAACGAGGCGTACAAAGTGCTGTTTGAAAACCTGCCCGCGGCAGAGGCGCTCAAAAATCTGATGGGCAGGGAAAAGAAACATGAGAGTGAAAAGGCCTTCTTGTACCCCGGTGAATAAATTGTGATATTACTGTAACTTTTTTGTAAGGAAGAACAACTACAGTTTTATTGCTATTATATCGGAAATGTGATATAATATTATAAAATTTATAATTAAAATTTTTATAAGGGGTTGAAATCTATGAAAAAGTACATTGCAGAATTTATCGGCACCGCGGTATTGGTTATCTTCGGCTGCGGAAGCGCGGTCGCGGCTAACACCTTGGTCGGCGAGCTTAAATTAGGCCAGTTTGCGCTTTCGGGAAGCGCGCTGGCTCTGACCACGCTGCTCATTGCGTTCGCGTTCGGTTTGGTTATCGTCGCTATGGCGTATTCGATCGGCAACATATCGGGCTGCCACATCAATCCGGCGGTCTCGACCGGTATGCTGGTATCGGGCAAAATGACTGTCAACGATTATATCGGATATCTCGTGGCCCAGTTTTTGGGCGGCATCGTGGGAGCTTTGATCCTCATGGCGATGCTGGGCACCGCGGCGAACGGTCTCGGCCAGAACGGATACGGCGAGGCCAGCGCGATAGGCGCCAATATGGGACAGGCCTTTTTGGTTGAGGTAGTGCTGACGTTTGTGTTTGTTATCGCGATAATCGGCGTCACAAGCAAGACCGAGAATACCGCCGTGACAGGTTTGGTTATAGGCCTCACGCTGACTCTGGTCCACATACTCGGAATTCCTTTCACCGGAACATCGGTGAACCCGGCCCGAAGCTTCGGCCCCGCTTTGGTTATGCTGTTCGCGGGCGATTCGCAGCCGATGGCCCAGGTATGGCTGTTTATCGTCGCCCCGATCATAGGCGCGATCCTTGCCGCTGTTGTTTATAAGGCGCTTGCCTCCGAGAAATAATTTGTTTTTCAAAAAAGCCCTTCGGGGCTTTTTTGCTTTATAAGCTATTGTAATCCGCCGTGTTATGTGTTATAATTAAAAAAGTCGGTATATAATCGGCATTATCTTAGATTTGGAAAGCGGGCCCGGAATAAGGCTGCTAACCGACGAAAACGGCAGCATATATGTTCCGCTGAGAGTCACAGCCGAACGCCTCGGCGAGAACGTGGTCTGGGATGAGAACGCGGGATGCGCGTTTATCGAGCGTAACGGAGAAATCATAAAGACAGATGGAACGCTGTTTAGGGCGAACCCCTTTTCCGAGGAGCTGTGGTACGTCAAGGCGCGTGATTTCGAAAAGCTCGGCTATAACGCGGCCTATTCCGAAACGCTTTACAGCGCTGATTCCGACCGCAAAGACTACAAACTCACCATTTCAAAATGATTGACAAATTTTAATAATACAGGAGAAATATTATGTACACGATTTCATGCGAGGCGCATTTCGACGCGGCGCACTTTCTCAAGGGCCACGGCGGCAAGTGCGCCAATATCCACGGCCACCGCTGGAGGGTCCGCGCGTATATCGGCGCGGAGGAGCTAATTCCTGTTGGGGAGAGCCGCGGAATGGTAACGGATTTCGGCGACATAAAGCCGAGGCTCAAAAAAATAGCGGACAGCCTCGACCACAAGCTGATCGCCGAGGACGGAACTTTGCTGCCCGAAACGGTGGCCGCTCTCAAGCGCGAGGGTTTTGCTGCCTCTGTCGTGCCGTTCAGACCGACCGCCGAAAACTTTGCCAAATACATATACGACGAGCTTAAAGCGGACGGCATCAATCCAAGCAAGGTCCGCGTATACGAATCGGAGGACGCCTATGCGGAATACAGCGAATAATATCACGTTTCCGGTGTGCGAAAAGTTCGTCAGCATAAACGGCGAGGGCATGCGCGCCGGGCAGACCGCGGCGTTTATAAGGTTCCGCGGCTGCAATCTGCGCTGCTCCTACTGCGACACCGGGTGGGCAAATTCAGCCGGCGCGCCCGCGGAGGAACTGACGGCGGACGATATTCTGAAATATATCGAAAGCACGGGCATAACAAACGTCACTCTGACCGGAGGCGAGCCGCTGCTGCAGAGCGGGATCGGCGGCCTCATGGCGAGGCTTAACTCAGTCGGAAAGAGCGTTGAGGTCGAGACAAACGGCGCGGTGCCGCTTGACGGGTTTATCAAAGTAGGAACAAGACCCGACTGCTTCACCATGGACTACAAGCTGCCCACAAGCGGCATGGAGGATAAAATGGTTCTGGGCAATTTTGCTCTGCTCGGCAGCGGAGACTGCGTAAAGTTTGTGGCGGGCTCCGAGGAAGATCTGAGCCGCGCGCTTGAGATCATTAAAAAATATGATCTGACCGAGCGCTGCCGGGTGTATATAAGCCCGGTGTTTGGCGCCATCGAGCCGAAGGATATAGTTGATTTTATGATAAGGCATAAGCTTAACCGCGTTAATTTGCAGATACAGCTCCACAAAGTGATTTGGGAGCCCGACAGGAGAGGTGTGTAATGATAGACGAAAAAGCGATAGAAAAGCATATACGTGGAATTTTGGAGGCTCTGGGCGATGATCCCGAGCGCGAGGGCCTGAAAGATACTCCCAAACGAGTGGCGAAGATGTACTCCGAGGTCTTTGAGGGCATGAACTACACAAACGACGAGATTGCCGAAATGTTTAACAAGACCTTTGAGGACGACCCCGATTCATATCAAAGTTCAAATGATATGGTGATCGTCAAGGATATAGAGATTTTCAGCTATTGCGAGCATCACATGGCGCTGATGTACAACATGACCGCGTCGGTGGCGTATATACCGCGCGGCAAAGTCATAGGCCTCAGCAAGATCGCCAGAATCGCCGACATGGCGGCGAAACGCCTCCAGATACAGGAGCGCTTGGGAACCGACATAGCAGAGATAATCCAAAAGATAACCGAAAGCCCCGACGTGGCCGTTATAATAGAGGCGAGCCACAGCTGCATGACGGCGAGAGGAATATCAAAGCCGTCGGCCAAAACGCGCACAAGGACGCTGCGCGGCAGGTTTGAAAAAGACGAAAAACTGGCGGAAAGGGTAATGGGGTGACAAAAATGAAAAACTCAAAAAAAGCATTGGTGCTGCTGAGCGGCGGAGTGGACAGCGCCACCGCCTTGGCTATGGCCGCGGATGAGTTCGGCGCGGAAAACGTGACCGCTCTCTCGATATATTACGGCCAGAAGCACGCTAAAGAGATCGAGGCGGCGAAAAATATCGCCGCCCATTACGGCGTGAGACGGCTTGAGCTTGATCTGACCGATATGTTCAGGTTCAGCGATTGCTCGCTGCTGAGTAAAAATCCCGACGCCGAGATCCCCAAGGAGAGCTACGGCGAGCAGGTGAGCAAAACGGGCGGCGCTCCGGTCTCAACCTATGTGCCGTTCCGCAACGGGCTTTTTCTGTCGGCAGCCGCGGCATACGCGGTGAGCCTCGGCGCGGACGAGATATTCTACGGCGCCCACAGCGACGACGCGGCCGGAAACGCCTATCCGGACTGCGGCGAGGCTTTTAACAACGCTATGAACGCCGCCATATACGAGGGCACGGGGCATCAGGTCAGCATTCGCGCGCCGTTTGTGGGCATCACAAAGAGCGAGGTCGTGGCGATAGGAGTAAGGCTCGGTGTGCCCTACGAGATGACATGGAGCTGCTACGAGGGCGGAGATAAGCCCTGCGGCGTGTGCGGCACCTGCCGCGACCGTAAAGCCGCGTTTGAGGCGAACGGCCTTTATATTGACTAAAAGAAAGAGGAAATTTTATGAACAGAAAAAACGAAAACCTGACCCTTTTGGGAAACAAAAACACCGAATATAAATCAGACTACGCGCCCGAGGTGCTTGAGACATTCGAAAACAAGCACAAGGAAAACGACTATTGGGTGCGCTTCAACTGCCCCGAGTTCACGTCGCTTTGCCCGATAACCGGCCAGCCCGACTTCGCTGAGATAATCATATCCTACGTGCCCGACGTCAAAATGGTCGAGAGCAAGTCGCTCAAGCTGTATCTGTTCAGTTTCAGGAACCACGGCGATTTTCACGAGGACTGCGTGAACACGATAATGAAAGATCTGATAAAGCTGATGGAGCCCAAATACATTGAGGTGTTCGGGCGGTTCACGCCCCGCGGCGGCATTTCGATCCATCCCTACGCCAACTACGGCAGACCCGGAACAAAGTGGGAGCAGGTCGCCTTTGACCGCCTGACTTCCCGATCCGTTGATTAATAAAAAACAAAAGCACCGGATATCCGGTGCTTTTTTCTGGAGCGGAAGACGAGATTCGAACTCGCGACGTTCACCTTGGCAAGGTGACGCTCTACCACTGAGCCACTCCCGCATAAGCGTTATCTTCGAACGCTTAATAATTATAGCAAATAAAAATATATTTGTCAAGACTTTTTTGAAACTTTTTTATTTTTTCCGTTCTTTTTCTTTTTTGAATTGAGCATGAGCTGCGTTTCCATTATTTCCTCGCGGGTCTTGAGTTTGGGTATCAGGCTTGTCACCAGCCTGCCCTTGCCGCGGGTCTTTATGTAAAGAAATCCGAATATCGAGAACACGACAGCGCCGATGCAGTTGACGATCAAGTCCTTCATTGTGTCAATGAGCCCGACGTCGAGGTACGAGCCGTCGATCACCCAGTCGCGCGGAACGCCGTCGATGGTGCCCGAAATAACGGTGCGCGTCACGTCTTTTATGGTGATGGGATCATTGAGGCCGCTGGGGTTGAGCAGCACCGAGGCGATATCGTGGACCATCCAGTCCTTCTGCATATCGGTCAGAAAGATACGGTCCATGCCGTATTCAAAGAACTCCCACAGCACGCCGATCGTCATTGAGAAACAGAAGGTCACAAACGCGACGAACCACGGCGACATGGTGATATGTATCCTTGGCGACTGATTGAGTATGTCGATCATGGCAAAGCCTATCGCCGCCATAATGAATCCGTTTATCGTGTGCAGGATCGTGTCCCACAGCGGAATTATGGTGTAAAAGCTCTGTATCTCGCCCATTATTTCGGCGGCGAAAATAAAGAACAGAATTATCACCTCAAGCAAAATAGGCATTTTTATATTGAGCCGATGATCCACAAAAGTCGGGATAGTGAAAAGCAAAATCGTCAGAATACAGGTAAAAACATTTGAGTAGTTGCCCATGAAAAACTGCCTGATCATAACTAAAATAACAAGCACGCTCAGAACAACATGGATGATTTTGCGCTTATCACTTTTCTTCTTTTTTTCGGCGTCATTCAAATGATTCGCGTTCATTTTAAAGCCTCCGTTAAATAATATTCCAATTAAATATTATACCACGGTTTTGCGATATGTCAATATCAAAATTAACGCCGCGGCATGTTCTACTTTAGGACAAAGCCTCATACAATACTAAAAACAAGCCGATCAGAGCTTGAAAGCATAGCGGTGATAACAATGGGAGAATATGACGGAATTTTAAAATTTATTCCGCAGGGAAACCTGCGTCGGGCGCTGGAGCGGGCCCTCGGAAGCGTTAAGGCCGAGGAAATACGGCTGCGCAGCGAGAGGCCGCTGTCGGTGTATGACGGGCATGCGCGTTTTGTGACGCCCGCGGGCGAGCTCAGCGCGGCTCCGTCCGACGGCTTGACCGTGAGCAAAGCGGCTGTGACCGCGGTTTTCCGCGCCTTGTGCGAAAATTCGCCCTACGCCTACGCCGATGAGATACGCCGGGGATTCGTGACCATCAGGGGAGGCCACCGCGCGGGCTTTACGGGGCGCGCAGTGCGCGGACGGGACGGAAGCGCGGAAAGCTTCAGGGACATAAACTCGATAAATATCAGGGTAGCCCGCGAGATAATCGGCTGCGCCGCGCCTTATATCGGCGGCATTGTGCAGGGAAGAAGAGTAAAAAGCGCGCTTGTTATCGCGCCGCCCGGTCTGGGAAAGACCACATTCCTGCGTGACGCGGCGCGGATCATATCAAACACGGGTTTCAAAGTCGGCATATCCGACGACCGCGGCGAGATCGCCGCCATGTTCCGCGGCGCGCCGTCCAATGATATAGGCGTGAATACCGATGTGGTGGAGTACGCGCCCAAAGGCTGCGGCGTTGAAATTCTTATCCGCACCATGTCGCCGCAGGTCATAATCACAGACGAGCTTGTGACCGAGAGCGAGGTCCGCGCCGTCTGCCTGGCAAAGGGCAGCGGCGCCGCGGTGATCGCCTCTGTCCACGGCGGCTCGTTTGACGAGCTGAGCCGAATGTCCGTTTTCAGGCCGCTGTTTGAAAATCGCGTATTCGACCTGCTGATCCTGATCAAAGGCAGGACCGGAGGCAGGCTCGACGCTGAAATCAGGCGAGCGGTATGACGCTCAAACTGATATGCGCCGCGGTAATCATATTGGGCTGCGGATTCGCCGGCATGTCGGCCGCCTCCGTGCTGGACGCGAGGATAAGGCAGACGCGCGGATTTTCGGACGCGCTCGGACTTTTGGAAATCGAGATGACGGTCAACAACTCGGTTCTCAGCGAGGCGTTGTATTTTGCCTCAAAGCCGCAGAGCGGAGTTGTTAAAGATATTTTCTTGGGTGCCGCGCGGGGTGTTGAAGCTCTCGGCGGCGGCGATATGAGCGAGGTGTGGCGCATGGCGATCGAAAACAACAAAAAGCGGCTCTGCGTGAGCGCGGACGCGATTGATATAATATCGGCCTTCGCCTCGAACCTCGGCCGCGGCGACCGAGAGAGGGAGAGGGACAATATCAGGGCGGCCAGAGAAAAGCTGCGCATCGAGGAGGAAAAGGCGCGGCTCAAAAAGGCCGAAAGCGGCAGGCTGTACCGCGGTCTGGGCTTCGCCTGCGGCATACTGATAACGGTGCTTTTGCTTTGACATAAAAACGGAGGGGATAAAATGACGGGCGTTGACTTGATTTTCAGGGTGGCGGCGATCGGCATACTTGTGGCTGTGCTCAACATGCTGCTGTGCCGCGCCGGACGCGACGATCAGGCTATGATGACGACGATCGCGGGGCTTATCGTGGTGCTGCTCATGGTGATACGCGAGATAAGCAATCTGTTCACCATGATACAGGACATATTCGGGCTGTAGTCATGGAGATAGCGAAGATCGTTGGCATCGGACTGGCGGGAGGCGTGATCTCGATTTTGATAAGGCGGTCAAAGCCCGAGCTTTCGATGATGATACCTATCGCGGTGTCGATCATCGTGCTGCTCGGGGTGATGCCCTATCTCGGCGGCATAGTCGGGGAACTGAGCGACCTTTCATCCGCGGCGGGAATAAACGGCGCGTATATGACGGTCATAATAAAAATTATCGGCGTGTCATATCTGGCGTCGTTTTCGGCGGAACTGTGCAAGGACGCGGGCGAAAACGCGATAGCGACAAAGATCGAGCTGGGCGGCAAGTTGATAATCCTCGCCATGTCGGTGCCGATAATAAAACGTCTGCTCGATCTTGTGAGGGAGATAATAATGTACAAGTGAGAAAAATGCTGAGTCATAAAATCAAAACAGCGATAATACTCGCGGCGGCGGTCATGATCTTCTGCGGCGCGGCGAGCGCCGAGGAACCGTCCCCGCCTCAAGACCTCGTCGACGAGTATCTCGGGATATACGGAGAGCAACTTGATGAAGGCGCGGGCGGAGTGATTTTCGACGCGGTGACGCCGTACGCGGACGGTTTCTCGATAGGCGAGCTGCTGTCAAGGATAGCGGCCGGAGATGTTCCGTTTGAATTGAGATCTCTGGCGCGCGAGCTTTTTCGGGCCCTGACCGGAAAAATTTTGTCCGCGGCAAAAAACATGGCAGGAGTTCTGGCCGCGGCCGTTCTCAGCGCTTTTCTGGCAAACTCGGTCAGCGGTTTCGAGCGCGGCGCGGCGTTTAAGGCGGCGTCGTACGTCTGCTTTATCGCGGTGGCGTCAATGGCCGCGTCGGTGTTTTACGGCTGTCTTGTGAGCGCGTCGTCCGCGATAGAAAATCTGGCCGTTTTCATGCGCTGCGCCGTGCCTGTTATGATGACAGCCCTACTGTCAAGCGGAGCCGCGGTCAGCGCCGCGGCCCTTGAGCCGACGCTGCTGGCGATCATAGAGATCGCGGTGAGCCTTATCCGCTCGGTCTTTGTTCCGCTCGTCATGATAGGGGCGGGGCTGGGCACCGTGAACGCCATGTCCGAGGGGCTCAAGACCGCGCGTCTGGCCGAGTTTATAAACGGAGCCGTGAAATACGGTCTCAGCGTGATTTTGATGATATTCACGGCGTTTTCCGGGCTCCGCGGCATTGCCGCCTCTGGCGCCGACGCGCTGACGCTCAAGCTAACCAAGTTCGCCTCGTCGAATCTGATACCGCTTGTGGGCGGAATTTTGTCCGACTCGGTCGAGACCGTCATGAGGTGCGGCGCGGTGATAAAAAACGCTCTGGGCGTTTTGGGAATAATCGTAGTGTTTTTCATCGCGCTGACGCCGGTGCTTGAGATCGTTTCGGCTTTGATCGTCTTTCGCCTGACTGCCGCTCTGTGCGAGCCGATCAGCGAAAAAAGCGTCACCGAATGTCTGAGCGTGATGGCGGACGGGATCGCCGCTGTGTTTTCGATGCTGGCGGCCGTGTTGATCATGTTTATCATAATGCTGACCGTTATGATAAATATTTCGGTTTAGCTTTAGGAGAAAAGCTTATGGAGAGTTTAAGACAGTGGGCGTACTCGGTGGCGGCGACGGTGGTGTTCGGCACTCTTGCGGAGACCGTGCTGCCGTTCGACTCATACAGAAAGTATATCCGCCTTATACTGGGCATGGTGCTTTTGCTCACGCTGACAAAGCCCGCGGCCGCGCTGATAAGCGGCGGTCTCGGCGAGAGCGCGGAGGAGTACGCCGCCTCGTTTTCCGCGGCGGAGGAGCGGACCGAGCGCGAGGCGGATGAAATAGAGGAAAAGCAGAAAAACGATATTATAAAGATTTATAAGGACAGCCTGGAGAGCAGCGTCGCGTCGGGCATTGAGCGCGGGTGCGGAGCGGCGCCGACGAGCGTCGAGGCCGAGATATCCGACTCGGTGTTCGGCAGCCTTGAGGGAATGACGATCGAAATAGACGCCGCGGACGCATCAAAGAGCGCGGCGATAAAAGCGGCGGCGTCGGAAATGACCGGACTGACGAGCGGCAAAATAACGGTTAAGGAGCGCGGCGCGGGAGCACAAAATGGAGAAACAGAATAACAAACAAACGCTTGCGCGGAGAATAGCGGATTTTTTTCAAAAATTCGGGAGCCGCGGCGGCGACGACAAAAATCGGGTAAACCCGCTTGTGATACTGGCGATCGCCGCGGCTGCGTTCACGCTTGTTTTTATAAAGCCCGGCGCGGGCGGGGACGGCGGCAAAAAGGCGGAAACGAATACCGCTACGGATTTTGTGTCCGAGGACGAGTACGTGATAAAAACAGAGAGGGAGCTTCGGGATATACTGAGCAAGATCAGCGGCGCGGGAGAGGTCAGCGTGCGGATATATATCGACAGCACCAACGAGAAGGTGCTGGCAAAGGACAGCAAAACCAGCAGCGAGATCAGCGAGAGCGAAAGCGGCAAAAAGGAAAGCAGCACAGGGGAGTCAAAGCCCGCCGGCGCCTCGGGAGGTATCGGCAGCGGCAGCGAGCCTTATGTGGTGCGCGAAAAGCTGCCCTATCCGATAGGCGTGGTCGTCGTTGCCGAGGGCGCATCGGACGAAAGGGTCAGGAACGAGATATACGAGGCTGTGAAGGCGCTGTACGGCCTGTCGGCCAACAGGATCAAAGTCACATATTAAAAAATACATAAATAAAGGAGATTGAATCTATGAATTCCAAAAAAAGCAAAAAAACAAACAAGAGCGGCGGCGAGGGCAAAGCCCGTCTGCGGGGCGGCAGACAGCTGCTTGTGGTGGGTCTGGTGGCGTTGGTCCTGGCGGCGGGATACTATCGCTGGACGCTGGGCAACATCGAAAACGAGGCGGTCAGCGTGTCAAGCACCGCGGGGCCCGAATCTCCGTCTCCTACAGAGGCGGCAAAAACCGAGGACGCCGAAACATTTTGGTCAAAAGACAAAGACGATGGCGACAAAGAAAAGAGCGATGACAATAATAACAATAACGACGAGAACAACGACGACAGCGGAGCCGTGCAGAGCGGCGAAAACGACAGCAATAAGAGCGATTCGGGAAGCGTGATAATAAAAGCCAGACAGGACAGAGACAGGCTCAGGGGCGAGACCATGGACCGCTGGAAGGAGATCGCCGCCAACTCTGACGCGTCGGAGAGCGCGAAAAAAGAGGCGGAGGACAGCGTGCTCAGACTGACTGAGTACTCCGAGCAGGAAAATGCCATCGAGACCAACGTGAAATCCAAGGGCTTTGACGACTGTTTCGCCCAGGTCACCGACAGCGGAGTATCGGTGATAGTGAAGGGCGGCAAAACGGACAGCGCGGCGGTGGCGCAGATCAAGGATATCATAATCGCCGAGACGGGAGCCGCCGCGTCGAAAATAAAAATAAGCGCCGAGTAATGCGTGGAGGATCTGCGGAGTAATAAAAATAATAATTAAATTCAAAATATTTATTGTAATCTTAAATTTGTTATGATATAATTTAAGAAAATAACGGCAATAAATTGAATTTGATTGCACAGGAGGTTTTATTATGGCAGATGAAAACAAGACCGTAAAAGAGCAGGAGGCCCAGAAGAGCGGCAGCGTCAACATCTCAAACGATGTTGTCTCGATTGTGGCTTCTCTCGCGGCGGGCAGCGTCAAGGGCGTGTCGGGCATGGTGAGTTCCATGTCGGGCGGCATAGCCGAGCTGCTTGGCAAAAAGAATATGTCAAAGGGCGTCAAGGTGAGCGTCAGCGACAAAGACGTGACCCTCAATCTCTCGATCATCGTCGAGTACGGCGCGAAGATCCCCGACGTCGCGTGGGAGATCCAGGAAAAGGTAAAGAGCGAGGTCGAGGCAATGACCGGTCTTAACGTTGTCGCGGTCAACGTCAGCGTCGAGGGCGTTAACGTGCCCAAAAACGACGCGGGCAAAATCCCCGCGAAGCCCGTAAAGAGCGAAACGGACAGCGATCCCGCGGCTCAGATCAAGGAAACGGCGGAAGACGCGGTGGAGATAATCGCCGAAAAGGCGGAGGAGATCGCCGAGAAAGCCGAGGAAAAGGTCGAGGAGCTGATAAGCAAGGCCAAGGACGCGGCGGACAAAGCCGAGGATATCGCCGAAAATATTGTCGATGAGGCGGCCGAGGAAGCCCGGGACGTTGTTATGGAGATCACCGAGCCCGAGGAACCCGCTGATGAGCCGGAGGCCGAATAGAGCGGGGTTGATTTGACAAAAAATATGGACAGAAGAAAAGCGAGAGAACACGCGTTCACAATGATTTTTCAGTATAAATTCCGCCCGGATGACATAGGGGAGATCCTCGCGGATTTCCTTGAGGAAAACGATCCCGCGAATCAGAGAGAATATATCGAGGGCGCCGTGCGCGGAACTGTTGAAAACATTGAGGCGATCGACAAAAAAATATCGGAATATTCCAAAGGCTGGAGCGTTGACCGTATAAACGCCGTCAGCCTGGCGGCGCTGCGCCTTGGCGCTTATGAGCTGCTGTTCTGCGATGATATTCCGAATCCGGTGGCGGCAAACGAGGCGGTCAATCTGACCCGAAAGTTCGCGGGTCCCGAGACGGTGGACTTCGTCAACGGAATACTCGGCAATATGAAATAGACGGCGGAAAACAGGGGAAAGTCATAAATGAATTATAAGCGCGAACCTATGACCGTGACCCAGGTCAATCTGTATATTAAGCAGGTGCTGGGACGGGACGATATTTTAAAAAACATACTTGTAAAGGGTGAGATCTCAAACTTCAAGGCTCACTCTTCGGGTCATTTGTATTTGTCGCTGAAAGACGAGAGCGGAGTTATGCGCGCCGTTATGTTCAGAAGCGCGGCTACAAGGCTCGATTTCAGGCCCGCCAACGGTATGAAGGTGATAGCCCGCGGCAGGATCGGAGTGTACGAGCGAGACGGCCAGTATCAGTTATACATAGAGCATATGGAGCAGGATGGAATAGGCGCCCTACACATCGCTTTTGAGAAACTCAAGAAAAAGCTGGACGAGGAAGGCCTGTTTTCGCCGAGCCATAAAAAGCCGCTGCCAAAGTATCCCAAGCGGATAGGCGTTGTGACCGCGCCCACCGGAGCGGCGATAAAGGATATAATGAACGTTCTGACCCGCCGTTTTTCGTATTCAGACGTGGTGCTCTACCCGGTGCTGGTGCAGGGTAAAGATTCGGCGCGCAGCATAGTCGAGGCGATAGAGTATTTTAACGCGTCCGACTCGGTCGACGTGCTGATAGTCGGCAGAGGCGGAGGCTCGATAGAGGACCTGTGGTCGTTCAACGAGGAGATCGTGGCGCGCGCCGTGTATAACAGTCATATTCCCATTGTTTCGGCGGTGGGGCACGAGATAGATTTCACGATAGCGGATTTTGTCGCCGATCTCAGGGCGCCCACACCGAGCGCCGCGGCTGAGCTTGTCGTTCCGTCGCAGGCCGAGCTCCGCGAAAAGTTCAACAACGTTTACGCGCGCCTTTATTCCTGCGCTAACCGAATAGTGGAGCGGGGCAGGCTGCAGCTCAAAGTAAGCGCCGAAAGCGCGGCGCTCAAAAATCCTATGGCTATGATAGACAACAGCCGCATATATCTGGACTCTTTGAGCAGGACCATGGACGGCGCGTACAAAAACATCATGGGCGACAAGCGGCGCAGCTTAGCGGTCACGGCCTCAAAGCTCGACGCGCTGAGCCCTCTGGGAGCACTGAGCCGCGGATTTTCTCTGACAAGAGACGAGAGCGGAGCGGTTGTGAAAAGCGCGAAGAGGTTAAACAAAGGCGATAAGATCAGCGTGACGCTCAGTGACGGAACCGCCCGCGCCACGGTTGATAACATAGAATTTGAGGAGAATCATGGATAACACAAAAGATCTATTTGAAAAAAATTTAAAAGAGCTGGAGGGCGTCGTAAAGACGCTTGACGGCGGAGATGTGACTCTCGACCAAATGCTGGAGTTGTTCGAGCGCGGCATTGAGCTTACCAAGCAGTGCACAAACGCGCTTGACTCGGCCGAGCAGAAAATAAACATACTTATGAAAAACAGAGAGACGGGCGAGATAGTCGAGCGGCCCTTTGTCGTCACCGGTGAGTAGTATGCTGCGCGTTTCAAACAATTTAAAAGATTTTGATAGTACTTTAAAAAGCATTGTCGGCGCGGTGAACGAAAAGCTTAAAAGCATCGCGGACGTGCCCGACGCGCCCGAGGCGGCGGTGTACGAGGCGATGAGATACAGTCTGTTGGCGGGAGGCAAGCGCCTTCGGCCGGTTTTGACCGTCGCGGCGGCGGCGATGCTCGGCGGAGACACCGGCGACGCGCTGACGGCGGGCTGCGCTCTTGAGTGCGTTCACACATACTCGCTGATACACGACGACCTGCCCTGCATGGACAACGACGATCTAAGGCGCGGCAAGCCCACCTGCCACAAGGTTTTCCCTGAGAACATCGCGCTTTTGGCGGGCGACGGGCTTTTAAACCGCGCCTTTGAAATTCTGTCCGACATGTCTGAATTTAAGTCGATAAGCGAAAAGACCGCGCTGCGGCTCATTAAGCTGCTGTCCGCGGCGTCGGGCGCAAACGGAATGATAGGCGGCCAGGTTATCGACCTTATGAGTGAAAACAAGCCCGGCGTGCCCGAGAAGCTGCTGCTCAGAATGCACGAAAAAAAGACCGGAGCCATGATCGAGGCTGCCGCGCTTATGGGTGCCGCCGTGTCGGGCGCACCGGAGGATTCCGCCGAATACTCGGCGGTCGGCCGTTTCGCGGGAAACTTAGGTCTGGCGTTTCAGATACAGGACGATATTCTGGACGTTACGGGAAACGAGGCCGTTCTGGGCAAGCCGATAGGGAGCGACGAGCAGGAGGGCAAAACCACGTTTGTCACGCTGCTGGGCATAGACGGCGCGGAAAAGCGGCAAAACGAGTATACCCGCGCGGCGGTTAAGGCGCTCGATATTTTCGGCGAAAAGGCCGCGTTCCTAAAAGAATTGGCGCGGCGGCTGGTTTCCAGAGACAATTAGCTGACGAGGCGTAAATATATGAGAGTAATTCACGAATTTCTTGACAACCAAATATTTTTTATCGTGCTTTTCGCGTGGCTGACGTCGTGCGTCCTGAAAGGCCTGATCGAGATATGCAGAACGCGGCGCATAGATTGGGGCAGATTTTTCGGCCCCGGCGGAATGCCCTCGTCCCACTCGACGATCGTTTCCAGCCTCGCCGCCTGCGTCGGCATCTATGAGGGATTCGACTCGCCGCTGTTTGTGGTCTGCTGCGCGTTGGCGCTTATCGTTATGTATGACGCGTCGGGAGTGCGCCGCGCCGCGGGCGAGCACGCCAAGATAATAAATATAATAGTTGAGGCCTGGGAGGAGGCTTGGGAGAGTAAAAATCCGTTCCTGAGCGACGAAAAGCTCAAAGAAATTTTGGGCCACACTCCCCTTCAGGTAGCCGCCGGCGCTGTCTTAGGCGTAGTTTTCTCAATAATCGCCTGCGCGATTGCGGGAGCATAATTTAATTTTTGTATTGACAACGTAAACCGTATGTAGTATAATATTATCAAAACAATGAAAGGGGTTTTATTATGGCTACAACACCGACTCAGATACGCGTTGAGGAAAACACAAAAAAGATCGCCGTTGAGCTGCTAGAGGGCCTCGGGCTGAATCTGTCCGACGCGGTGAATATGTTCCTGCGTCAGGTGGTTTTGCAGAGGGGCCTCCCGTTTGAGGTAAAGTATCCCGAGTATAAAGACGAAGTGCTGGAGGCAATGGCCGAGGCCCAAAAAATCAGCCGCGACCCGAGCGTTAAGGCATACAGCGATGTTAATCAGATGTTCAGGGAGATATTAGAGGATGAAGCTTAACGTAAAATACACAAGCCGATTTAAAAAAGGCCTAAAGCTGGCGGTTAAAAGAGGCCTTGACATATCGCTGCTCGAGAATGTTGTCGTTAAGATACAAAACCGTGTTCCTTTGGACGAAAAATGCAGGGACCACGCCTTGAGCGGAGATTATGCGGGCTACAGAGAGTGTCATATTCAGCCGGATTGGCTTTTGATTTATTTGATCGAAGATGATATTTTGACGCTTACTCTGGTTGAAACAGGCACGCACGCGGATTTATTCAAGAAATAAAAAATATATTGACAAAACCAAAAAACCGTGTTATTATTCTAAAAGAGCGATGAACGAGACAGTAGCACACCGTAAAAGCTCAAAGAGAGGAAGCGCCGCGGGCTGAGAGCGCTTCCGTGCGGACGGCGTGTGAACACCACTCGGGAGCTGCGCGCTGAAAGATCATTCGACTAAGCGCTGCCGTCCGTCCGCGACAAGGACATAATAAGAGACAGCGAAAGCTGTAATTAGGGTGGAACCGTGCGTAAAATTATGCACCCCTAAGGCTCGGATATTTCCGCGCTTTAGGGTGTTTTTGCTTTTTAAATAAATTAAACGAAAGGATCTTTAAAAATGGATGAACAACTGCAAACATTAAGACACTCGGCGTCGCACGTGATGGCGCAGGCGATAAAGCGCCTGTGGCCGGACGTCAAGCTGGCGATCGGCCCCGCTATCGACAACGGATTTTACTATGACTTCGACACCGAGCACACATTCACAAATGACGATCTTGAGAAGATCGAGGCCGAGATGAAAAAGATCGCCAAGGAAAACCTCAAGATCGAGCGTTTCGAGTTGCCCCGCGACGAGGCTCTCGAGCTGATGAAGGATGAGCCCTACAAGATCGAGCTTATCAACGACCTGCCCGAGGGCGAGACGATCTCGTTCTACAAGCAGGGCGAGTTCACCGACCTGTGTGCGGGTCCGCACGTGAACTACACCGGAAAGGTGAAGGCCGTGAAGCTGCTCAGCGCCACGGGCGCGTACTGGCGCGGCGACGAGAAGAACAAGATGCTGCAGCGCATCTACGGCACGGCGTTTAAAAACAAGACCGAGCTCAACGAGTACCTTGAGCAGATGGAGGAAGCCAGAAAGCGCGACCACAACAAGTTGGGCCGCGAGCTTGAGCTGTTCACTACCGTCGATTATATCGGCCAGGGACTGCCGATCATGCTGCCCAAGGGCGCGAGAGTTATCCAGCTTCTGCAAAGGTTCGTGGAGGACGAGGAGCAGAAGCGCGGATGGCAGCTGACAAAAACTCCGCTCATGGCAAAGAGCGACCTCTACAAGATATCCGGACATTGGGATCATTACAAAGAGGGCATGTTTGTTCTGGGCGACGAGGAAAAGGACAAGGAGGTTTACGCGCTGCGTCCCATGACTTGTCCGTTCCAGTATCAGGCGTTTTTGAACCGCGGCCGCTCGTACCGCGACCTGCCTATGCGCCTCAACGAGACGTCAACATTGTTCAGAAACGAGTCGTCGGGCGAGATGCACGGCCTTATCAGAGTGCGCCAGTTCACGATCTCCGAGGGACACCTGATGTGCACCCCCGAACAGCTTGAGGACGAGTTCAAGGGCTGTCTGGAGCTGTGCAACTTCATGCTTGAGACCCTGGGACTTGATGAGGACGTTTCATACAGATTCTCGCAATGGGACCCGAACGACCGCGAAAAGTACATCGGCACTCCCGAGCAGTGGGACGAGGCGCAGGGCGTCATGAAGAACATTCTGGAC
The DNA here is from genome assembly GCA_947585115.1 of uncultured Monoglobus sp. Classification (GTDB taxonomy): domain Bacteria; phylum Bacillota; class Clostridia; order Monoglobales; family Monoglobaceae; genus Monoglobus. Next base: position 31,851 of record CANPWW010000003.1, read on the forward strand.
GATCTCAAGATTCCCTATGTTATCGGGATAGGCGAGGCGGCGTTCTACGGTCCGAAGCTGGACATTCAGATAAAGAACGTGTTCGGCAAGGAAGACACGCTTATCACGATCCAGATAGACCAGATGCTGGCCGAGAAGTTCGGCATGGAGTATGTGGACAAGGACGGCACCAAGAAGAACCCCTATATAATCCACAGGACATCGATCGGCTGCTACGAGAGAACGCTGGCGCTGCTTATCGAGAAGTACGCGGGCGCGTTCCCCACATGGCTGGCTCCGGTACAGGTAAAGGTCCTGCCCATTTCCGACAAGTATATGGAGTACGCCGAGAGCGTAAAGGCGGAGCTTGACAAGTACGGTATCAGAAACGAGCTCGACACCAGAAAAGAGAAGATAGGCTACAAGATCAGAGAGGCGCGTCTGGAGCGCGTGCCGTATATTCTGGTCGTGGGCGAGAAAGAGCAGGAAGAAAAGGCTGTTTCGGTCCGCGACAGAAAGAACGGCGACATCGGCTCAATGCCAATGAGCGATTTCATGGCGCTTATTCTGGATAAAATAGCCTCAAAAGCCAAAGACTAATTTTGCCTCGCAGACAATAGTTTGCGGTGACGCGTGAATCGCCGCGCTTGTAGGGGCGGATATTATCCGCCCGCTCAATTTTAAAAATATAATATTGAGGTGATAATATGCAAAAATCAAAAGTTTATTTCACAGACAAAATAACTCCCGAGGCCGTGATCGAGATGTACAAGGTCTTAAACCGTGAGCTGCCCGGAAAAGTTGCGGTCAAGCTCCACTCGGGCGAGAAGGGCAATCAGAATTATCTGCGCCCCGAGTTCCTGCGCCCGATGATAGAGTTTGTAGGCGGCACGGTAGTTGAGTGCAACACCGCCTACGACGGCGAGCGCAACTACACCGACAAGCATATAAAGCTCATCGAGGAGCACGGCTGGTCAAAGTATTTCAATGTCGACCTGATGGACGCCGAGGGCCCCGACCTCAGTCTAAAGGTTCAAAACGGCAAGGTCCTCAAAGAAAATCTTGTTGGCAAGAACATCACAAACTACGACTCGATGCTGGTGCTGTCCCACTTCAAGGGCCATCCGGCGGGCGGCTACGGCGGAGCGCTGAAACAGCTCTCGATCGGCTGCGCCTCAACCGTGGGCAAGTGTCTTATCCATTCGGGCGGCACGATAACCGACCAGAACATAGTCTGGGACCACATGGCCGAGCAGGACATATTCTGCGAGTCCATGGCGGACGCCGCTATGACCGTCCATGAGATGTTCGGCGATAAGATCGCGTATGTCAACATGATGTGCAATCTTTCTGTTGACTGCGACTGCTGCGCGGTGGCCGAGGATCCGTGCATGGCGGACATCGGAATCCTGTCGTCCCTCGATCCCGTTGCTCTCGACAAGGCGTGCATGGATCTGATCTACTCATCAAATGACCCCGGCCGCGACCACTTTATTGAGCGCGTCGAGTCGCTCCACGGCTCCCACACGATAGACGCCGCCGCCGACCTCGGCTTCGGCACAAAAGAATATGAGCTTATAAAAATGTAAATCCAAACATCCCCCAAAATCGGGGGATGTCTTTTCTTATTCAAGGGCTTTGCTCAAAAATCCGGCGGCGGTCTCGGCCAGCTTTTGCTCTACCTCGTTCATGCTCTTTTCGGGCTCGGCGATAAATATTACCGTTCCCACGGGGTCTCCGTCATGTACGATCGGGGCCACAACTCCGGCCTTGTACTTGTCGTTGTCGTCGATTATCTTGATGCTGCCGCCCTCGTCGGTCGAGCAGAACAGTGATTTTTTCTCCATTATGCGCTCGACCTCGCCCGATACGCGCTTTTCCTTAAGCTCGCGCTTGCCCGTGCCGCTGGCGGCTATAACGCTGTCCTTATCTGTTATGCAGGTCAAAAGTCCGGTCGACTTGTTGAGCGTGTCGGCGTACTGAAGCGCGAACTCGCCCAGTTCGCCGATCGGCGAGTATTTTTTAAATATCACCGCGCCGTCACTTTCGGTAAATATTTCCAGCGGATCGCCTTCATGGATCCGTAAAGTCCTTCTTATCTCTTTCGGTATTACTATTCTGCCCAGGTCATCTATTCTTCTGACAATTCCTGTTGCTTTCATATATATTATCGCTCCTTTATTCTGAATTTAATAAACAAATTTGGCTTTAAAACAAAATCTGTAACAATATTATCTGTAAACCGCGGTATTAATATACTCCGATGATCGGTGGAATAATTTTGAAATATTTAAATTGTCTTTACAAATTTTTTGTAAAAAATCGGAAGGTTATGTAATTTTTGAAAATAACATATTGATATTTTATTATTGATATGGTAAAATAAAAATGTTAGGCAATTAATGCTGTGATATTATTGAATTTTTTGGATATATCGCTATATGGAGGAGTGTTTATGTCTATACTCAAAAAATTTAGGCCCAACAAGGGAAAGACCTTGAAGATCATAATCGTCGGCACCGGAAAGGTGGGCTCGACTCTTGCCGGAAAGCTGGCGGAGGAAGGCTGCGATGTTACGATCGTGGACAAAAACCGCGAGGTTGTGGATAAGCTCGCCGAGGCCTATGACATTATGGGGGTGGTGGGCAACGGTTCAAGCTACGGCACGCTGATCGAGGCGGGCGTTGAGAGCGCCGATCTGACCATCGCGGTCACCGACAGCGACGAGCTGAATCTGCTGTGCTGCACTCTCGCGAAAAAGGTGGGCGACTGCACCGCGGTCGCCAGAGTGCGCGACCCTGACTACAGCGACGAGCTGGACTACCTCAGAGACAAGCTGGGAATTTCTATCATAATCAATCCCGAGCTTGAGGCAGCCAAGGAGATCGCGAGAATACTGCATTTCCCGCTGGCTATTTCGGTCAACTCGTTCGCCAAGGGAGCCGCGGAGCTTATAAAGTTCAAGATTCCGCCGAACAATTTTCTCGACGGCATGAGGCTTTCGAGCTTTCAGAACAACAGCTCGTTCAATGTTCTGATCTGCATCGTGGAAAGGGGCGACCTGGTATATATCCCCAACGGAACCTTTGAGCTGCGCTCGGGCGATATAATATCGTTTATCGCCACGCCGCACGATTCGTTTGAGTTTTTCAAGCGCATAAATATCGAGACCAGAAGCGTCGGCTCGGCTATGATAATCGGCGGCGGAAAGACCTCATTCTATCTGGCGCGGCAGCTTGTGCGCACAGGTATGGACGTCAAGATCATTGAGATAAATCCCGCGCGCTGCGAGGAGCTCAGCAACCTTCTGCCCGACGATGTTGTTATCGTGAACGGCAACGGAACCGACGAGACGCTGCTCAATCAGGAGGATATCACCCACGTCGGCGCGCTTATCCCGCTCACGGGAATTGACGAGGAAAACGTGCTGCTCTCGCTCTACGGAATGAAAGTGGCGCCGGGGATCAAGGCGATCACCAAGGTCAATCACATAAACTTTTCCAGCGTTATCAACGAGCTGGAGCTTGGCAGCGTGGTATACCCGAGGCGGATGACCGCCGAGACGATCATAAAATACGTCCGTGCCAGACGGAACACGATCGGCAGCGATATAGTGACGCTTTATCACTTGTCAAACGACAGGGTAGAGGCGATCGAGTTCAACGTCCACGGCGAGCTCAAGCATACCGACAAGCCGCTCAAGGAATTAAAGCTCAAGGACAATCTGCTGATCGCGTGCATTTACAGAGACGGCAGGGCGTTTATTCCCGGCGGCGACGACATGCTCATGGCGGGCGACTCGGTGACGATCGTCACGACCCACAAGGGACTCAGCAGCATAGAAGAGATCTTTGATTGATTTCTAATCACTATTCACTAATCCCTAATCACTACGTTGGGAGGTCATAGCTTTGAATTTTAAGGCTGTTAGTTATATACTCGGCTGGATACTGAACATCGAGGGCGCGCTGCTGCTCCTGCCGTTTCTGGTGGGAATAATATACGGCGAGCCGCAGGCCTATTCGTTTTTGATAATGGCGGCCGTGTGCCTCGCCTGCGGCGGTATTTCGATATTCAAAAAGCCCAAGAATTTGACATTTTATACCCGCGAAGGTTTTGCCGTAACGGCTCTCACATGGATCGTGATGAGTCTTTTCGGCTGCATGCCGTTTGTGATAAACGGCGATATACCCAATTTCACCGACGCGTTTTTTGAGACTGTGTCGGGCTTTACCACCACGGGAGCCAGCATACTTAACGACGTTGAGGCGCTGTCCCACGCGTCGCTCTTCTGGCGCAGCTTCACCCATTGGATAGGCGGCATGGGCGTTCTGGTGTTCCTGCTGGCGCTGATCCCGATGACGGGCGGCTCGCCCATGAACATCATGAAGGCCGAAAGCCCGGGCCCCACCGTCAGCAAGCTGCTGCCCAAGGTGCGAGAGACCGCGGTGGTGCTTTACGCGATATACATAACGCTGACCGTGGCGGAGTTTTTGTTTTTGATATTGGGCCGCATGCCCGTGTTTGACGCGGTCACAACCGCCGTGGGCACCGCGGGAACCGGAGGCTTCGGCATAAAGGGAGACAGCATGGCGAGCTATTCGCCCTATATCCAATGGGTAGTCGGCGTGTTCATGATGCTGTTCGGCGTCAACTTCGCGGTGTACTTTTTGCTGTACAGAAGGAAGTTCCGCGCCGCCGCCTCCCACGAGGAAGCCAGATATTACATAATCATAATCCTGCTGGCGGTGGCCCTGATCACGGGCTCGCTTTATATCACGGGCTCGATGCCCGAGATGGGCTTCGCCGACAAGGTGCGTCACGTGTTCTTCCAGGTGGCGTCTATCATAACCACCACCGGATTTTCAACGATCGACTACGAGGCGTTATGGCCGCAGTTCGCGGTGATGATACTGCTTGGCCTGATGTTTATGGGCGCCTGCGCGGGCAGCACGGGCGGCGGAATCAAAGTATCAAGGATCGTGACCCTGCACCGCACCGTCAAAAAAGAGATAACCCTGTTTTTCCATCCCAAGCGCGTCATGAATGTCAGGAGCGAGGGCAAGACCGTCCCGAACGAGACAATACGCTCGATAAACGTGTTTATCTGCGCGTATATCTTTGTGTATGTGGCATCGGTGCTGTTGATATCGTTTGACGGCTACGACTTTACGACGAACTTTTCGGCGATAGCGGCCACCATAAACAACATCGGCCCCGGTCTGGGAAAGGCCGGCCCGTCCGAGTGCTTCTCGCTGTTCTCGGGTTTTTCGAAATACGTCATGGCGTTTGATATGCTGGCGGGCAGGCTTGAGCTTTATCCCATGCTGGTGCTGCTGGCGCCCGAGTTCTGGAAAAGCGTGGTTCCGATCCGCAAAAACAGATAATAATAAATAATTATATATACAAAGAAAGGAGACATGAACAATGTCTGAAATTCCCTACAAAATATATCTGAGCGAGAGCGAGATGCCCAAGCAGTGGTACAACCTCCGCGCGGATATGAAAAACAAACCCGCCCCGCTGCTCAATCCCGGCACGCTTCAGCCGATGAAGGCAGAGGAGCTGGAAGGCGTTTTCTGCGCCGATCTGGTTGCTCAGGAGCTTGACAACGACACAGCGTATTTTGACATTCCCGAGGAGATCCTGAACTTTTACAAGATGTACCGTCCGTCGCCTTTGGTTCGCGCGTACTGCCTTGAGAAAAAGCTCGGCACCCCCGCGAAGATATATTATAAATTCGAGGGCAACAACACCAGCGGCAGCCACAAGCTGAACTCGGCGATCGCTCAGGCCTACTATGCCAAAAAGCAGGGTCTCAAGGGGGTTACCACCGAGACGGGCGCGGGCCAATGGGGCACGGCTCTCTCTATGGCGTGCGCGTACTTTGACCTCGACTGCAAGGTTTATATGGTAAAGGTTTCGTACGAGCAAAAGCCGTTCCGCCGCGAGGTCATGAGGACATACGGCGCGTCGGTTACACCCTCGCCCTCAACAGAGACCGAGGTCGGCAGAAAGATACTCGCCGAGCATCCCGGAACCACGGGCAGCCTGGGCTGCGCAATTTCCGAGGCGGTGGAAAAGGCAGTTTCGACCGACGGTTACAGATATGTTTTGGGCAGCGTTCTGAATCAGGTATTGCTGCACCAGTCGATCATCGGCCTTGAGACCAAGATAGCGCTTGACAAGGTCGGCGAAAAGGCCGACATCATTATCGGCTGCGCGGGCGGCGGCTCGAATCTGGGCGGCCTTATCTCGCCGTTTATGGGCGAAAAGCTGCGTGGTGAGAACGACTACAGAGTTATCGCTATCGAACCCTCGTCCTGCCCCAGCTTCACGAGAGGCAAGTTCGCTTATGACTTCTGCGACACCGGAATGGTTTGCCCCCTGGCGAAGATGTACACTCTGGGCAGCGGCTTTATTCCCGCGCCAAACCACGCCGGCGGACTGCGCTACCACGGCATGAGCTCGATCCTGTCGCAGCTCTATCACGACGGCCTGATGGAAGCCAGATCGTACAAGCAGACCGAGGTATTCGAGGCGGCCGAGATGTTCGCGCGCTGCGAGGGCATACTGCCCGCTCCCGAGAGCAGCCACGCCATCAAGGGCGCTATAGACGAGGCCATGAAGTGCAAGGAAAGCGGCGAGGAAAAGACGATCGTGTTCGGCCTCACCGGTACCGGATATTTCGATATGGTAGCCTACGAGAAGTTCCACGACGGCGAAATGACCGACTATGTTCCCACAGACGAGGAGATCGAGGAATATCTCAAAAAGCTTCCCAAAACCGAGTAATCTATAAAAATAAAAAAGCCGCCGTCGGCATAGCAGCCGACGGCGGCTTTTTATATTATTTGATCTATTCGGCGGCTTGCGCTTCGGCCTCTTTTAGGCGGTACTCGTCCATGAGCCGCACGCAGCCGTCAAAATCCGTTTTTTTGTCAAACATCATATTGAAAAGACTTGCCACATCGTCGGCGCTGTATCCGTTGATGCGGGTCGCCGCGGTGGAGACGCGCTCTTTTTCGGCGATCGAGGCCGCCGCGTCGGTGACAATTTTTGACTGTATGTTTGTTGTCTGGCCCTTAAAGCAGTTGACGGTGGATATCCCGTCAAAGGCCTTGTTGTAGTTTTCGGGCGCCGCGCAGAATTCCAGAAATTCAAGGGCGCTTTTGAGGTTCTCGCTGTTTTTGTTCAACATCATCATATTGAGGTTCCCGCCTTCGTACGTGCCGCCGTCCGTCGTGTTCATAAAAACGGGCATCAGCGCGAAGTCGTCGGCCGAGTATTTATTGCCCGGCTCAAAGTCGGTGTCGAACCAGGTGTCCCAGATAAAGGTCATGACCGCGTCGCCTGAGCCGATCGAGGGGCTTATGCCGTCCCAGCCGATCTTGGTGAAGTCGTTTCCGAACCAGCCCTTGTCGGCGGCGTCGGATATCCATTTTACCATATCGCGCACCTCGGATATGTCCGAGTAGGAGATCTCGTTGTTGTTGAGCTTTTCAAGCAGTTCGGGATTATCGGCAAATATCGGATCAAGTCCGAACTGCGGCATCCACGAGCAGCCGTTCGCGGGCCAGCAGATCGGCGTGTATCCTATGTCGGCGAGAGCCTGGCACAAAACGTCAAACTCGGCCTGCGTTGAGGCGGGCTTCAGTCCGAGGCTGTCAAGCAGCGTCTTGTTGTAGTAGCAGCCCGATACCGAGTTTTCCCAAAACGGCAGTCCCAGCAGATTTCCGTCCGCGTCCGTGCAGTATGCCCGCGCGCCGTCGGTCAGGTCGGACACCCATTTCTCGTCGCTCAGATAATAAAAATTGTCTTTTACGTCAAAGCGGTTCAGGTCGGCGTTGTGGAAGTGCATAAATATATCGGGAGCCTTTCCGCTCTTGAAATCTTTGGCTGCGGAGGTTTCGTATTCCTCATCCTCATAGGCTATGACTTCGATCTTGTTCCCGGTTTTTTCCTCGTACTGCCGAAAAATGCTTGTCATATAGCTTTTGTTAAGGTCGCTTTGCTTGCCCATTATCGACAGGGTGACTTTTTCCGAGCCGCCGCCCGCCGCGCATGAGCCGAGCGTCAGAGCCGCCGCGAGCGCCAATATCAGACTTATTATTTTTTTGCCCATATTATTTGTCTCCTTTTTCGTCCGATTGGTTCGGCGCGCTGTTCTTGTTTGTGAATCTGCCTATCATTTCCCGCGCTGTCGTCATGTTGAGCGGCTTTGAAAGGTGGCCGTTCATGCCCGAGTCAAGCGCGTTTTTCACGTCCTCGGCAAAGGTGTTGGCGGTCATCGCCACAATGGGAATGTCCGCCGCCTCGGGGTGGCTTGAGGCGCGTATCGCTCTCGTCGCGTCATAGCCGTTCATGTTCGGCATCTGCACGTCCATCAGGATCATATCAAAATGCCCCGGCTCGGACTTTTCGAACATATCCACAGCCTCGCGTCCGTCGGCCGCGCGCTCGCTTGTGGCGCCCTCCATACCCAGCATTTCGGTGAGTATCTCGGCGTTGAGGTCGTTGTCCTCGGCGATGAGGAAATGCAGTCCTTCCATAACGTTCGCGTCCGCGACGTCGGGTTCGGGCTGTTCCGCGTGTTTGATAAACAGCGGCTTGATCGTCTGCCAGAATGTCGAGGCGAAAAACGGTTTCGGCATAAACGCGTTTATGCCCGCTTCCCGCGCCTCGATCTCTATATCGCTCCAGTCGTACGATGTCAGCACCAGGATCGGGATCTCGTCCCCGACCTGTTCGCGTATCCTGCGCGCGGTCTCGACGCCGTCCAGACCCGGCATTTTCCAGTCGAGCAGAATAACGTCAAAGTCCTCGCCCTTTCGGTGCGCCTCCAGCGCGGTCTTTACGGCGGACACGCCGTCCGTTTCATACTCGACCTTCATGCCAGCGTCAAGCATGAGCTCGCGTATATTGAGGCAGACTTCCTCCTCGTCGTCGGTGACGAGTATGCGCGAGACCTCCTGTTTGATCCAGCTTTCCGTTTCATCTTTTTCGGGATAGGCGAACGACAACTCAACCGTAAATGTGCTGCCCTTGCCGGGTTCGCTCTCGACGTGGATAATTCCGCCCATCAGGTCAACGAGATTTTTGGTTATCGCCATTCCCAGGCCGGTGCCCTGTATCTTGTTTGTGACCGAGCTGATCTCTCTGCTGAACGGATTGAATATCTGCTCCCTGAACTCCTTGCTCATGCCTATTCCGTTGTCCTTAACGACGAATCTAAGCTTGGCGTATTGCTTGAGCGGGTCGGGTATGTCGCACACGAAGAACTCGATTTTCCCGTTATCGGGAGTGTATTTTATCGCGTTTGACAGCAGATTTATCAAAATCTGATTGAGACGCAGCTTGTCGCCGATAAGCTGTTCGGGCGGCGTGCCCTGCACGTGCATTTTAAAGTCCTGATGCTTCGCTTTCGCCTGGGGCATCAGTATGATATTAAGCTCCTCCAGCAGCTCGGGCAGGCTGAAACAGTCCACGTTCAAAGAGGTCTTGCCGCTTTCGATCTTGCTCATGTCCAGAACATCGTTGATAAGGCTGAGCAGATGATGGCCCGACGCTGTGATCTTTCGGGTATATTCCCGAACTTTTTCGGGCTTATCCGCGTCCTTTTCAAGCAGCACCGAAAATCCCACGATCGCGTTCATCGGCGTGCGTATGTCGTGCGACATGTTGGACAAAAAGTTGCTCTTGGCCTCGTTGGCGCTTCTGGCAGCGGTAAGCGCCTCCTGAAGCTTTTGGTTCATCTGGCGCTCAAGGGTCCTGTCCGAGAGCACGACTATATATTTCTTTATATTCTGAATGTCCATGTGGTATATGGTCATTCTGTACCAGCGGCGCTCGCCTGTGCCCTGGTGGGTGTACTCATACTCGCGGTCACGGCTTTCGTGGAGCGGGATCGCTTCAAACTCGTCGCGCGGGATGACCACCTCGACTCCCGGCGCGCATCTTTCAAGCACCTTTATGTTTTCTCTCGCCTCTTTCACGGGGATACCCAAAAGCCGCTCGATGTTCGGGCTTATGTAATCCACGCCGAAGTTTTCGGAATCGAGCATTATAAAGATATCGTCAACGTTGTTGGAGAGAACGTCAAACATGCGTTCTCTGTATTTTAGCTCGGTCTTGTCCTTGCGCGACTGCTTGCGCGCCCGCAGAATAAGCAGCACGATAACAGCCGCGAACACGAGCAGGAAGATTATGATAAAGACGTTTATCGTGGTTTTCTGGACCGAGAGGAACCCCGCGCTGATAACGCTCTGGGGCACCGTGCTGAGCATGATGTAGTTTTGGTAACCGACGGGCTGATACGAAATGCAGTACCGCGTGCCGCCTATTTTGCAGTTGAGCAGGCCCGAAGTTCCGCTCTGCCAATCGTTTTGTATTTTCTCAAACTCGCTGTCGTCCAGATCGGACGCGGCCTTTAGATATACCAGATAGTTGCCGAACACGTTGCCTCCGGTCTGAGTGGATAAAAGCACGTTTCCGTCGCTTTGAACAACAAAGCACCTCGCCTTGCCCGAAAACGCGTCGACTTTCAGAGAGCTTGCCATGTCCGCGTTGGTGTAGCTTATCGCCACCGCGTCATATCCGAAACCGTTGTATTCGCCGTGGGGCGCGGGCACCGCGAAAACGATGACCTCGCGTCCGTCCGCGAGCGTCTCGCTCGACATGACCGGCTCGCTCAGCGGAGCGGCGCCGCCGAGAGTCATGGCGCTTTTCGCTCCGTCCAAATTTATGCACGACGAGTCCCAGGCGATAAAATAAAAGTCCGAAAATCCCCAGTATGTCTGTTCCTTTTTGATAAAATCGGGAACCGCGCCGTTTGACGCGGCGCTGTTTTCGGAGATATAGTCCTCCCAGCTTTCAAGCAGTCCCCAGTTTTGATCGACAAAAGCGCCGAATGAGCGGTTGACTTGGCTGTATATCTCGGTCAGATGGTCCGTGCTGTCCTCGTATATCCGCTTGGAAATATAATTAAAATAAAACGCGCCGATGGCGATGACCGCGATGGCGACCAGGCACATCAGCAGCGGCAGCAGTATTTTCCCGAACCGTTTTTTATTGTACATTTTTACTCTCCTTAAAACAGGGATGTGTTCTTAATAATTACCCATTATAGTATTCTATCATGAGCGTGCGAAAAAGTCAATTAAAATTAAGCGAAAGGCTCCCCGTTTATTCGGGGAGCCCGATATTTGATTATCTCAAAATTTCAGCTACTTTCGCGAACTGCGGCTTGAGCGCCCGGTAGATGCCGCGGTATACGGGGAAGTATTTTTTGTAAGTTTCAACGTTTTCGGGTATCGGCTTGATCGTGTCCTTAACGCTGATGACTGCCTCGCATGCCTCGGGAACGCTCTTGTATATTCCCGCTCCCACCGCAGCCAGCAGCGCCACGCCCAGCGCGGGGCCTTCGGAAACGTTTATCGTGTTGATGTCGCAGTCAAACATGTCGGCCTGCATCTGGCGCCACAGCTTGCTCTTGCCGCCGCCGCCCGACGCGCGCACCTCCGAGGTGTCAACGCCCATGCTTCTGATTATGTCAAGGCAGTCGTTCAGGCTGTACGCAACGCCCTCCATAACGGCGCGCAGCATATCGTATTTGTTGTGGCGAGCCGAGAGACCGAAGAACACGCCCTTCGCCGCGGGGTCGTTTATCGGGCTTCTCTCGCCCATCATGTAGGGCAGATAGATCAGACCCTCGCAGCCCGGAGCAACTCTCTCCGCCTGCTTATCCATCAGGTAGTACGGGTCGGCGCCCATGCCCTCCGCCGCGTCCATCTCGGCGTGGCAGAAGTTGTCGCGGTACCATTTGAGCGACAGTCCGGCGCCCTGGGTGCAGCCCATAACGTGCCACTTTCCGGGAACGGCGTGGCACAGAATGTGCATTCTGCCGCCCTTGTCGATTTCAAGATTGTCCATGTGAGCAAAAACGACGCCCGACGTTCCGATAGTTGACGAGATGATGCCGGGTTTCACTATGCCGTTGCCCACGGCGCCCGCGGCCTGGTCACCCGCGCCGCCCACAACGATCGTGCCCTCGCTGAGCCCCGTCAGCTCCGCGGCCTCGGCGTGGACCGTTCCGGTCACCTCGCATGACTCATACATCTTACCCAGCAGGCTTTTGTCTATGTTTAATTTCTCAAGTATCTCATCCGACCAGCAGCGGTTTCTGATGTCCATCAGCTGCATTCCGCTAGCGTCCGAAACCTCGGTGGCGAACTCGCCGGTCAGCTTGTATCTTATGTAGTCCTTGGGAAGCAGTATCTTGGCGGCCTTCGCGTAAAGCTCGGGCTCGTTTTTCTGCACCCACAGTATTTTCGCCGCCGTGAAGCCCGTGATCGCGGGGCTGCCGGTTATCTCGATCAACTTGTCTCTGCCGATCTTCTCGGTCAGCTCGTCGGCTTCGGCGGTGGTTCTCTGGTCGCACCAGATGATCGACTTGCGCAGCACGTTTCCGTCTTTGTCCAGCATAACCAGACCGTGCATCTGTCCCGAAAGTCCGACGCCCTTGATGTCCTTGGGGTCAACGCCCGACATTTCGATAACCGCCTTAACGCTTGAATAGGTGGCGTGCCACCAGTCCTCGGGGTCCTGCTCGGCCCAGCCGATCTTCGGCTGATAGAGCGGGTATTCCACCAAATAGTCGGCCATAACGGTACCCTTTTCGTCAAACAGCACGGTTTTTGTGCCGCTGGTGCCGATATCAACGCCTACAACATATCTCATTTTCCAACACTCCTTTTTCGGTTAAATAAATTTATTAATATAAATATAACATATCATGCTTAATATTGCAATGATTATTTGTTATTTCGCAAGACTTATATAAAGATCAAGCTGCTTTTCCTCAAGCTCTGCCAACAAGTCTGAGAACGGCTCAAGTCTGCCCTCCGCGGCATAATCCTCAAGCGCGTTATAATAATCCAGTCTGTTTTCTTTGGCGATCGACACGGGGAGGAGACCAGCGGACATAAGCTGATAATTCATAAGCAGCCTTGCCGTTCTGCCGTTTCCGTCAATAAACGGGTGTATCCGCACAAATTCAGCGTGCGTCCAAGCCGCGTATTCGATCGGACCGAGCGAGTCTTTTTTTACGTCAAGCTCGGCGTAAAATGCTTTTATTTGGTTATACATGTCCATGCCCGACGGCGGCGTGTGGGAGGCTCCGGTAATGCGAACCTCCTGATTTCTGTATATTCCGCCCGGCATGATATTCTCGGTCAGGATCTCGTGCAGGTCTTTCACGATGTTTTCATCAAGAGGCTTTTTTTCACTAATACATTTTTTTACGTATTTATACGCTTTGCTGTGGTTAACCACCTCGTATACCTCGCGCAGTTCTTTTCCGCCGACCGATATGCCGTCGTCAAGAAGCAGCTTGGTTTCGATCAGCGTAAGCGTGTTGCCCTCAATGGCGGTCGAGTTATGCGTGAATGTCAGTTCAAAATCTTTTTCGTAGGACGACAAAGTAATCCTGTTAATTTTCTCCTTAACAGAATTATATTTTTTTGCTTTTTCAATAATTCTTTCATAACTCATACGAAGCACCGCCGAATAACATTTTATACATTATACCACAAAAATATATCCAAATCAATATCCGAATTAAATTTAATGCGAAAGCATAAATTTAACCGGAGGTGGTTTTATGAGATGGCTCAGAGGCGCGGTCATGCTGTGCCTTTGCTGCATGATCCTGTGTCTGGGGCTTTGGCCCGAGCGCTGCATGAGCGCGGCGGCGGACGCTCTGGCGCTGTGCGCGTCGTCGGTTATACCGTCGCTGTTCCCGTTTTTTGTCGCCAGCAATCTGCTTGTGGCGCTGGGCGGCGCCGAAATATGCGGCAGAGCGCTGAGCGGCGTCATGCGGCCCGCGTTCAGAGTAGACGGCAGCGGCGCGCTGGCGGTGGTCCTCGGGATAGTCAGCGGCTATCCTGTCGGCGCGGGCTGCGCCGCGGAGCTTTACAACTCGGGCAGAATATCCAAAACCGAGGCGGAGCGGCTGCTGTGTTTCTGCAACAATTCGGGCCCGCTGTTTATAATCGGCACGGTGGGCGCCGCCATGAGCGGCAGCGCCCGCATCGGCGGAATATTATATATGATCCACATAGCCGCGGCGCTGCTGGCGGGCTTTGTGACCGCGCGCCTCATCCGCGGAGAGGAGGAAGTGATAAACCCGAGGCTTGTAAAAAAACATCACGCGGCCGCGTTTATGGCGGACGCGCTCGGCGGCTCGGTGGCAAAGAGCGTCACGACGATCCTGAACGTGTGCGGCTTTGTGGTGTTTTTTGCGGTGGCGGAGAGCGTCATTCCGCGGTTTTGCGGACACGAGTTTTTGAACTGCCTGCTCGAGATAACGGGCGGTATCGCCGAGGTCTCAAAAATGAGCATGGCGCCGGGCATAAAATTCCCGCTTATCTCGATGTTTCTGGCGCTGTCGGGTTTGTCGGTGTTTTTCCAGACCGCCTCGATCATCTCGGGCAGCGGCCTTTCGATGAAGTACTACGCGCTGGGCAAGGTGGTCCAGGCGGCATTCGCCCTCGGCCTGACCTTCGCCGCCGCGCCGCTTTTGGGCGGAGGCTTCGCGGCCGCGTTTATGACGGACAGCGGACAGCTTTCGGAATATTCTATGTATCTTTACACTCTGCCGCCGCTTGACATAAAGCGTTATCTTATACTGGTAGGCGGCGAGGTCCTTTGGTGCGCGCTTATCATCGGCGGACTGTGGCTCGCGACAAAAATTCTGCCCGATAAGGATTGACACTTTTCGGCGCGTGTGATAAAATCGAGTCATGAACCAATGCGGAGGAGCAAGCGAATGAACAGCAAGTGCGAGGAATGTATATATTATGATTACGATGAGGACTACGAGGAATATGTCTGCCTCGCCAACATGGACGAGGACGACATGGCGAGGATAATGCTCGGGCGGCACAAGGAATGTCCGTTCTACCGCCCCGGTGACGATTACACCATCGTCCGCAAACAAAACTGAAATCCCGTGCGGAGATCACGCGGCCGCACGCAAACAAAACCTATAAAAGCCGAACGCTCCGCGGCTTTTTTTATTTTTATAAAATTTTTGAAAAAATATCTTGACAAATAATTCTATATAGTGTAGAATATAAATATGCTACAAATCGTAGAACATAAATTCGATACGAATAAGCGATTTAAATCGTCAAATTATATTACAAAAATAAACAATATAATAAAAATATGGGACAAGCGTGAACAAAACCGGTTATTTTGTCGTCATATTATATAGAACTATATTTACAAAAAAGAAAGGATGAATTTTATGAAAAAGTTTAGTTGTATTATTATCGCGCTGGCGCTTATGCTCGGCTCGCTGAACGCGTTCGCCGCGGGCAGGTACATGACCCACGAATGGAAAATGACCGCGGGACCGTCCGAGATCAGTTCCGAGGATATTTGGTATCAATGTTCGTTTGACGCCGAGCTTGACGCGTCATTTGAGAAAACATGGGTGTATGACATGTCGGAAAACGGACGTCTCAGACTTACCGTCACTCGCACTCACGCGGTGCGGGCGGATATGGGATACGGCCCGACAAGTCCCGGTCAGTTTTTGGTGACGTTTAGAAAAGACGGCAAAGACTACAGCTTCATCGACACGACAGGCGCGATGAGCGGAGCATTCGGCAGCAACAGCTCGTTTGAGGTGTATAACAACTATAACGTTATCGACGAGGAAGAGGGTTATATCAGATGTTATGAAAACCCCGATGAGGATATGTGGCTGCTGCATGTCAACATGAACGTCGAGACAATCGGCAAAAGGTCGATCAGCCTGTTTGCCTATAACGCGAACGCGGGCATTGAAAACAACAGGTACCTTGAAAAGACAAACACGATAAAGGTGCCCGATTCGGATATCAGAGAAAACGAGGCGTCAAAGGACGGCGGCAAGTATGTCTACGCCGAGGCAACGCCCGAACCGACAAGGCCCTCCGAGGATCCTTCGGCTGCAAGGAGCCCCAAATCGACCGCGGCGCCTTTGCCGACGAGAACTCCCGCAAGCGCGGCTGCCCCGGCCGCGGAACCAAAAAACAGCGCCGACCTGATCGCCGACCTGACCGCTTTGGGGATAGTGACCGGCGATCCGAGCGGAGATATGCGCCTCGGCGAGCCAATAACCCGCGCCGAAATGGCGGCGATAATATGCCGTCTGCGCGCGATGACCGAAGTTCCCGAGCCCGTCGACACGATTTTCAGCGATGTCAAAGGCGGCTTCTGGGCGTCGGGATACATAAACGAGGCCTATAACAGCAAGGCAATCAACGGTTATGACGACGGAACTTTCCGCCCGAATAACAATGTCACGTATCAAGAGGCGGTAAAAATGATAATGGCGCTTCTGGGATACGCGCCCAAGGCCGACGAGTTCGGAGGCTATCCCGAAGGGTACCTGACCGCCGCCGAGCAGAGCGGCATCACGGTCGGATCGGAGTTTGAGCCCGAAGCTCCATGCGTGCGCGGCGATGTGTTTATATTCGCAGAAAGGGCGCTTGACACTCCGCTGATGACGCAAACGAGTTACGGCTCGGATGGAGCGGGAAGCTATGTGATCTGCGACGGCAGCCGCAGTGAAAAAGGCGAGGTTCTCGTGCCGCTCCATACCCTGAGGACCGACATGTTCGGAAAATAATCAAACATATGAAATTTACGGCTCCCGCATTAAATGCGGGAGTTTTTGAATAAACAGATCAGATCCGAGCAGATCGACAAAAACTTTTTTACGCAAATCTCTGTACAAATTTTTGCTTATATAGTATGATATAATCAAGACAAACTAAAGAGTCTATAAAATTCACGGAGGAGATATAAAATGAAAAGAAAAACCGAAAGGGTGGAGCTTCACGCGCACACGAAGATGAGCGAAACGGACGGTATAATTTCGGCCGAAGAACTGATCGAGCACGCGGTTGTCGCGGGGCATACGGCTGTCGCCGTTACGGATCACGGCGTTGTGCAGGCTTTCCCGAGAGCGCAGCGGGCGTTTGATGAACTGAAACAATACGTAAAAAATTTTAAGGTGATTTACGGAATGGAAGGCTTGGTCGCGGATAATATATCGGGCGGAACCGACGTCGAAGATCTTGAAAAAGCCGCCTCATCTTGTTTTCCCGTGATGCTGCTCGCGAAAAATGCCGAGGGTCTCAAAAACCTTTACGAATTGGTTTCCAAATCCCATACCGAATATATGTACAAAAACACGCCCTATATCCCCAAAAGTCTGCTGCAAAGCCTGCGAGAGGGCTTATTGGTCGGAGCGGCGGCCGACGGAGAACTGTACAGAGCCGCGTCGAGTCAAAAAAGCGGCGCGAAAATCGAAGAGATCGCGGCTTTTTATGATTACTTCGAGGTTCAGCCTCCCGCCGTATACCAAGCGGCCGACAGCGCGCCGGACGAAACGGAAATTAAGGAGGATCTGCGGAAAATTGCGGAGCTTGGGGAAAGACTTGATAAACCCGTTGTCGCCGTAGGCAATGTTCACTTTATTCATCCCGAGGATGAAATTTCAAGGCGGGTGCTCAAAAATCAAGACCCGAAATACCAAAGCGGATTGTATTTCCGCGCCACGGATGAAATGTTAAACGAGTTCCGCTTTATGGGCGAGGAAAAAGCTTATGAGATTGTGGTCGCAAACACGAACAAAATCGCCGATATGACAGATGAGCCAAGGCCGATCAAGGACGGATTTTTTCCGCCTGTTTTTGAAAACAGCGATCGGGAGTTGACCGAGATGTGCCGAGCGAGAGCGCGGGAGATATACGGCGATGCTTTGCCCGACATCGTGAGCGGCCGCTTGGAGCGAGAGCTTGAACTCATTTTAAAGACAGGCTGTTCCGCGCAGTACGTTATAGCAAGCAGATTGGCGAAAAAGTCAGCCGAGGCAGGCTATCTTGTGGGATCCCGCGGCTCGGTCGGCGCGTCCTTCACGGCATTTTTGGCCGGCATCACGGAAATTAATCCGCTGTCTCCCCACTATATCTGCCCGAATTGCGCGCACAGCGAGTTTCTTGAGGCAGGCGGGTACCGTACGGGCGTTGATCTGCCCGACAAGGTTTGCCCGATATGCGGCGCGCCGATGAAAAAAGACGGCTTTGATGTTCCGCTTGAAATTTTTTTCGGCATTAACGGAGAAAAACGGCCTGACATTGACCTGAATTTTTCGGGCGAATATCAAGCGGAGGCGCAAAAACACGCGAGCCGCATCCTTGGCAAAGATCATGTGTTCAGAGTCGGGGTCATAGGCACAATATCCGACACGCAGGCCGCCGATATGACAAAAAAATATTTTGAGCAATGGGGTCTGGATAAAGAACAGGCTTTGGCGGCCGAGAGGATTATCGGAGTAAAACGCCTCGACCAGGTTCACCCGGGCGGCCTTATCCTCTGTCCGCAAACACCGGAGCAGAACGAGCTTTTCCCAATATGGCACAAGTCCGATGATCCCGATATAGCGGTCACGCATTTTGACATATACGCGCTCTTTGATCACTTGGCTATACTTGATGTTCTAAAACACAGCGATCCGACCGTTCTGCATCATCTGGAAAAAAAGACCGGTGTTCGCGCAAAGGATGTGCCGCTTCGCGACCCAAAGGTTATTGAGTGCATAGCGAAAGGCAGAACCGACGGTATAACCGAATTTGGCAGAGAGTTTGTCTTGAGAATGCTGGAAATTGCCAAGCCGACAACATTTTACGAACTTATTAAAATTTCCGCGCTGCAGCACGGGACGTACACATGGACCGACAACGCGAGAGATCTGATCGAAAGCGGCACCGCGGGTCTTTCGGAAGTGATCGCCACGCGGGAGGATATAATGCTGTACTTAACAAATAAGGGGATCGACACGGAGACCGCTTATCAAATTGCGGAGTATGTGCGCAAAGGCATGGCGTGGCGCTATGGACTGCCTGAGGAATACGAGAGCCTCATGAGGTCCCGCGGCGTTCCCGAATGGTATATGGATTCCTGCGAAAAAATCGGCTATCTCTTCCCGAAAGCTCACACGATATCCTATGTGATCTTCGCGGCGCGCATAGCTTATTATAAAGTATATTATCCGAAGCAGTTTGACGAGGTTATAAAAAATCTCGCGTAAACAAACGGCCCGCGGCAGATGATAAACGCGTCTGCCGCGGGTCGAAATGATAGAATTGTTTTTATTGCCACTCTTTAAAATCAAACGCCAAATTAGGCAATTCGGGAACGAATAATTGTATGATCTCTTGTATCATAATATAATCCTCGTGATCGTCGTAATCCATTGTGCTCCACGTTATATCCTTTTTGAGAAAATTCTTGTATTTGATAGGCAGATCAATGCTGTTCTTTTTCTTTTTTAATTTTTTTGCTATAATACTGTCAACGGGACAATTCGCGTGGTCCAGAGAGAATATTTTTAATCCCCCAAGGCCCAATCGGTCTTTAAATCCACAAACGCAAACATAATATTTCACAGCCATATTAAACAGCTTTTGAAATCTTCCAAAGGTAAACTCCTTTTTGATTTCACATATTTTCTTTTTTATTTTTATTATTTCCGTGTCTTCCGAAGAATACAGCTCCCAGAGAAAATCAAATTTTTCTTCCTTGGAATATTCATCAAGCACTCTTTCCAATACCGGGCTGCAGTCTTTTATTATGTCGTCTGTTTTGCTTTCGTCGATATTGCCCGAATGTTTATTTTTGGCGCGGAGCATCGCGTCCGGCCACGCTTTTCTCAAGCAGGCATACTGCACGTTTTTTTGCATCACTTTTGGATCGGCTCCCGCTTTCATCGCCCTTTCCAAATAACCAAAGCTCTTATTTCCGAACATCTCTCTGAAACAGAATTTTATAACATCATCCGTCCAATCTTTTATTAAACCGTCCCATTGTATATTTTCTTGAGATTTTTCCGTGCCTGTTTTCGGTTTCAGCGCCTTTTCCAAATATTCAAAATCACTTCCAAAGATTTCTCTGAACATGAATTTTGCGGCATCATTCCTGTCAATGCCGCAAATTTTCTCCGAGCCGCTTTTTTGGGCGCAACGATTTTTGTCCATTTGGGATCACACTCCATATTATATTAATTTTCTTATAAAAAATATGTAAATTTATTATAATCCAAACATAATATTTTGTCAATTGTACAAATTTTTGAGTGTATCTAAAAGGCTGCGGAACTTATAAATAAATTTTAAAAAATCACAAATATAGTATTGACAAGCAATTACTGATGTAGTATAATGTGAGCATAATAATACGCTTGTAATCTCAAAAACAGACAAGCGTTTTTTCCCAAACATAATTAGCGCTCCAACCGCGCTGCACGGCGTCGGGCGGCGGCCGTTTTTTGAGGATGATCCAAACACTATTATGTCAGGAGGATATATTTTATGAAAAAATTTATTTCTGTTATTGCTGTATGCGCTATGCTAATTTGCTCGTTGAACTTGAGCTTTGCATATGGTGATACGGCAGACAACAAAGAATCTGTATCTCGTCGGCTTGTGAGCGCCGCAGAAACAATCGGCAGCGCGCCTGTCGCGGATGCTCCGTCGGTCACCTCGGGTGCTTTTGAGTATATACTCAATGAAGATCACAGCACGGTGACTGTCACAAAATATACCGATGAGACTGCCGCGGCAGTCAATTTTCCCGAGCAGCTTGACGGTTACACTGTAATGGGCATATCCGATTCGGTTTTTGAAAGCATGACAACAAAGAACAATATAACAAATATAACAATACCTTCAACCATATCCGAAATAGCGGAGGGCGCGTTCAGGGGATGCAATATGCTGTCGGACATAACCGTTGCCGCGGAGAACTTATATTACAAATCAGAGAACGGAATTTTATTCAGCAAAGATATGTCACTACTGGTGTTTGCTCCTTCGCAAAAGCTGAATATGATGTACACTATCCCGAACGGAGTTGAAATACTGTGTCGGTATTCGCTGTGCGGATCAAACCTGATGCGTGTCACGTTCCCGAGAAGCGTAAAGTATATCAAAGCGTACGCGTTTTATGGCGTTGATTTATTTTACGGCGGCGAATATCTGGGATATTCAAGCGAATGGGGGCAGGTGCAAATTGAAAAGGAAGGCAACAGCGGTTTATTAAGACCCTCTATTAGCAGCCTGCCCGATCCGACGCCGATTCCATCCGGCGTTACGCCCGCGCCTGCGATGATCCCCACACCATCGCCAACGCCGACGCCGACGCTAACGCCGTCTGCGACTCCGACAGCAACGCCGACAATTGCGCCGACACCGACAAATGCGCCGACGGCAACGCCTGCAATTACGCCAACAAACGCGCCGACAGCAACGCCGACAATTGTGCCTACAAACGCGCCGACGGCAACGCCGTCAAGCGAGCCGTCGCAGGTTCCAACCGAACAGCCGGTTGAGACTTCATGGAAAATATTAAGCGTAGATAAAGATTCGGGCGAAGCGAAAATATTTATTCCCGACGGAACGCCTGAGGGAACGGCCTTCACGCTTATTATGGCGAAGTACAAAAACGATGTTATGCTCGACTGCGCGATCGAAAGCTTCAAAACGGAGACCGAGGGCGGAAGCGAATATACGGCAAAGCTCGGCCGATTTATCACCTCGGACGTTTTCGACGAAGATGTGAAGCTAATGCTGTGGGACGGGACCGACGGAATTAAACCCCTCGCGGAGCCGTTTTATATAAACAAAACCCGATGATCTGACGCTGTGTTGACAATCCGTTTGTTTTTGGGTATAATTATATTCGTGGCGCATATATTAGTTTGAAACAATGATCGGAGCGTGATACTATGAATGCAATAGTTATATACAAAAGCAAATACGGCTCCACAAAGCGGTACGCGGAGTGGATAGCGGAGGAGCTGGGATGCATAGCGGCAAACGCGAAGGATATTAAGGCGGCCGAGCTTGAAAAATATGACAATATAATTTTCGGCGGCGGCATGTATTCCGAGAGCATTGACGGCGTGTCGCTTATAACGAAGAACTTTGATAGGCTCAAAGACAAAAAAGTCGTTATTTTCACCGTCGGTCTGACCGATCCGGGGCACAAAAAATATTATAAGTCGGTGGCGGACAGGAACCTGAGCCGGGAGATACAGAGCCGCGTAAAGGTCTTTAACCTGCCCGGAAAGATGATAATGGAAGATCTGAGCTTTGTTCACCGCAAGGAGCTGGGCGTCTTGAAGGCTATCCTTTCAAAAAAGACCGATCTCAGCGAGGATGGCAAGCTGCTGCTTGAGCTGTGCGACAAGAGCAACGACTTCATGGATAAAGGCGCGATTGCGCCTATAGTGGCCGAGTTTAAAGAATAACACAGAATGGTGATAAAATGAAATTGATGATAGCGAGTGACATACACGGCTCAAAATATTACTGTGAAAAAATGATCGAGGCGTACCGCCGCGAGGGAGCGGAAAGGCTTGTTCTGCTGGGCGATATTCTGTATCATGGTCCGAGAAACGACCTGCCGCGGGACTATGACCCAAAGGCGGTGATCGCGGCGCTGAACGGGCTTTCGGATGAGATACTTTGCGTGCGCGGCAACTGCGATACCGAGGTCGATCAGATGGTGCTTGACTTTCCGATTATGGCGGACTACGCCGTGATTTTCGACGGCGCCGCCATGTATCTGAGTCACGGCCATATATACGGCGAGGATACTCCGCCCAAGGGTTTAAGCGGTGGCGTTTTAATATGCGGCCACACCCATGTCCCCAAGTGCGAGGAAAAGGACGGGTATGTTTACATAAATCCCGGCTCGGTCTCGATCCCGAAAGAAAACAGCCGACATTCCTACATCATATACGAAAACGGCGAATACATCTGGAAAGACCTTGAAAAAAACGGCGCCGAATACAAGCGCCGCGGATTTGATTGATTTTAGGTTCTACAAGGTTCCGAGGACCGCGCGGTCGATGCCCGCCAGGTCGGGGATTATTTCGATTCCCGTATATCCTCTGGCGTACATCATGTCCGCCACGTCGTCCGCTTGGTTTATACCGACTTCAAAGGCCATGATCCCGCCTCTTTTAGGGGCGGTTTTTTCGATTATAACTCTGTAAAAGTCGAGGCCGTCGTCGCCGCCGTCAAGGGCGCCGAGGGGCTCGTGATCCACGATCTCGGTCTGAAGATCAAATATATCGTCGGTCGGGATATACGGCGGATTTGAAACGATGCAGTCGTATTCCGCTTTTCTTATCTCGGCGCAAACCGCCTCGTCTTTGATGTCTCTGAGTATAAAATTCATCCGTCCGCTCAGGCGGTGCCGCTCTCCGTTCCGCTCCGCGACGCGCAGAGCTTTTTCGGACACGTCAAGGCAGGCCACCGACGCGCGCGGCAGATAGTACGCCAGGCTGACGCCGATGCAGCCGCAGCCGCAGCCGATATCCAGAATATTTACCGCGCCGCGGCTTTTCAGCTTTTCGATCACCGCCTCGACCAATATTTCGGTATCGCCGCGCGGGATCAGCACATTTTTGTTTACCTCAAAATCAAGCGACATGAACTCGGTTTTGCCGATGATATACTGAACGGGCATGCCGCTCAGCCGCCTGTTTACCGCCGCGTTGACCTCGATAGCGGCCGCGTCCGACACGGCTGGGTCGCGGGTCAGAAGCTCGGTTTTGTCAATGCCGAGAATGTTCATAATAATAAGGTCGGCGTCGAGCTCCGGAGAGCCGATGCCGCCGTGGTTTATGAGTTTTTCGTGAGCGCTCCTGCGCAGTTGTTTCAAGGTCAATTATTATTCCTCCATATAAAGTTCCAACGCCTCGGTGAGGTTCTTTATTGCCTCGTCTATTGTTTTGCCTTGTGACGAAACGCCCGATTCGAGCGCGGTTGAAACATACCAATTATCCTCTTTCTGAATTATAATTGTGGATTTAATTGACATTTAGATTGCCTCCTTTTATTTCGGAATACTGATCCTCTGTTTTAATACTACCAAATATCGGCCGTTTCGTCTTCGGGGATAACGGCGGTCAGGGACTTTATCGCCACCTCTATCATGCTGTCGTCGGGCTCGTTGGTCGTTATGTGCTGGAACCACATTCCGGGCGCGCTGATCGCGCGGGTGAACGGATTGTCGTGCCTTCCGGCGAACTTGATAATCTCATAGGATATTCCGGCAACGATCGGCAAAAGCAGCAGACGCAGTATAACGCGCCAGATCGCCCAGGGCATCGCCGAGAAGATCACGCCTATTCCGGGTATTGCGGCGAAGGTCTCCTGCTGCCACGGAATTATCGAGAAAACCAGAATACTGATAACCATAACTATCAGCAGAAAGCTGGTTCCGCATCTGGGGTGCAGCCGCGACTGGACGCGCACGTTCTCGACCGTCAGCGGCAGACCTTTCTCATAGCAGAAGATCGACTTATGCTCGGCGCCGTGGTACATAAACACGCGCTTGATATCCTTCATCTGCGCCACCAGCGACAGATACAGAACGAAAATCGCGATTCGCACAACGCCCTCGATCAGGGTCAGCATCGTGTTGCTTTCAACATGCAGAAAGTCGGTCATAAAGCCCGCGATAAGAGTGGGCAGCAGTATAAACAGACCGACCGACAAAAACAGCGACAGTATGACCGAGCAGTAGATAACCACGTTCATGGCGGTCTCCGAGTCCAGCTTTTCGTCAAGCCACTTTTCGAACCTGCCGGGTTCCTGCTCTATCTCGTTGCCGTCCTCGTCAACGTCAAAGAATTTGGCCGAGAACATCAGCGCCTTGACGCCGATTATCATCGAGCCGAAAAAGTTGACGCAGCCGCGGATTATCGGCAGCCCCGCGATCCTGCCGGCTTTTTTCTTTTTTATTTCCTGCTCGTCCACAATGATCTCGCCGTCGGGCTTGCGCACCGCGGTGGCGATCTTGAACGGGCCGCGCATCATAACGCCTTCTATAACCGCCTGCCCGCCGATCGACGTTTTTTTTGCCTTTTGGCAGGCGCTTTCGTTTTTATTTGGCATGTATTTTCTCCTTTTTATAAAGCCTGTTCTTTTATTATACCACAGGACTTCTTATATTTCAATGAATATAATGTGAATTTTATTGGTCTTTGTATATTCGCCTCGGGCTCGGTTTGGCCGAGTTGCTCATCGGGTTGCGTCTCACCGGGCGCGGTTCCGAAAAACCGCTTGATACGCTTGCCGCCGGAGGAGGAGCGGACGGCGGCTCTTCCGCGCTTTCTGTCTGTCTCGCGGCCGCCATTCGGCTCAGCGCCTTTATCTGAACACTCTGCTTTTTGAGCGCCTCGATAGCCTTGTTAAGGTTCCTCTCCGACGCTTTGACTTTTTCTTTCTGCGACAGCATGGCGAGCATCAGGATAAAGCACAGCACTGCTATAACGATAACGCCGCCCAGCAAAATTTTGTTTTCATTTTGTATCGTCTTTAATATGTCGTTATACTGGTTCCTCAGGCTGTTGGAATACTGCTCGTAGGATTCCTGCGTTCCGCCCTCGATCGACGAGCTTTGGATGATAACGCCGCTCATGCCCTCAAGATCGGTGTCCGAAATATCGGCGTAGTTCACCTCGATATTGAGTTCTCTCAGAAAGTCCACGACCGAGGTCATGGGTATCGCGAGGGATATTCTGTCCGCGTCCTGCACTTTCATGTTGTTGACGCCTATGACCTGCCCGAGCTCATTGAGCAGAGGGCCGCCGCTGTTGCCGGGGTTGATAGCCGCGTCGGTCTGGATATACGTCACTCCGTCGACCTCGCGCTCGGCTGTGGACAGTATACCGCCGCTCACCGTGAAGCCCAGCCCCTGAGGCGAGCCCACGGCGAAAACCTGCGCGCCCAGAGGCGGAATATCGGTCGTCATCGGTATGGTCGGCAGATTGCCGCCGATCACTTCAACAAGGCTCAGATCGCGCGCCTCGTCCGAGCCTATCAGCCGCCCCTCGAGCAGGGTGCCCGAGCGCGTCTCGATGGTGTATCTGGTGGTCGCGTCGACCACATGGTGATTGGTGACTATCATGTTCCCCGATATCGCGAAGCCCGTGCCGACCGAGTTGGACGAGTGCACGACCACGACCGAGTCGCAGATCTCGTCCATGTTAAATCCGATAGCGCAGCATATCGGGCTTGCGCACAGGATCATGAACGCGAATATTAACGCTATAATTTTTTTTAGGTTCTTTTTCATGGTTTCTCCTTTATATATGATCGGTATATAATTATTTGAGGCGAATGCTTATTTCTCCGCTTTGCAGAGTTTTCACTCCGTCCGGGGTCTTAACGATCAGACCGCCGTCTTTGTTTATGTCTACCGCCTCGGCCGTCTCGCCTGTGTTCAGTATCTTTATCGTCTTGCCCAAGACCCGCGAGCGCTTCTTGTACTCGTCTATGTAGTCCTTGATCAGGATCTTTTTGTCATCTGTGATCTCGATCAGGTCGGTCATGCAGTTTATTATCTCCGCGATCAGGCGGTTGCGGTCAAACTTTTTCTCGTCGGTTCCCAGCGAGCCGGCCACTCCGCGAAGCTCTTCCGGGAATTTGCCTGTGAACATATTGACGCCGATCCCGATAACCACGCTTTCGACGCCTCCGGTCTCAAAGTCGGTGACCGCCTCGGTCAGAATTCCGCAGATTTTTTTGTTGTTCAAAAAAACGTCGTTCACCCACTTGATGTCGGGCTTGAGACCGAACGCTTTCTCGATGGCCGCGCACACCGCCACAGATGCCGCGGTGGTGAATCTGGCCGCCTCGTACGCGCCGACTCTCGGACATAGCAGGAAGCTCATGTAAACGCCGCTGCCCGGGGGAGAGTAGAAGCTGCGCCCCTGTCTGCCGCGCCCCGCGGTTTGTTTGTCCGCGATAAACACGCGCTCGATCGGATTCGAGCATCCGCGCTCCGCCGCGTATTTTTTTGCGACGTTGTTGGTCGATGTGACATCGGGATAGATCGAGATCCGATCTTCAAGATCTTTGTCGTTTAAATATTTTCCGATGATGGTGGCCGAAAGCACGTTGCTGGGCGACAGAACATATCCCGAGTTTTGCTTGGCGCCGATGTTGTAGCCCTCGTCCCGCAGGGCTTTGACCGATTTCCATATCGATGCTCGGGACACGCCGATCGACCGCGCCAGCTCCTCGCCCGATACGGTCTCGCCCATTTTTTGATTTAATATTTGAAGAACAGTTTCTTTTGTAGTCATGATCTTGTGTCCTTTCTGTTCGCTCATTTTCTTACCATTTTGACATTTTCTTTTCCCAGCATGCTTTCAAGCAGCCCGATGCGCCTGTCTCCGGGATCAATCGTGGCGCGCGCCTTGGAGGTTTTCTTTTCGTCCGCGAAATACACGTATATTTCCGCGCCGCCGCTCGCGCCGCTCAGCGTCTGTTTTATGGCGTTCAGCTGTTCGCCGTCGCGGGTGCCGAGGCGGATATAAAGCTTTGACCGCGGAGCCCTTTGGAGGGGCTCTATTGTCCTGACGCGGACTTTGGGCGCCTGATTTTCGATTATGTCCAGATCGCCGCGTATCTGTATAAGTTTGTCTTTTTCTATAAGGCTGTCATACGCCGCGACGCCCGCGGGAAACACCAGACATTCGATCGAGCCGGTCAGATCCTCCAGCGTGATATACTTCATTATCTCGTTTCGCTTGGTGCGGCGGGTGTGAAGTTCCGATATTATGCCTATCATGGTGACCGGCGCGTCGGGATCGAAGGCGCCGTCCTCATTTTCAAGCACGCTGAGTATCGTTGTTATGCCGGGCGAGAATTGTATATCACGGCAGTCGTCCAGCGGGTGGCCCGAAACGTACATGCCTATGCTCTCTTTTTCCATGGCCAGCCTGTAGGATTTCGGCAGCTCGGGTCTGTCCTTAAAGTTATCGGTATCGGGCTTTTGTTCCGCCTCACCGGCTCCCATGTCAAAAAGACTGATTTGACCGGGGATCTCGTTTTTGGCCGATTGAGCGAATCTGTCGATAACCGTTTCGTATTCGTACAGCAGGACGCTGCGCTTCAGCCCGAGACTGTCAAACGCGCCGCAGCGTATCAGGTTTTCAACAACGCGCTTGTTCGTCTTTTTGCCCGTCATTCTGCGGCAGAAATCCGTGAACGTGGAAAATCTTCCGCCGCGCCTGCGTTCGGTTTCGATCTCGCGCACAACTCCCTCGCCCACGTTTTTGACCGCGCCCAGACCGAACACGATACCGCCGTCTTTGGCGGTGAATTTGCTGCCGCTTACGTTTATGTCGGGAGGAGTCACCTTGACGCCCTCGGTTTTCGCTATCAAGATATATTTGCTGATCTTTTCTGTGTGGTCGATAAACGAGTTTAAAAGCGCCGCGAAAAACTCGGCGGGATAGTGCCGCTTTAAATAGGCGGTCTGATAGCCCACAACGGCGTACGCCGCCGCGTGGGATTTGTTGAAGGCGTATGACGCGAAGTCCATCATCTCGTCAAATATGGAGCCCGCGGTTTTTTCGTCTATACCGCGCTCGGCCGCGCCGCTCAAAAACACGTCTCTCTCTTTCATCATTACGTCGACCTTCTTTTTGCTCATGGCGCGGCGCACCAGATCGGCTCTGCCCAGAGAATAGCCGCCCAGCTCGCGCACTATCTGCATGACCTGCTCCTGATAGATTATGCAGCCGTATGTCACCTTGAGTATCGGCTCCAGCAGCGGATGCTTGTACTTTATGATCTTCGGGTTGTTCTTGTACGCGAGGTATGTGGGTATCGACTCCATCGGTCCCGGGCGGTAGAGGGAGATGCCCGCTATGATATCCTCTAAGGACGAGGGCTTGAGCTCGGTCATAAACCGTTTCATACCCTCGCTTTCAAGCTGGAACACCCCGTCGCTTTTTCCCTTTGAGATCATGTCGTAGACGTCCTTGTCGTCAAAGGTTATATGGTCTATGTCTATTTTCACGCCGTAATTTTCGTGTATCATTTGCACCGCGTCGCGAATTACGGTCAGGGTGCGGAGCCCCAGAAAGTCCATTTTGAGCAGTCCGAGCCGCTCTATTGTCGTCATGGGGAACTGTGTGGTTATAACGTCGTCGTTTTTCTGGAGCGGCACGTAATTGACGACCGGCTCCTTTGTGATAACAACGCCCGCCGCGTGGGTCGAGGCGTGCCTCGGCAGCCCCTCAAGCTCTTTCGCCACGTCAATGAGCCGCTGGACAGCGGGATCTCCGTCGTACATCTGCTTGAGCCGCGGACTTATAACGAGCGCTTTGTCAAGGGTCATATGCAGCACGAAGGGTATTTGCTTCGCCACCGCGTCGACCGAGGCGTAGGACATATTGAGAGCCCTGCCCACGTCGCGCACAGCCTGGCGCGCCGCCATTGTGCCGAAGGTGATTATCTGGCACACGCGGTCGCTGCCGTATTTTTGGTTAACGTAATCAATGACCTCCTGCCGCCGCTCGTAGCAGAAGTCCACGTCGATATCGGGCATGCTGACCCTTTCGGGGTTTAAGAACCTTTCAAAGATCAGATCGTATTTTATCGGGTCAACGTTCGTGATGTGCAGACAGTATGCCACAACGCTTCCGGCGGCGCTGCCTCTGCCCGGGCCCACCGGTATCCCGTGGTCGCGGGCGTATTTTATAAAGTCGCGGACTATCAAAAAATAGTCCACATAGCCCATGCTCTTTATTGTGTCGAGCTCGTACATCATTCTGCGGTAAACCGCGCCGCTCTCATCCTCGGGCTCACCCGGATAGCGGAACCGATAGCCGTCCATGCAAAGCTCAAATAAATATTCCTCCGCGGTTTTGCCGCCTGGTATGTCAAACTCGGGCAGGTGCAGCGTTCCGAACTCGATATCCACATTGCACCTTTCGGCGATCCTGACCGTGTTCTCGATCGCCTCGGGAATATGACCAAACAGCGCCTCCATCTCGTCCGCGGATTTGACGTAAAGCTCGGAGCTTTCCATTTTCATGCGGTCGGGATCGTCGACCGTTTTGCCGGTCTGGACGCACATCAGTATGTCCTGAAATTCCGCGTCGCTCTTGCTCACGTAGTGTATGTCGTTTGTGGCGGCGAGGCCCAAGCCCAGCTCCCGAGCCAGCTTGATGAGGCCCGAGTTCAGCTTTTTTTGCTCATAAAGGCCGTGGTCCTGTATCTCCACAAAGAAATTGTCTTTTCCGAATATGTCGATAAACTCTTTGGCGCACTCAACGGCCTTGCCGTAATTCCCGGCCATGATCCTGCGCGAGAGCGGGCCGAACATACAGCCGCTCAGAGCGATTATGCCGCCGCTGTATTTTCTCAAAAGCTCCATGTCGACGCGGGGCTTGAAATAGAAGCCGTCGATAAAGCCACTCGACACGATTTTTATAAGGTTTTGGTAGCCGTCGTTGTTTTCCGCCAGCAGTATCAGGTGGTACCTTTCCTTGTCGAATTCGTACACCTTGTCAAACCTGCTCCGCGCCGCCAGGTACACCTCGCAGCCGAGAACGGGCTTGATCCCGATTTTTTTCGCGTACTCATAAAACTCGATCACGCCGTACATGTTGCCGTGGTCGGTGATCGCCATCGCGGTCTGGCCCAGTTCTTTGGCGCGGTCGAGTATCTTCGGTATTGTGCCCTGCCCGTCGAGCAGGCTGTATGCCGTGTGGGTATGCAGATGCGCGAAATCCAAAGCCCTGACCTCCTGTTTTTTCATTATATTTTACAACAAAAACCGTAATCCGTCAATATAAAATCCGAATATCCGAGCGGTATTAACTTAAAATTAACAATTTTTAAAAAGGCTCCGCCGAGCGGAGCCTTCGTTTTTACACAATACGTTTGGAATTGACATATTCGCGCCAGTCAAGGTCGCCGTGCTCAATACCCATTATCAAAAGCTCGGCGGTCGCGATATTTGTGGCGAGCGGAACGTTATGAACATCGCACAGTCTGTACAGCGAGTCGATATTGGGCTCGTACTTTTGCTGCGTCAGCGGGTCGCGGAAAAACAATACCGCGTCGATCTCATTATATGCGATTCTGGCGCCAATTTGTTGGTCGCCGCCGTCCACCCCCGGCAAAAAACACTTGATGGGAAGACCGGTGGCATCGGATACCACAGCTCCCGTAGTTCCCGTAGCGCAAATGTTATGCTTTTTCAAAATTGCGCTGTATGATATGCAGAAATCGATCATCAAATCTTTCTTTTTATCATGCGCAATAAGCGCTATGTTCATTTCCTTTCGCCTCCTTTGAACTTCATAGTTTTGATAAAAATGTCCGTAATTGTGCAGTTTGCTATGAATACGCATATTAAGTTTTAATATGGTCACCACAACCAATTGTCTGAAAATAATCAATCTTCAAGCAATTAGACTATATCACAAGTTTCACAAATTGTAAAGCCTTTTTTTAAAATAATTATATAAATTATCAAAAAATATTCAAAAAACGTCAAAAAAATCAAAATTGGTTAATATATTAGTGTATTATACAGAAATATTGAGCTAATCCTCGTCGTCCGTATTGGCGGTATTGTTGATCCCGCCGTGGTAAAGCTCCATGTATTTTTCGAATATATCCCTGCCGATCTGCGCCGCGAACGAGCTTGTGGCGCCGTGCTCGATCACTACGGCGACCACTATTTCGGGATTGTCGTAAGGCGCGAAGCCTGTGAACAGAACGTTGTCGGCTCCGTCCGAAACCTCCGCCGTTCCCGTTTTGCCGCCGACCCTCAGCGGAAAATCGTTAAAAACCTTTGCCGCGGTTCCGTCGGCCACAACCTGGCGCATTCCCTCTTTGACCGCGTCAAACGTGGAGTCGCTGATGGGATTTTCGGAAAGGACCTCGGGCTCGTTTTTCATGGTGGCCTCGCCGGTCTCGTAGTCAACGGTGCGCTTCACAAGGTGAAGGCGGTACCTTTTGCCTTTGTTCAGCATTGTGCTGATATAGCTTGCCAGCTGCGCGGGCGTGAAAAGATTGTCCGACTGGCCTATCGCTGTCTGCAGCACGTCGCCCGGGTGCCATTCGCCTCCGGCGGCCTCGCGCTCTTTGGGGCTTGAGACGATTCCGCTGCTCTCCGAAAGCTCTATCCCGGTCGGCTCGCCCAGACCGAATTTTTCGCAGTATTCGTCTATTGTGTCGATGCCCATCTGTCTGCCTATGTCATAGAAGAAGTAGTTGCAGGAAACGCCGATCGCTTCCGACACGTTGATCGTGCCGTGGGTGGCGCCGCTTGATGAGTACACGAGACACGTCGGGCGGTAGTCGGAATAATAGGTGTAAACGCCGCGGTCGGTGATATAGGTGTCGGGTGTTATCGTTCCGCTCTCAAGACCCGCGATAGACGTGAGTATCTTAAACGTGGAGCCCGGCGCGTAGGCACCGTTTAGGGCGCGGTTAAACAGAGGATTGGAGTCCCGCTTCAAAAGCTTGTCGTAATCCTCGGTGAATGTTTCGGGGTTGTAGTTGGGGTAAGAAGCGACGGCAAGTATCTCGCCGCTTTTGGGGTCAACGGCGATCGCCGCTCCGGCGCCGTCTGAGCCCACGGCCTCGGTCACGCGCGTTTTGAGAGAGCTCTCGACCGCCTCTTGGAGGTTCGCGTCGATCGTCAGCTCGGCGTAGTTACCGGGATGAGGCGCCTCCGACGCCACCTCGTCGTCATATCTGCCGTCAGTGCCGAGGCGCACCCTGCGGTACCCGTCCTTGCCTTTGAGATACGGCTCCAGCACGGCCTCAAGGCCGTCCTTGCCGATTATATCGTTCATGCCGTAGCCCTTGTCTTTGAGTTCTTGGTATTCCTCGGCGTAAATTATGCCTGTCCTGCCGAGTATATGGGCGGCCATATTGCCTTTCGCGTATGTCCGCACCGTGTCGTTGGCGACGTCGGCAAAGCCCTGCGCTGCGTAGGTTTCCTCGATTTTCTGCAAAACGATCTCATCGGCGCCGGTCGCCATTATAAACGGATTGAGGCGGCTGAAATTGCGCTGTTCCATTTCGTAGCGCACGGCGCACACATCCAGCGCGGCCTGCGGGTCAAACGCGTCGGACACGCCGTATTTATCCTCGTAATAGCCGACGATCTCGCGCAGCGTTGAAAAATCGGTCAGTTTGTTTTCCGATTCCCACTCGGCGATCTTTTGCGGATACTCGCCGCCTTCATTGTCGACGCCCTCAAAGCTGTATTCGGGCGCGCCTGTTTCCGCGTTATATACGATCGGGAAAGTCGTGCTCAGCTCGCCGCCGTTTTCGCGCAGCAGCTCGGCGATATCCGCCAGGTTTTGATTAAGCTCGTCGTTTGAAATATCGGTTTTAAAAATCTGAATATTGTACCCCGGTTTGTTTTCCACGATGGGAATGCCGTTTCGATCGAGTATCTCGCCGCGCGGCGCCTTGCTGATATACGTTCTGACCGAGCTGCCGTCCGCGGCCGCACGATAATCCTCGCCGTTCACTATTTGAAGGTTATACAGGCGTATGACGCAGGCCAGCGCCAGACATCCCACGATGCCCGCGATAACCAGAGCCTTTATTGTTTTTTTGTTAAATTCCATATCTATCACCGAAAAGTGTTAATGTTCTGTATGCCGAATAATTTGATCGTGCGCCTTATGCACCAAAGCGCGGGCACGGTCAAAATGCCGTTCATGACCGCTTCGACAACAATGTTTTTGAGCGCGTACAAAAACGGAATGTGTATCTCAAGCCCCGCGGTGCAGGGTATCAAATAGACAATCTCCTCGGCCGCCGTCGCCGCCGCGCCTATGCCCATAAAAACATAGAAAGGCGGAGCGGAGTAATATCTGCCGCCGACCGCGCCGCAAATGTATCCTATGACCGCGAACGACAGCATGTTGGTTCCGACCAGGCGCCCGATCAAAAAGTCGCAGATCAGACCGAAAACCATGCCGCAGAGCATTCCCTGAATTTTCCCGCACAGCAGAGCTATGGCGATTACCGCCACAAGGAACAGGTCGGCATGCGCGCCGAAAATATTTATATAATTAAATATCATTGTTTGCAGAATTATTGCCAGCAGCAGCCATGCGGCGTGGTGCAGCACCTTCATATTTTACACATCCAATCGTTTTTTGAGCGGTTATTCCTCGTCGTAATTCTCATCTGTTTCGTCGTCGCCGTTTTCGGAATCGCTATCCGAATCGCTTTCCGAATCATTTTCCGAATTGCTTATCGAGTCGTTTTCCGAATCGCTGTCGGGATCGTCCTCCGAGTCTTTATCGCTGTTTTCCTTTTCCAAGCGCTCCCGTTCCGCGCGGTCGATCTCCTCCTGTTCACGCTCGGCCTGCTCGCGTGCCTCTTTCATATTGGCGTTTTCCTCGTCAAGCACTATATCCATGCTGTTTGTTATCACAAAAACGTCGCGCAGATTGCTCATGTCAACGCACAGATCAACATAGGCTGTCTTTGTCATCGTCACTGAGTCCTCGCTGATCCCGGCTA
Source organism: uncultured Monoglobus sp. (assembly GCA_947585115.1). Lineage (GTDB taxonomy): Bacteria > Bacillota > Clostridia > Monoglobales > Monoglobaceae > Monoglobus. The sequence continues at coordinate 66,266 of CANPWW010000003.1, forward strand.
CCTTGCCCAAGCGGAACCCCGCCGGGAATATGCCGCCCAGACCGGTCGTTGTCACATAGTCGCCCTCCTGCACATCCGCGGCTCTCGACATATTTGCGAGACGGAACTGCTGCTTTGTGCGCAGCTCCGCGTCGCCCTCGGCGATCGCCAGATCCCGCGAGCGCTCGATCATAACGCCCGCCGAGAATCCGGGGTCGGTTATCGCCATAACGCTCGCCCAGTTGGCTCCCGCCTCGACCACCTTGCCGATCAAAAAGCCGTCCTCCGACACAACAATGTTGTTCTGAGAGATGCCGCTGTTCTTTCCTTTGTCTATTGTGAAGCCCGAGAACCAGTTCGAAGGCTCGTCTGCGGCCACCGAGGCGGCCGTCATCTCAAGGTCGGGGTTGTCCTTTCTCAGCTCAAGCATCCGCTTTAAGCGGTCATTTTCTTTTTCAAGCTCATCGCTGCCGCTCAAGCGGTTTTCATAATCCGCGTTCGCCTTTTCGAGCTCGCTCACCCGCGTTCTCAGATCCTTCAAAAGGCCCAGGCTGTGGGTCACGTCATACGCGTTATCGCTTATGTTTTTGAAAAATTTCTGGACCGGGCTCACAGCGGCCATCGCCGCGTTTTCCGGAGCGGGCGCGTCGTCATACACGCCGAATAAAATCAGCAGCGCGATTATGAGAGCGGCGCAGGCGCCGATTATCAGTTTTGTTTTATGCTCGTTTATAAATTTCAAATAAATCTACATCCTTTGGATTTTAGTATGTTTTGCGTGCTCTGCCGCTTGTCAGGGCCGAGCGCAGCAGACCCTTGTTTTTGAGCGCCATGGCCGCGCCTTTGGCGGTGGAGCATATCGGATCTTCCGACATATAGACGTTGATTCCCGTGCTGCTTTTTATCAGCTTGCCCAAGCCGCGCAGGGCAGATCCGCCGCCCGTCAGAATAATTCCCGTCTCCAAAAGATCCGCCGAAAGCTCGGGCGGAGTCTCCTCAAGCACGGCGCGGACGGTTTCGATGATCCGCGTTATGTCCTCGCGTATGGCGCTGTTCAGCTCGTTTGAGCTTATCGCCACGGTTTTGGGAACGCCGCTGTACATGTCCTTGCCCTTGACCGAAACGATATCGCTGCCGACGGAACCCAGGGCGTTTGCCAGACGCAACTTCACCTTTTCGGCGGTGCTGCGGGCGATCTCTATATTATACCGTTTTTTTATCATTTGTATTATGTCGTTGTCTATGGCGTTTCCGGCCACCTTCACGGATTTTGAGACCACAACGCCTCCGAGCGACACGGACGCCGCCTCGGTGGTTCCGGCGCCCACGTCAACGACAACGTATCCCTTCGGCTCGTTTATGTCTATCCCGGCGCCTATGGCTCCGGCCAAAAGCGACTCTATCAGATACACGTCTTTGACCCCGGCGGAAATAGCGGCTTCCTCAACGGCGCGCCTTTCCACGTCTCCTATTCCGGACGGCACGCATATCGCGGCGCGCACCTTTGAAAACGGGCTGCTGAGGCCGCACGCAAGCAGGTTTTTAAGAAGGCCGACGGCCGCGTCAAAATTGGTTATCGCGCCGTATTTCACGGGCTCGGTGACGGTTATGCCGTCGCTTGCGCGGCCGAGCATTTCCAGAGCCTTTTCGCCCGCCGCCGTGACCTCGCCCTCGGAATTAAGCGCCACCACGGTCGGCGCGTTGGCTATCACTTTGTTTTCTCTCCTGCTAAAGATCCGCGAGTTGGCCGTTCCCAGATCTATTCCCAAATCTATTGCCATAAATACCTCCGACTATATAAGCGTTTTAACGCCGAAATTTTCGTTTAGCACGCGGCGCAGCCTGCTCACGGGCAGCCCCACCACGTTGAAGTAGTCGCCGCTTATGCTCTCAACCAGCAGAGAGCCGTATTCCTGTATGCCGTAGGCGCCCGCCTTGTCCATAGGCTCGCCCGTGTTTACGTAGCTTTCTATCTGTTTGTCCGAGAGCTCGTAGAATTTAACGTCAGTCCTGACGTATTCGCTGACGGTTTTGTTCCCGTCGGTGACGGTCATGCCGGTGTAAACGCGGTGCGTCCTGCCCGACAACTCCCGAAGCATTTTTGCCGCCTCGTCTCTGCTTGCGGGCTTGCCCAGGATCTCATCGTCTATCGCGACGACCGTGTCAGCGCCGATAACGATCGCGGGCTCGGTTTCGCGCTCCGCGACCCACAGCGCCTTGGTCCTTGAAAGTCTTGTCACCGTGTCTTTCGGATGTTCACCGGGCACGGTTTCCTCCTCGCAGTCCGCGGTCTTTACCTCATATTCTATTCCGAGATTTTTTATCAGCTCGCGCCTTCTGGGCGAGGCTGACGCCAAAATTATTTTCATTAATGTTTCAGTCCTTTATTTTGTTTGCTTTTTCCGTGATTGCCCCTTTGTAATAGTGAAGTCTGGTGAACTCGGGCGGGCGGTAATCGCCTCCGAAGCATGCCGCGCATATTTTTTTGACCGTGTCCCCGTCCTCGATCGTGAAGCTGAGGTTGAGCAGTGCGGCGCCGCTTTTCTTGACTTCGCTCATTTTGTCGCACATGAACGTGGGGCACGTGTTGAGCAGAACGGTTCTGCAGCTTCCGCCGTCGCGGATGATCGGGAATTTTTTGCCGAATCGGTCTGTGAGATAGTTTTTTCTGTATCCGCAGGGACAGCGGCCGAGATTTTTTGTAACGCAGTTTTCGGTGAGCATAAGGGGCTGATATCCATATATCCCTATCTCGCAGGGCAGCTCCGCCGCGATCTCACGTATCTGCGCCATATTCAGCTCGGGCGAGAGAAAGACCGAGCAAAGCCCGGCGGCTTTTCTGATAAGCTCCGCCGAGAGACTGTTGGTTATGTTTAGCCGCCGTCCTCCGAAAATTTCAAACTCGCCGCGCCTCAAAAGCCCGGATATATTCTCGGCTCTCAGCTTTGAAAAGCCAAGGCTTTTGAGCCGTTGTAACTGTTTATCGTAATTTCCGTACTCGTCCTTGTGCATTATATTCCGCGGCAGAATTATTATTCTTTCCGTCTCGGCCTCATACCGCGCGGGATCTTCGCAAAGCTCGTCGATCGGGACGCCGATATAAGCGAGCTCTTTTCCGCTTTCGCGCTCAAATTCAAGCGCGGCGCGGAACTGCTCGTGATTATACACATCCGCCGTGATTCCGCTCTTTTTGAGAGAAACCGAAATTCCCTCGGGAAGAGGAGGCGGCGTAGATGCCGAAAAATGCGCCTCATCGTACCGCTTTAAAATATCGGCTTTGATATCCTCAAGAGCGCGGCGCCTCAGGGCGTTGATCTCCGACAGCGGAGCGAATCCGCAGTCGTTTTTGACGCGTATACCGTCAAACTCAAAAACGCTGCCTCCGGTTTTTGAAAGCTGGTTAATAAGTTTGTTTGCGTCGGTCGGTTTGGTTTTGGCCTCCTGAACGACATAATCGCTTTTCACATTTGCCTCGGCGCCGCTCTCGGCATTGACTTTGAGCCGTATCGGGGCGCCTATATTAAAATCAAGCTCCGCTCTAAGCGAAATTTTAAAGTTGTTTTCGTTTTGAGCCGCGCGCTCAAGAACCGCCTTTTCGGTTTCTCGTGCGCCCTCGGCGTATGGGTTGTCGGGCTTGTTAAACGCGAACATTTCGGGGCCCGTTTTGCCGTCAAAATATCCGGAGCTCAGACCGCCGCGGTAAAACACGCGGTTTAATCGGTCAAGCTCGGCTTTGGTCGGCTTGCGTTTCTCGTCAAGGCAGCGTCTGTACGTCTCAACGACCGACGCCACGTATGCCGCGCCCTTCATGCGACCCTCTATTTTGAGCGACGCCGCGCCGCAATTTATCAGCTTGTCGATCTCGTTTATCAGCGCCATGTCTTTAAGGCTCAGAATAAATTCCTCGCCCCCGGCGGTTCTGTATGGCTGCCTGCATGGCTGCGCGCACCTGCCGCGGTTGCCGCTTCTGCCGCCCAGCGCGCTGCTCATCAGGCATTGGCCGGAGTATGACATGCACATGGCGCCGTGCGCAAATATCTCGGTCTCGATACCGCAGTTTTCGGAAATATATTTTATCTCGTCAAAGCTCAGCTCTCTCGCGAGGACCACCCGCGAGAATCCCAGCTCCGCCGCGGCTTTGGCGCCGCTCAGATTGTGCACCGTCATCTGCGTGCTGGCGTGGAGCCTGAGCGCGATGTTGTGCCGCCGCGCAAGCTCCGGGATCGCCGGATCCTGAACTATCACGCCGTCAACGCGGGCGCTTTGGAGAAATTTCAAAAAGTCAATAAGCTCGGGAATTTCACGGTTCCCCGCGAGGGTGTTGACCGCCGCATATACCCTCGCGCCTCTTAAATGGGCGAATTGAACGCAGCTTTCTATCTCGCCGCGCTCAAAATTCCCGGCATAGCTCCGCGCGCCGAAGTTTTTGCCCGCCAGATAGACCGCGTCGGCGCCCATTGCCAGCGCGGCGCGGAAGCACTCGTAATTTCCCGCCGGAGCCAGAAGCTCGGGCGCGCCTTTGTCGGATAAGTTATTCATTCTTATTTATCGATCGGGGATTTTTTCGGCATGCCGCGGCTTATAACGCTCGAGCCGTACTTGCTCTGCATCTCTTTTATCGGAGCCGACTCCTGCCGCTGCGGCTGTCTGTAGGTCTGCTGGGCGCGGGGCTGCTGCTCGGCGGCGCTTCTGTACTGCTGCCGCTCGGCCTGCCGCTGCTGCGACTGGATCATGCGCAGGTTCTCAAGCTCGGTGTCGCGTTTGGCGAGCTCGATCTCAAGCTTGTGCATGTCCTCTTTGAGGTTCTCGACCTCAAGTTTCTTTTCCTCAAGCTCGGCGCCGGTTTTCTGCGTGTCCTCCATGTAGCCGCCGATCTCGTTTCTCAGATTGTTGAGCGAGTCGGTCGCCTTTAAAAGCTCGTCCGCCAGGTTCATGCACGCCATGACCGACAGCATCGCGGTGCTCAGATGTCCGTTGGTGTTTTTCACCTCGGAAATCTTTTTGTTGACAAGGAGAGCCACGCGCTGAACGTATTCTTCGGGCTCGTTGCTCACCACAACATATTCCATATTATTTATTTTGACTTCCATTTTTGTGTCCATATCCTTATCAACCCCTCGTTTAAAATTAAGACTTGCGGCGTTTCAGATACTCAAGGGCCTTGAAAACCCCGAATATCGTTTTCGCGTCGTTGATCTCGTTGTTCATTATCATGTCAACAACCTTTGATGTCTTAATGTATTCGATGTCCAGATACTCGTCCGGATCGAGGTGCGCCTCACCCGGTGTCAGACCGGTCGCGAGATACAGATGCGTGACCTCGTCTGCGAATCCCGGCGACGGGTACATGTACCCCAGATAAATAAAGCTTTCCGCCGTGTATCCGGTCTCCTCGCCGAGCTCCCGTATACCGCACAGGCGGTGATCCTCGCCCTTGTCCAGCTTGCCTGCGGGCACCTCGTATATCGCCTTTTCGATCGGTTTTCTGAACTGCTTTACCATGATGATCTCGTCGTTGTCGGTTATCGCCACAATACCGACGCCGCCGGGATGCTCGATTATCTCGCGCTCCGCCAGGTTCCCGCCCGGCATCTTCACCATATCGACGCGCAGCCGTATGATGCGTCCGTCAAATATCTCTTCCGAGGAAACGGTCTTTTCGTTATATATCATTCGCTTCACTTCTTTTCTTTGATATTGGGTTTTGTCCGCCGCCGAAAACCGAAAGATCGGCGGCGCGCCGTAACATATTTTCCCTATCTTATTATTAAACCACAAATTCTTAAAAAAATCAAGTGATTTTGACGAATATGGGCGGCAAGTTTGAAAATTTTTTGCGCTCCGCCGCTGTGCTGCAAAATACGCGAAAAAATTCACGAATAAAATTTCCGCCAAACCGCGTTTATGGTTAAATCATATAACAATGCAATATTTTGCCGAAACCTATTGACAGCGGAGCGGCAGCGGATTATAATAAAAGCGAAATTTGTGTTTTGAAAATAAAATTTGAAGAGTAAGAGCGCGTGCGTTAAGTGTTGCCGGGACGGGGAGTTGTCCGGCGAACGAAAAGCTTCGGCTTGCGGTTCGCGCTTTGCATCCCGCTTCATAGAGCAAAGTTAAAATTCTGCGCATAAAAGCAGTTTTCTTTACCTTGCTATATGGGTGAGGCTGAAAGGAGGCTGTTATTTTTATGCAAATTTCCGATCAAAAAAACAAAACTCAAAAAGGCGGCGTTCGAGGTCTTAAAACGCTTATCGCGGCCGCGCTGCTGATCGCGCTCAGCATGACGCTGAAAAGATTCAGCATAACCGCCGGGCCGTTCAGGTTCAGTCTTGAGAATCTGCCGCTGCTGCTGTCGGGCATTATTCTTGGGCCGGTTGTCGGCTTTGTCTGCGGCGTCGCGGCGGACATTCTGGGCTGCTTTATATCGGGCTTTACGATAATCCCGATAATCACGCTCGGCGCGGCCGTGATAGGCTGCGTGCCCGGCATAGTGTACGGCCGCTGCCTCAAAAACCGTCCCGCGCTGCGGATAGCCGCGGCGGTGGGGCTCGCGCACCTTATCGGCTCGGTAATAATAAAGTCGATCGGCCTGCATCTGGCCTACGGCAGTCCGTGGACCATGCTGGCGCTGAGAGTGCCGCTCTACATAATAACCGGAGCCGTAGAGACGTATATAATCTATCTGCTGATGAAAAACAAGGCGTTTGTCCGCCATATTGAAGATATGAGGAAGTAGACCATGCGTGAAACACCCGAACAATATTTCAGATCTCTGCCCAAAAGGGGCAGCAAGCCCGGCCTTGAACGGATAAGTGAACTTCTGGCACGGCTTAACGAGCCGCAGAAGGGCATGAATATAATACACATAGCAGGCACCAACGGCAAGGGCTCGGTCTCAAAAATGCTTGAGGGTATACTTAATGCCGCGGGTTACAAATGCGGCCTGTTTGAGTCGCCCTGCCTTATCTCGCCCGAGGAGTATATAAGAGTGGGACGAAAGTCCGTTGAACACGCGGATTTTCTAAAACTGTGCGGCACAGTCCGGGACGCCGAGCAGAGCATGGCCGACAAGCCAACCGAGTTCGAGGTCCTGACTGCAATGGCGCTGCTTTATTTCAAAGAGCAAAGCTGCGATATAGTGATTTTGGAGGCGTGCATGGGCGGCAGGCTGGACACCACGAATGTGTGCCCGTCGCCGCTTTTGTCGATAATAACCGACGTCGCCCTTGACCACACCGAGTATCTGGGTTCGACCGTAGCCGAGATCGCCGCCGAAAAGGCGGGCATAATCAAGCGAGGCCGCCCGATCGTGTTCGGAGGAACCGACCACGAGGCTTTAGAGGTGATAAAAAACGAGTGTGAAAAAATCGGTTCGTCGCTTGTGACCGTCGATCACGGACTGATCAAAAATCCGAGATTTTCCCTTGAGCATACCGTGTTTGATTTCGGGGAATATAAGGATATTTCCATGCCGCTGCTCGGCGCGTATCAGCCGAAAAACGCGGCTGCCGCGCTGACCGCAGCGGAGGTTTTGATAAAAAGCGGCCTTAAGATCAGCCGCGCCGATATATACGAGGGCTTAGGCTCGCTGCGCCACCGCGGCAGATTTGAGCTGCTGCGCCGCGATCCGATCGTTATCTACGACGGGGCCCACAATCCGAACGGAGCGGCGACAGCCGCCGAGAGCCTGAAAATTTACTTCGGAGAAAAAAGGGCGGCGATTGTGATGGGCGTTATGGCCGATAAGGATTATGAAAAAATGGCCGGGATCCTCGCGCCCCGAGCCGAGCGCGCGTTCGCGGTGACGCCCGATAATCCCCGCGCGCTGCACGCGGAGACGCTGGCGGAGCGTTTCGAGGCCCTCGGCGTTCCGTCCGAGCATTTTGGGAGCGTGGCCGAAGGCTGCCGCGCGGCGATAAATTACGCCAAAGCAAAAAAGCTCCCGGTAATAATACTTGGAAGCCTCTATTTGTATAAGGACATTATATTTTAATTATCAAAGTAAATTGCCGTAGTCTCGTCTGCAATCCAAAATATAATCCAAATAAACCGTATTGCCTTTGATTTGATATATCAACAAATATCTTTTTGCGGTATTTATTTTTTGGCAGCAGCTCATGATAAAGCCACGGAAAGCTTTTGGGCATAAAAGCCAATGATTCAATTTCCGAGATCAATTCTTTATGCAGGCGTTTCGCGGCATCCGGAGCCACGCGCGCCAAAAAAGCGATATGATTTTTAAGCTCCGAGGCGGCTCTGTCGGAGATTATCACGTTATATTCTTTAGTCGCCATTGCCTGCCTCCGCGATAGTTTCCGAAAGCATTTTGTCAAGCTCGCGGACTGTGTAGCCGCGTTTGCCGGAAAGTCTGTCTTCCTCGACCGCTATAAGCTCCTCGCGCAGCTTCAGCATCTTTTCGCGCCTCGTAAAGGCCTCGATGTCCATAACGACCAAATCGCCCTCGCCGTTTTTGGTGAGATATACGGGCTCGCCGGTGGTTTTGCAAAAGTTTGAAATGTCGTTATAACTGTTTCTTATTGCCGCTGACGGTTTAATATTCATAACTATCAACTCCGTGCAAAAATTTTATATTTATTCTTATATAATAATACTATAAAAATGCTATGATGTCAAGCGGGCTTTTTATAATTCGATCAAATCTTTTGTCAGCTTGGTGAGGTTTTCGCGGCCGTTTTCGGTGACGGCTACAAGGTCCTCTATCCGAACGCCGGTCCTGCCGTAGATATATATCCCCGGCTCGCAGGACACCACCATTCCGGGCTTGAGAATTATATCGCTTTTGGGCGACAGATTGGGCAGCTCGTGTATCAAAAGCCCCACTCCGTGGCCCAGCGAGTGGCCGAAGTATTTGCCGTATCCGGCGTTTTCGATAATCTGTCTCGCCGCGGCGTCCGCCTCTTTTCCGGAGATACCGGGGCGTATGGCGTCAAGTCCGGCCTGCTGCGCTTCCTTGACGATATTGTATATTTTCTTAAACTCCGGCTCCGCCTTGCCGACGACGATCGTTCTTGTCATGTCGGAGCAATAGCCCTTATAAACGCAGCCGAAGTCCATCAGGACGGGCTCGTTTTTCTTTATCGGGTTTTCGCCCGGAACTCCGTGGGGCAGGGCGCAGCGCGCTCCGCTCAGCACGATGGTGTCAAACGATGTCTTTTGCGCACCGCGTTTTTTCATGAAATATTCGAGCTCGGCCGCGATATATGATTCGGTGACGCCCGGCTTTATAAGCCCCAAAATGTGGTTAAAGGCGTCAACGCCGATCTGCTCCGCCTCGGCTATGAGCGCAAGCTCCGCCTCGGTCTTAACCATGCGCAGATTGTCTATCCTGTTCCCCGCCGGACGGAATTCGGTTTCGGGCAGTATTTTTTTGAGCCTGCCGAGAGCCGAAACGGTCAAATGCTCATCCTCAAAAAACAGAGCGGTTATTACTAAGCTTTCTGCAAAGCCGCGCAGCATTTCTGAAAAAGGCGCGTCGGCTCCGAACTCGCGCACCTCAAAACCGCCGAACGCTTCCTCCGAGGCGGCGCCGGTGTAGCGCGAGTCGACTATTATATAGTTGTGCTTTTCGGTTATAAGAACATATCCCTCGCCGCCCGAAAAACCGCTTGCCGCTCTCATGTTGTGCGGCGAGGTCAGCAGCGCGCCCTCGTCGGGCTTAAGGCCGAGAGATAAAAACAAATTTGTCATGTCAATTGCCCCCGTTTAAAAAATTTCTGTATAACTTTTGCATTTCGGCGGCGTCGGATGTCTGCGTTCCCGCCGACTCGCATATGATCCTTGGCGTCAGGCCGCGCTCGGCGATCAGCTCCGCGATTGGCTCAAAATCGGGCTCGAACTCGGTCTCGGCCATGGTGTGGTGTTTCTTTTCGCCCGCTCGGGTGTACTCTATCCTGGAGTAGTGGGCGTGGAAGTTTTTCGCTCTCTCATCGCCCAGCTTGTCGCGTATGAGGTCAAATATTCCGCCGATCGCCTCTTTTGTGTTGTATTCACCCAGCGACTGCGCGTTTATGTGGCCGAAGTCAAGGGTGGGTATCATGCGCTCGTCGATCAGGCAGAGCTTTATCACCTCGTCAACGTTTCCGAGCTGCTTGACCTTGCCCATGGTCTCGGGGCAAATTCTGATGTGACCCAACCCCGCCTCGTCGGCAGCTTTCACGGCGCGGCTCAGGGTGTCGGTCGCCAGGCGCAGCGCCTCGAGCCTTGTTATTTGGCCGCAGGAGCCCGAGTGCACCACTATGCGGTCGGCTCCCATTTGGTCGGCAGCCCTAAGGGTCTGCATGATATAGTCTATGCTGCGGTCGCGCTTTTCGGGCTCGACCGATGACAGGCTTATGTAGTACGGCGCGTGTACCGAGAGGCGGATATTTTTCTCCGCCGCCAGCTTTCCGAAATCTCTCGCCGAGTCCTCGGATATCTTGACGCCTCTGCCGCATTGGTACTCATATGCCGAGAGCCCGTGCCTGCTCAGCCAGTCGGGTATCTGAAACACCGTGCGCCCGCCCGACTCGTAAAAATCCTCCGAGTTGCCCGCGGGCCCGAACAGCGCGAAGTCCTCATTTTTGAACTCAAGCTTCATAGTGATCCTCACCTTTCAGCACCAATTTTTCGAATTTCCGCTTTATGCCCACCAGCCCGGCGTCCTTTTGCGACACGGGCTTCACCAAAAGCGTGGGCATTCCCATTCGCCTGCCGCCGTATATGTCGGTGAACAGCTGGTCCCCGACAAGCAGCGTGCGATTCGGAGCGGCGCTCATGTCGCGGCACGCCTTTTTCAGATATTTTTTTAAGGGCTTGAGAGCCGCGGCGTAATACGGCACGCCCAAAGAATCTGAAAATTTTTTGACGCGCTTTTCGTTGTTGTTGGACACGATGTATGTCTTGAGCCCGGCCTCGCTCAGCTGATCGAAAAACTTGATCGTCCGCTCGGGCGCCACCGCGTCGTCATATGTAACCAGGGTGTTGTCTATATCGAAAATAACCGCCTCTATGCCGCGGCTTTTTATGGCGCTTATGTCAAGCTCGTATATGTCACAAAGATACATGTCCGGCAAAAAGCGGTCCTTGAATCTGCCCATGTTTTTCCTCCGAATTTTTTAAAATAAAAGGACCGCAAAACAATTCGCTCGTCTTTTTGCGGTCCAAATAAACTAATTAAATTAACATTCTAAATATTTTGCCGTTACGCGGCTGGGAATGTCAATAACAGAAAACTAATACTTGCGCTTTCTTGCGGCCTCTGATTTCTTCTTGCGTCTGACGCTGGGCTTTTCATAGTGTTCTCTCTTTCTGACCTCGGATAAAACACCGGCCTTGGCGCATGAACGCTTGAAGCGGCGAAGGGCGCTGTCCAGCGATTCATTTTCTTTAACTCTAACTTCTGCCATTATTTTCTTCCCTCCCTCCGAGTATTTTAAAAACACTTAGAAGTCATAAACTCTACTCGAACAATTATACCCGTTTGAAATTGATATGTCAAGGCATTTTGCATAAAAATATTACAACTTTTTTAAATATGCCGTCTATATCCCGAAAATCCGCGAGTTATCAATAGAGCTTCCGCGGGTTCTGCGGCTCGGTGTTTTTCTCGAAAACAGCCTTTTCCTCGACGCTCGCGTTCTCGGCCATGTGCCGCCTTATCTGGCGCTCCGCGTTGAAGCTTATGATAAACGCGCAGGTGGACGTGAGGATAACAAGCTCCGCGATAACGTATATCGCCAGCAGCGATGTCATAGCCGTTCCCGCCAGTATGAATATTCCCAGGTACCAGAGCCCCAGCGTAAGCGCCGCCAGAATAATGATGACCAGAATGCTGTATGGCAGGCTGGCGATGGCGAACAGCGCGGAGTTTCTAAGCAGCTGCGTGAATTTCAGGCGGTAGCGCACCATCAGCGGGTACACAAACAGGTGCGATATGGTGTAGAACGCGAACAGACAGTATACCAGATATTTGGCGTATTTGATGAATCCCTGCTGCGAACCGTAGAAGAATATGCCGTAGAAAAACAGGAACATGAATATTATGTCGATGATAAACACCGCCAGCGACTGCTTGAGGTTGTCCTTTATCGCGTCCCAGAAGTCGCTCAGTATGAACGAGTGCTCCTCGCGGGAGTAGTTGCGCAGAACGTAGTGCATCGCCGCATAAGCCGGACCCGAGCCCCAGAACGTGATAAAAAGTATCGTGACCGCCGCGCGTATGCCTATGTCCACGGCGCGGTACACCAGCAAAAAGTCGGGGTTGTTAAAGTCGGGAGCCGAGAGGCCCGCGATCGCCGCGATCTGGTTCGGAAACGAGCCGAACACCGCGTTTGAGAACACGCCGCTCAAATAAAACAATATCAAAAACGCCGGGATGTTGGCGAGGCAGAACAGCAGGTTCACCGGGATAAGCTTCCAGAACTTGCGGATGTAGATCTCAAAAAACAGGACAGCGCCCTCGCTGCCCGCGCCGCTCTCGTCAACGCCTTTTCCGGGCTTGCTGTAATCTCTGTTAAAAATTCCCATAAAATTACTCCGTTTCAAAATAAATTAATTATTAAAAAATATTATAGCACAACAATTCTGAAATTGCAACAGCTAAGCGTATTTTTTGACTATCCTCATCACGGAGCCGAGATAGGAGCCGCCGAACATGTTCAGGTGGTTCAGCAGCTGATAGAGATTATAAAGGTCGCGCCTGTCGGGATAGCCGGGCCCGAGCGGCGCTGCCTCGCGGTAGGCGGCGTAAAACCTTGCGTCAAAGCCGCCGAACAGCTCCGTCATGGCGATGTCCGCCTCGGCGTGACCGACGTAGACCGCGGGGTCTATGAGCCACGCCTCGCCGTCGGCCCCCGTCATAAAGTTGCCCGACCACAGATCGCCGTGGAGGAGGGAGGGGCGCTCGGGCTCGATCAGATATTTGTCGAGATTATCAAGCAGCGAGTTTATCCGCTTTATGTCGGACGCGCCGAAAAACCTTTCCGCCGCCTTAAACTGCGGCACAAGGCGGCATTCGCGGAAAAAGTCTGTCCAAGTGTCTTTCGGCGAGTTTATCTGCCTTGTGCGCCCGATGTAGTTATCCGAGTCAAATCCAAAGCTTCCGTCGTGAACGTGAGGCGAAGTGTCCGCCTTGTGCATCGCGGCGAGTTTTTGCCCGAATGTTTCCCAAAAGCTTTTAGAGCGCCTGCCCTCGGCGATGTATTCGAGTATCAAAAACGCCCGCCCGTTCTCCGAGCCGTACCCGAGCGCGCGGGGCGTGCCTATCGTTTCGGTTTTCGCAATGGCGCTCAGGCCCTCGACCTCGGCTTTGAAAAACCGGGCCGGGGCCGATCTGTTGGATTTCATAAAGGCGAGACCGCCGTTTTTGAGGCGCAGCGCGAAAGCGTCGTTTATATCGCCGCCGTACAGCCGCTCGGACGA
>CANPWW010000004.1 GCA_947585115.1 uncultured Monoglobus sp.
ACGAACTGCACCAACAGAACGGTAAACGAGCTACTGCTGCAAGAAATTACCGTCAAGGCCATCAACCGTATCTTGACTGAGCGCGACAGTTTTCTTAAAGTCCTGCAGCAGAACATAACCAAGGCGGTAGTCAGCACCGAAACCCTGTCTCCGGCCGGCATACAGGCAAGGCTGGAGGAACTTCAAAAAGAGCTCATCAATAAGGCTAATAACAAACAGGACTACGACGCCATCGCCGATGAGATTTTACGGCTCCGCAATCAGAAAGAAAAATCCGAGCTCGACAGCTGCCGGCGGGAAGAAACCATTAACCGGATCAAAGAGCTTCAGGCCTTCATCGCCGATCAGGAAACCGACATAACAGAGTTTGATGAGGATATGGTCAAAAAGCTCATCGAAAATATCACCGTCTTCACCGACCACTTCACCGTGGAATTCAAGTCCGGACTTAATATTGATATTAAAGCGTAAAAAGGCTCCTCACCACTGGATTTCCAGTGATGGGGAGCTTTTTTATTATGAATTCCACGTTTTTTTATTCTTTAATTTCATAAATTCATCTGCAAAAGCTGCTGCTACTGAATGATTTTTATCAATACTAATATGCTCTTTGTTAAAATTTGCGGCCTTCGTCCAGTTAAAAGTCCCATGTATTGATGTATATAAGTCTATCACACAGAATTTTTCATGCATAATATTCTTATAGTGTGATTGAACCGTTATCCAATAAACTGGGAAATCATTTTCTAACGAAAACTCCGCAGTATGATTTCTATCACAATCATCGAGAGCAATTTCTATAACCAGTCCTTGCTGTTTTTTCTTGAGTAACTCTTGGTATAAAACCGGATCTGTAAACCAAGCCACAGAAATCCAGATCATATATTTTGCAGCATGGATCTCCTCAATAATCTGATTCCTGATATTTTCAAATAATATTTCTTGACTAACATCTTCAGTGTCAGACATAGCTCCCGGTTTAATTTTCACTCCACACAGCTCATAATCATCGTTTGGAGGATAGATTTCATATATCATTTTTTCAAGATAATCGGAATGTTTCTTTAACTCAACCAGCTTTTCTGGAACGATACAAATATGAATATACTCTGCACGATGATTCCATAAGTTTCTGGTAAATGTATTAGTCTTTTCAAACCTTAATGAACAAATATTCAGCAATTCAAGCAGTCCATTTTTTTCGGGATAGTCCCCGGCACGCACCGAATCAATGAGTAGTTTTCTATATCCAATCTCTGTCAATTATAATCTCTCCTCCATTAATATCTATTCGCTCGGCCACCAATAAGTGACATCTATTCCGAACACTCAACACCCCGACATCTAATCCGCAGCTTCAACCCTATGACATCTATCTCAGCAACTCAACCCTACTTCCTTTTGAGCAGAGCTACCTTTTGATAAGTTTCCGCGAAGCGATTTGCGCGCTCGATGCGGAATTTTATGCTATAACCCGAAAACTACAGTATTACCGGGCTTTCGCGGCTATTTTTATTTTACGCGTGACATCAAGACTACCGTCTCGACGTGGGGGGTTCTGGGGAACATGTCGACCGGGACGGCTTTTTTCGGTATAAAGCCGAGGTCGTTCAGTACTTTCATATCACGCGCCAATGTTGACGGCTTGCAGGAAATATAGACGATTTTTTTGAGCGTCGGTATTTCCGAAAGCGCGTTTAACAGTTTTATGTCGCAGCCCTTGCGCGGCGGGTCTAGCACAGCTATATCGGGCCTCGCGCCTCTTTTTATTATATCTTGTATAACAAGTTCCGCCTTTCCGCAATAATATTCCGCGTTTTTAATATTGTTGAGCCCGGCGTTTTCGCGCGCATCGGCAACAGCCTGCGGCGTGTACTCAACACCGATAATTTTTTTCGCTCCGCGTGACATAAACTGTCCGATCGTTCCTATACCGCAGTACATGTCAAGCAGCGTTTCGTGCCCCTTTAGATCCGCGAATTCCTCGGCGATCGAGTAAAGCCTCTCGGTCTGCGCGCGGTTCACCTGATAGAAAGACATCGGCGATATCCTGAACTTTACGTAGCCTATATTGTCGATAAGATAAGGACTTCCGTATATTGTTTTGTTTTCGCTGCCGAGAATAACATTGGTTTTTTTGGAGTTTATATTCTGCGTAAGCCCCGCCAAATCGGGACACGCGTTTTTCAGTTCATCTACAAGAGCGTCGGAACCCGGAAGCTCATCTTTTGACGTCACAATTGTGACCACGGTTCCGCTGTCCGCCTGTCTCAGGCAGACATGGCGCACAAGACCTTTGCCGCTCTGCTCGTCATAGGCGCTGATACCGCGGCTTTTCATCCAGTATTTAACGGCTCTGATAACTGAGCGGCAATTTTCGCCTGCTATCAGACAATCATCCGATTCGACAAGACGGTGGCTGTGCACCGCGAACATCCCTATACCCTCCGGGGTCACCGGGAACTGCGACTTGTTGCGGTAGCGCTCGGATTTTGGCGAAGGTATGATATCGTTCGGCTCAAAATTTTTAAATCCGCCGATCCTTTCGATGCAGTCTTTGACCTTGTTTCGCTTAAACTCAAGCTCTTTTTCATAGCTCATGTGCATAAGCGCGCATCCGCCGCACTTATAGAACACGGGGCACTCGGGCCTCACGCGGTAAGGCGAGGGTTTAATCACCTCTATCAGCTTGCCGACGGCATATGTCTTTGCGAGCTTTATCAACAAAACGCGCACAGTCTCGCCCGCAATGACATACGGCACGAACACAGCCATGCCGTTAACTCTGCCGACTCCTCTTCCGTCGTCGGTCATCCCGGTTATCTCTATTTCAAAAATATCATTTTTTATCAAATCAAACCCGCCTTTACATTTATAAAACTATTTTACAACACAATTCGTATCGGGTCAAGAAAAAAATATGGACAAAGCATGTTCGGAGTGATATAATAATAGCATGCTTAATATAAAAGAAACAATAATCGTAGAGGGAAAATTTGATAAGGAGCGAGTGAAACGCGTGTGCTCGGCGCCGATAATATGCACCGACGGATTTGAGCTGTTCAGGTCAAAGCGCATGACCGAGACCATTCGGAAGCTGGCCGAAACCACGGGTATCATCGTGCTGACCGACAGCGACCGCGCCGGCTTTAAAATCAGGAACCATATAAAGAACTGTGTCGGGGGCCGCGGAACGGTCAAGCACGCGTATATACCGTCGCTCAAAGGAAAAGAAAAACGCAAGGACAAGCCCGGAAAAGAAGGTCTGCTTGGAGTTGAGGGAATGGACGACGAGGTGATACGCCGCGCGATAGAAAAAGCGGCGGCAACCGAGGTTTCCGAGTCGAACAAAACCCTCACAAAATCCGAGATGTACCGAGACGGCGTGAGCGGACGCGACGGCAGTTTTGAGCTGAGGCAAAAAATCCTCGCACGCATGAAACTGCCGCTCAGGCTCTCGCCAAACGCTATGGCCGAGCTTATAAACAAAGCCGGACTTTACGATGAATATAAAAACGCTCTTGCTGCGGAGGCTGATAAAAATGGTTGATGAAATCAAAAAAAATATTGCTGAGATCCTGCCCGAAATAATTGATTTGCGGCATAGAATACATATGCGCCCGGAGCTGTCATTCGAGGAACATGAAACGGCGGCTTTGGTTTGCTCGGTTCTTGACAAATACGGAATAGAATATCGTTCCGGTATAGCGGGAACAGGAGTTCTCGGTATAATAAAAGGCGAAAAAAGCGGCGCGGGGAAAACTTTGCTAATACGCGCCGATATGGACGCGCTGCCGGTTTGCGAAAAAGGCGGATGCGCCTTTGCTTCCGAAAAACAAGGCATTATGCACGCGTGCGGACACGATATTCACACATCGATACTTTTATGCTGCGCTGTCGCGCTTAATAAAATGCGCGGCAAATTCTCGGGTACCGTCAAACTTATGTTCCAGCCGGGCGAGGAAACGGCCGGCGGTGCCGAGCCGATGATAAAGGCCGGCGTTCTGAAAAACCCGAAGGTTGACTCCTGCGTCGCCCTCCATGTGGAGCCGTCAATGAAAGTCGGCACGGCGGGTTTTAAAACGGGACCGTTTTACGCCTGCCCCGATGAGTTTGATATTGTGATAAAGGGCAGAGGCGGACACGCGGCCACGCCGCAAAAATGCGCCGACCCCGTTATTGCCGCGGCGCAGCTCATAACAGCAATCGAAAATCTGCCGACGAGACTTTTAAGCCCTCTTGATCCCGCGGCTGTCTCGGTCTGCATGTTAAACGGGGGCACCGCGTATAATATTATCCCCGATTCCGTGCATATCGGCGGCTCGGTCAGGGTATTTTCGGATACGGATCGCGACACGATCGAAAACGCTATAGGAAAAACCGCGGATAATATTTGCGCGATATACGGCGCGGAGTGTGAATATGAGTACCGCAGGTTGTTCCTTCCTCTTATAAACGACGAAATTACAACCGAGCTTTTGAAAAAGTCAGCCGAAAAATATCTTGAGACACAAATGTTGTCGGAACCGACCATGGCGGGAGAGGATTTTTCATATCTGACCGACGCTGTCAGATCGTCAGCATTGTTCTGGCTCGGATGCACCGAGGATGATAGCGAGGGATATCCGCTTCACAGCGAGCGTTTTTTTGCCTCCGACAAATGTATTGAATACGGCGCCGAAATTTTTTGCGATTACGCGATCAGTTTTTTGAATTAAAAATGTCATCCGCCTGCCTGTCCGCTTCGATAATACGGACAGGCGGCCGCCTCTTCGGTTCCCGCCCGCGTTATCATGCAGAGCGTGCATTTGCCGTCCTTCATAAAATCGCATCCCGATTCGGAACAGTTGATATTTGACACGATTTTCACCTCCCGTTCTTATTCTAATCAACGCAAAATTTATTATTCGAAAAACCTAAAGCATTTATATATTTTGAGGAGTGTTTTTCATGGCCGTCATAATTAACCGAAACTGTCCGAATGAAATAATTGACAGTATATCAAAAAGATTTCCGAGTGAAACTATAGTTAAAAGCATAACTCTCAAAAATGTAACCGGCTCGACCGCGGCTCATCCCGACATGCAGATCCATTTTGTAAGCGACAACACGGCGATATGCGCTCCTGAGTGCTTTGACTACTATTTATCGGCTCTGAGCGGTGTTAATGTTATCTCGGGCTCAATAACGCCAATGGACACGTATCCCAATGACATTGCATATAATGCAGCAAGGCTGGGAAAATATGTTATCGCTAATACGCGGTATACCGAGCCTAAAATTTTAGAATACTATAATAAGCGCGGCTTTCGTATCTTGAACACAAATCAGGGATACGCCAAATGCAGTCTGGCTGTTATGAGCAGCAGCGCGGTTATAACCGGAGACAACGGGCTCTGCGCTCTGCTTCAAAAGCTCGATGATATAAAGTGTCTTAAAGCTGACCAATCGCGGATAATACTTGAAGGATACGGCAACGGTTTCATCGGCGGCGCGAGCGGCCTTATAGGGGAAACAGCCGTGTTTTTCGGAGAGCCCGACACGGCGATAAAAAAGTTTTTAAGCGGCCTGAATATAGAATATTTCTGCGCCTCAAAAGGCGCGCTCACAGACTACGGAAGTCTGATATACGGAGGTGGTTAAAAGTATGAATATAAATGAACTGACAAATGATGAGATCGACCAATCGGACGATTTGGATATATCGGATATAAATGACAATTATGACCTGCCGGCAGTGCTCGAAGCGGACGGCGAGATACCCGACAGCGAAACCGCGGGTCTGATTGCGAGATGGCTGGTAGCTAAATACCGTTCCAAACTGATTTATGACTGCATAGACGACGTTTTCGGAAAACTTGATGCCGAGGACAGAGATGAGGTATACAGAAGCGTGTGCGATATAATAAGCTGCAGGTACAAGCTCAGGCATCTTGAATATATTAAAAGCAAACTGCTGGAATTCTTTGAGCATGACAGCAAAATGAACATAGACGGGTTTATTAACTTCAGACTTAAAGCGTACAAAGACGAGCTCAGAATACTGGTCGAAGAATGCGGCTGCGATATCCTGGGCGATAAAGAATTAAAAGACTATTTTGAACTACTTGATATTCTTGATTTACTGACACGAATATAGGATCACGGCGTTACCGCGGCGGTCTGCGCGGCCGCCGCTGCGCTTAACGCCGCATCCCAATGGCTGTTTGCGTCGGTAATTTTTTCTTTAAACGCTTTCATCGCGTATGCGGCAATTTCAGGATCGGCGCTCGTGCCGGAAGCGCTCATAATATCAAACGCGCTTGCGTACGCGCTGAGTACTTCTGACAGCACCGGGCAAAGCGCGGCGTCGGCGCTTGAAAGCCGCTCTGCGTCATTTATGGATTTAGCTGCGAGATCCGCTGCGCTGACATTATCTTTAATTGAATAAAAGGCGTTCCACCAAGAAGGATCTAAAGCGCTGCTTAAAAGTCCGTTCGAGGCGGCCCTGATATCTGTAAACTCATAAAAAACATCCCCGAATCCCACATTCGGAGAATAGGTATAGTCAACAGCAGCTTCATCGCCGCACCCGCAAAGAAGAGCCATTGACAATAACAAAACCGCAAATATATTTAAATATTTTTTCATCTTCATATTTGTTCCTCACAAAGCGCCATCAACGTCTGTCATCGCAAAGCATAACAAGCACGGTGCCGCTCGAAAACTCAATCCGTGCCTCGTCCGCTTTGTCAAACTCATTGCTGGACGCCTGAACCATATCCGGCCGCAGCGTCATACCGCTCGCTTCATATTTAAGACCCTTTATCGAAAAATTATGAACCGCTCCGCCATACGGGAAAAAAGACACATATTTTTTCGCGCACTCGGATCTTTTCAAACAAAACGGAGCGCGTTCCATCCAAATCTCATTTATATCATCTATCATTTTAAAACGAACGCCTTGATCAAGCGCGTATTCCATAAGACAAAAATGTGAAAATTCCTGATCGATCCTTCCGCCAAGGCCGCCTATGAGAATGATATCATCAGCGCCTCTTTGTATCGCGTAGTCAAGAGCGATATTTGTGTCTGTCTTGTCCTTTTCGGGCGGATATATTATACGCTTGATGCCTTCGGGTATTTCACGGGCGAACGAATCATTATCGCCAAGCACGATATCTGGTTTAAGTCCCAGTTTTATCGCGTGTTTTAAACCCGCGTCAGCGCAAATAATCATTTGTCCGCCGAAATCATATTGCTTGAGATATTCGTAATCCGATATTTCAGCGCTGCTGAATATCACTGCTCTCACGTTTTTCTACCCCCTGAACAGCTCGGTTTCTGAGATTATGTATAGTGTCTCTGTAATTGTCGGAATGAAAAATTGACGAGCCCGACACGATAACATTTGCGCCAGAACGCGTTGCGTCGTCGATATTTTCCTCGGTAATTCCTCCGTCAACTTCAATGTCGACCGCGAGCCCCCGCTTTTTCAGCGTGTTGTAAAGCTCCGTTATTTTCTCATCTACAGAATACATATACTCCTGACCGCCGAAGCCCGGCTCAACCGTCATGATTAAAACCTGATCCACAAGATCGAGAACATCTGTTATGACGCTTATGTCCGTCCCGGGCTTAATGCTGACTCCGGCTTTTATCCCCAAACTTTTTATATGCTCAAGCGTCCCCCGAAGGTCTTTTACCGCCTCCTGATGTATGGTTATTATGTCAGCTCCCGCCTCCGCGAAATCATCAATGAACTCCTCCGGATCGGTCACCATAAGATGCACATCAAGAACAAGAGCCGTCTTGCCGCGAAGCGCGCTCACGACCGAAGACGAGTAACTCAGATTAGGTACAAAATGCCCGTCCATAATGTCAATATGAAGATAATCGGCGCCTGCCGCCTCGACTCTCTTTACGTCCCGCTCAAGATTAGCCGGATCCGCCGCCAGAATTGATGGTGAAATTTTGATGTAAGGCATATTTTTTCCTTTCTTTTGAGCTTATCTGTCGAGTTCGGGTTTTCTAATATTGTTTGTTTTCCAAAATTTCTTTATACTGGGCCTTATAGCTTTCATGTCTGGATATGCTTATTTTTCCTTCGCTCAGCGCCTTTAGAACAGCGCAGTCCTTTTCGACCGTGTGGCTGCAGTCCGTAAATCCGCAGCTGCTTATATAAGGCTCAAATTCCGGGAAAAGCCCGCATAATTGTTTTTCGTCCATATCCGCGACTGAAAACGAACTGAATCCCGGCGTGTCGATAATATATCCGTCACCGCAGTCAAGCGGCATTAGCTCGCTGTGGCGCGTGGTGTGCCGACCGCGCTCGACTCTGTCGCTTACTTCGCCCGTTTTAAGCTCGGCATTCCTCAAAATTCTGTTAAGTATACTTGATTTTCCCACACCGGAATTGCCCGCGAAAACGGTCAATTCTCCGATAAGCATGTCGTTGAGCGTATCAACGTTTTCACCCGTCTCGGCGCTTAGGCATATTGTGTCAAAACCGGCGCGGCTGTATATGTCGTAATACTCGGCGCCGTCACTGAGGTCTGTCTTATTGATGCAAATTATGGGTTTTACCCCGGCGTACATCGCGGAAGTTACAAGCTTGTCCACGGTGAAGAGATTCGGTTTCGGATTTACTACCGAAAACACGATCGCTATCCTTGATACATTTGCGACGGGAGGTCTTATAAGAGAATTTTTTCTTGGCAGTATCTCGCTTATAAGTCCGCTGTTTGATGCCGAGTCTATGCCGCATCTGACAATATCCCCAACCAAAGGTGTTATGCCGTCCCTGCGGAACCTGCCTCTTGCGCGGCACTCGTAAACCTTGCCGTCGGAGGATGCTATATAATAGAATCCCCCGACGCCTTTTGTAATTCTGCCTTCAATTTCGATGGTTGCCATTAATCGATCAAACCGCCGTCAGCGCCTCCGCCGTCTTCGGAACCTCCGCCGCTGTCCAAATCGGCGGAATCCTCGGAGCCTCCTCCGCTGCCTGAATTACCGGAATCCTCGGAGCCTCCGCCACTGCCGCTGTCGGAATCTTCGGAACCTCCGCCCGAGCCTCCAGAGCTTTCGCGCTCGGTATAAGAATCCGAATCGGATCTTGTATCGGATCTGTCGTTATCAATTTTTTCGGATGAAGCTTCCTCGTTTCTGTTATTGTTGGTGGTCGTATCAGATTCTGTTCTGCTGTTATTTTGTTTAACTTCCTTTGTAGGCTCGGGAGTCTTTTCCGGACCGGAACTTACTGTCAGAGTTACCATATCGCCCGCCGCAAGCGCGCTGCCCGCTACGGGGGTCTGCTCAAACACAAGACCTTCCTTAACATCCGCGTTTACCTTTTCTATTTTTCCGCACTCCAGGCCCAGCTTCTCAAGATCGGCCTTTGCCTCGTCGTATGACATGCCTGAATAACTTTTAAGCGTTATTGACGAACTGCCTGAACTGGTTATTACTCTTATTATAATATTGTCTCTGTTCGCAACGGTCGTTCCGGAGCTCGGAGACTGTTCGAGTATGGTTCCGACAGGCTGAGTGCTTTCGGTTTTGCTCTGCTCAAGAATACTGAATGTTTTGCCGTATTCGGACTGAGCATCTTTAAGAGTTTTACCCACAAGGTTGGGAATCGAAATCGTGTCGGATGATGTCATGAATATTCCGAAACCGTCAGTCACCGCGAAAGCTACCGCTATACCCGCCGCGAGAACAGCAAGAGCTGAAATAAAAGCAACAAACGCGATTTTGCGCTCTTTTTTCTTTTTTATTCTTCTCGCTCTTTTCTCGTTAAGTCTCTCCATAGCCTCAAACTCCTTGTCCTGCTTGTCGTAATCGTCAAGATCAATACCTGGAATTCTGCTGCCAAGACTGCCGTCACTGTTTATCGACGGCAATTTGACCGTGTTGGAGCCCGAGGCCGAATTTGCCGAGCGCGGCTTTCTCTTATTATAAACCTGAATATCGGGATCAATAAGAACTTTATTGATATCCGAAATCATATCGGTGATAGACGAGTATCTGCTGTTTTGCTCTTTCGTCATAGCTTTCATAACAACAGCCTCGAGAGCCTTTGGGACATCGGGATTGATCTCGGTTATAGGCGTCGGCGTTTCCTGCAAATGCTTGATGGCGATCGCCACAGCCGTGCTGTCGTCAAACGGGAGCGTTCCCGTGAGCATCTCGTACATAACAACGCCCATGGAATAAATATCGGTGCGCTCGTCCGTGTATCCGCCTCTCGCCTGCTCGGGCGAAAGATAATGCGCGGTGCCGATCGTATTGTTGCTCGCCATGGTTGTCGTCGCCTGAGTTGCGGCGCGCGCGATCCCGAAATCGGTTATTTTGAGAACGCCGTCGGGAGCCATTATTATATTCTGCGGCTTAATATCACGGTGAATAACCGAATTATTGTGGGCCTCTTCAATACCCTCGCATATCTGAAGCGCGAATTCCGCCGCCTTGCGCCAGGGAATAACTTCCACGCGCTCAATGTAATCCTTTAGAGTCTCGCCCTCGATATATTCCATAACGATATAGTACATGCCGTCTTCACAGCCGACATCGTAAATTGAAACAATATGGGGATTCGAAAGGCTGGCGGCCGCCTGCGCCTCGGTGTTAAAGCGTCTAACAAACTCTTTGTCGTCCTTATAGTCGTCTTTCAGAACTTTGACGGCCACATATCGGTTAAGGAGTTTATCTTTGGATTTGTAAACGCGCGCCATGCCGCCCTTTCCGATTTCCTCGATGATTTCATATCTCCCTGCTATCATTTTACCAATCATATTCATATAGCACTTTCCTCCTCAAGAATTCGTATAACGATAACCGTTATATTATCCAGACCGCCGTTCTCTTTTGCCAGGTCCATAAGCTTTTCCGCGGTTTCTCTCGAACTTCCGCCCTGCCTCACGACGCTCAAAATAACGTTATCTTCAACCATTCCGGATAGTCCGTCGCTGCACATTATGATGCTGTCACCCGGTTTGTATTCATACTCAAAAATATCGGCCTTCGTTGTCTCGTCGCTTCCCACGGCTCTGGTAATAATATTTTTCTGCGGATGTATTCTTGCCTCTTCTTTTGTGATCGTTCCGCACTCGACCATTTCCTCAACAACCGAATGATCGACCGTTATTTGATATATCTCGTTATTACGGCAGGCGTAAGCCCTGCTGTCGCCTATGTTCGCGATAAAACCCTCGCCGTCCGCGAAGGCGCAGACAACCGCCGTTGTGCCCATTCCGCTGCGTGTTATATCCTCACGGGACATTTTATATATGCTTGCGTTGGCGTCCGAGAGCGCGTCATTTATATGCCTCGGAACGTCGGACGGCGGACTGTCGGATAAAATGCCGATCAGCGAGTTTGTTATATAATCAACCGCGAGCTTGCTCGCGACCTCGCCGGCATTATGTCCGCCCATACCGTCAGCCACCACGCAGAAACCGGGCTCCGTGCCGTTTTCAAAGCCGCAGATAATGTAACTGTCCTCGTTCAGTTCTCTGACGCAGCCGGTGTCGGTAACACCATAAACATCAAATCTCAATGTTCATTACCTCCATTCTGCTCAAGATTATGCGTTGAGCGCAGCTGCCCGCAGGCAGCCGAAATATCGCTTCCCATCTCGCGCCGCACGGTAGCCGGTATTCCCTTTGACGCGAGAATTTCCGAAAACATCCGAACTGACTCGGAACCGGGCGGCGAAAATCCGGTGCCGTCAACACTGTTCACCGGAATTAAATTAACATGGCAAAGCATGCCTTTAAGCAATTTTGCAAGTTCTCTCGCTTTATCGGCGCCGTCGCTGACCCCGTCAATCAGGGTATATTCAAAAGTCAGTCGGCGCCCCGTTCTCTCTATGTAATATCGGCAGGCGGGAATAAGCTTCTCAAGATTATATTTCCTGTTGATCGGCATTATTTTATTTCTCGCCATATCGTTTGCCGCGTGCAACGACACGGCAAGGGTGATCTGAAGCCGCATATCGGCAAGCTCATAAATTTTCGGAACAATTCCGCACGTCGACACGGTTATATGCCTTTGTCCTATTCCGAGGCCCAAAGGCTCGTTTACGTTTTTTATAAAAGCTGTCACATTTTCAAAATTATCAAGCGGCTCGCCGACGCCCATAATGACAATATTCGAGATCCGTTCGCCAAGGTCGCGCTCGACGGTAATTATCTGGTCAATGATCTCGCCGGAGCTTAAACTGCGAATTTTGCCTCCGATCGTGGAAGCGCAGAATTTGCAGCCCATAGCGCAGCCAACCTGGCTTGAAACGCATAACGAATATCCGTGCTTGTATTTCATCAGCACCGACTCAATAAAATTTCCGTCACCTAATTTTAACAAATATCTGCGTGTCCCGTCAAGACTTGAGACAAATCTTTTTTGAATAATCATTGTGTTTATTTCACAAATCTCTTCCAGCTTTTCACGCAGTGCTTTTGGTATATTCGTCATTTCGTCAAAACTTGAAACTTTTTCATATAACCATTTGTATATCTGTTTTGCTCTGAATTCAGGCTCGCCAAGCGACACAACAAAATTCTCAAGTTCAGAGAGCGAAAAATCTTTGAGTTTGATTTTTTCCATATATTCTCCGTTCCGCCGCGATAAAATCGGCTTTTAAAACGCTCGGCAGCCTATGTTTTGAAAAGTTTCGCGATATAGAATCCGCTGCCTTCGGTTTCGTGGGTGAGCAATGTTTTTTGTGAAACAAGCTTGAAATCGCTGTGCTTCTCAAGGAACCGCTCAATTTGTCTTTCGTTTTCGGCTTTTAAGATCGTGCATGTGCTGTATACCATAATTCCGCCGCTTTTGACGTATTTAGCCGCAGTTTCAAGCAGCCCGCGCTGTATTTTTACAAGCTCCTCAATATCGCCCTCTCTGCGCGTCCACCTGATATCGGGTTTTGAATGTATAACTCCGAGCCCCGAACATGGAGCGTCAAGAAGCACGCGATCAGCCTTGCCTATATAATCGGAAACGGGGACGGAAGCGTCGAGGGCCTCGGCGGTAATGATGTCTATCCCGAGTCTTTCGGCGGCTGCGTTTATAAGTCCTATCTTATGTTTGTGAATATCAAAGGCGCGTATCTCGCCTCGGTTATCCATAAGCTCGGCGATATGAGTTGTTTTTCCGCCCGGAGCCGCGCACATATCTATCACAAACATTCCGGGTTTCGGTTCAAGCGCGAGAGTCGCCAGCTGGGAACTTCGGTTCTGTACAGTAAACAATCCGTTTTTGTATGTATCCGACTCGGAAATATTCAGGCCGCCGTGAACCTTGAAACATCCTTCTATCTCCGAATCCGGCTCGGCGCTTATGCCGTCCGCTTTAATCAGAGCGATAAAATTATCACGCTTTTTAAGTCGGTTTTGCCGAATGTACGGCGGATATGCCTTATTTGCTGCGGAAAGTATTTTCTCGCAGGTATCTGTCCCGTAATCGGATATGATATGCTCGACTATCCATTTCGGAAACGAGAGCGTTATCGATAAATACTCGGCCTCGTCGTCGGCGCGGTCTGGGTATACGATGTCATTTTTGCCTCTGCACAGGCTCCGCAGCACCCCGTTCACAAAACCGCGGGAGCGCCCCGCGAATTTGCGCGCAAGCTTCACGGATTCGTCGCACGCTGCCGAATCGGGAACGCGGTCAAGCATGATTATCTGAAACGCGCCGATTTCGAGTATTGTTCTGACCTGAGCCGACATTTTCCTGATTTTTATCTTCGAAAACCGGGAGATCACATAATCAAGCAGAAGTCTGTTTTTAAGGCAGCCGTAGGTCAGCTCCGTGGCGAACGAGCGCTCAAGCCCGCTGATATCGTTTTGCGAAAACACCTCGTTCAGCGCCATGTTTATATATGTTTTGCCGCGCTCAAACTTGATCAAAGCCAGAAACGCGGCCTCTCTTCCGTTCATATTATCAATCCCGTCTTGAGTTGCGCGAGATAAGGATCAGGCGCAGCAGGGTCATCAGCGCGCTGAACGCGGCTGCCACATAGGTCATAGCGGCGGCAGACAAAACCTTTTTCGCTCCGCTGAGCTCCTGCGGGCTCAGCATGTTGTAAGATTCAAGTGTTTTGAGCGCCCTGCCGCTGGCGTTGAACTCAACCGGAAGCGTGATAAGCTGAAAAACGACCGTAGCGCAGTAAAGCAGGATCCCGATATCAATGATGATCGGGGCGATGCCGCCGAAAGCGGTCAGTATAAATCCGATCAGAATAATCGGCATCGACAGTTTGCTGCATATGTTTACAGCGGGATATATGCCGTTTCTGACGCGTATCGGTCCGTATCCGGTGGCGTACTGAACAGCGTGTCCGCACTCGTGCGCGGCGACTCCGATAGCGCCGATACTGTTGCTCGCATAAGTCGAATCAGACAGGCTCACAACATTGGTGCGCGGGTCAAAGTTGTCGGTCAGGTTTCCGGGTATATGCTGAACGCGCACGTTCCTGAGACCGTTGCGGTCGAGTATAAGACGAGCCGCCTCGGCGCCGGTCATTCCGCGCATGTTGATAACTTTTGAATATTTATTAAATGTGCTTGACACCCTGGCTTGAGCCCACATTGCCAATATGATCGCAGGTATGAGCAAAATTACCGTAGGGTCAAAATATCCTAAATACATAATAATCCTCCTTCGCTTTTGTTTCTATATCGTCACAATTTATTTTAATATCTCGCCGACCTCTATGCTGTGTCCGTTTAAATAGCTTTCGGCGGACATCCGCTTGCCGCCTCTCATCTGAAGCTCCTCAATAAGCACGCTTCCGTTTCGGCACGCGATCTCTATCTTTTTGTCACGAAGTCCTAGAACCACGCCGGGAACGCCGTCACCGTCGGACTCGGCGGCTCTGAATATCTTCATGATCTCGCCCTTATATTCCGAATATGCTGTCGGCCAAGGGTTGACGCCTCGGATAAGATTTATGATTTCCCCGCTTGTTTTGGTCCAGTCTATATGTCCCGTGGACTTTTCCATCATCGGCGCGTAGGTTGCAGCCTCATCGTCCTGCTTTATTCTGGGAGCTGTACCGTTTTCCAGAGCTTCGATAGTCTTAACTATAAGCTCTCCGCCGAGCCGCGCGAGACGGTCAAAAAGCTCTCCCGCAGTCTCTGCCGCGCCTATCTCAACTTCTTCTTTAAGAATAATATCTCCGGTATCAAGTTCTCTGGCCATATGCATTGTGGTGACCCCGGTGATCTTATCCCCGTTTATAATGCACCGCTGGATAGGCGCCGCGCCGCGGTATTTCGGAAGCAGCGAGCCGTGAACATTTACGCACCCGTACTTCGGAAAGTCGAGAATGTACCCGGGCAGGATTTTACCGTACGCGGCCACAACAATTATATCCGGACTCAGCTCTTTGAGCGTATCAAGAAACGCGTGATTTTTCAGAGTTTCGGGTTGATAGACAGGAACTCCGATTTTCTGCGCCGCGATCTTTATATCGGTCGGCTGCGTTTTGTGGCCCCTGCCTTTCGGCCTGTCTGGCTGAGAAACCGCGGCCACTATCTCGTGCCCGGCCTCCGCGATCGCTTCAAGCGACGGCACCGCGAAATCCGGTGTTCCCATAAACAATACTCTCATGTATACCTCCGGTATGATTTTTCTGATTTTCTGATATTAATATTCTGATATTAATATATTATACTACATTCAAATAAATTTATCAAGACAATTATACTATTATTGACAATTTTATTAAAATTGTGGTAGTATAGACCTGAGGTGACACACATGATTGCTATAATTGACTACGGAGCGGGCAACCTGCGCTCCGTTGAAAAGGCTTTGGAGTATCTCGGATTTAAGGCTAAAATCACATCCGATCCAAAAGAAATATTAAATTCGGACAAAATGATCCTTCCGGGCGTCGGGGCTTTCGGCGTCTGCATGGAGTCGATAAAAAACGCGCGGCTTGACGACTGCATACGCGAAGCGATCGCGCATAACAAGCCGTTTTTCGGCATCTGTCTGGGGCTCCAGCTGCTTTTTGACGAGAGCGACGAGTCGCCGGGCGCCGAAGGCTTGTCAATATTCGAGGGCGGAAACAAAAGGATAAGCGCATCGGAAGGGCTAAAGATCCCCCATATGGGCTGGAACTCGATAACATATGACAAAAGCTGCCCGGTTTTTGACGGGATCGGCGATGAGCCTTATATGTATTTTGTACATTCATATCACATTGCGCCGAATGATGAGAGCATAGTTTGCGCGCACACCGAATACGGCGCAAAAATTCCCGTTGCGGTGCATAAAAATAATATTTTCGCCACTCAGTTCCATCCGGAAAAAAGCGGAGACACCGGACTTGTTATACTCAAAAATTTCGGAAGCCTGTAAAGGAGGTTTGCTTTATGCTTGCAAAACGTATTATCCCCTGTCTTGACGTTAAAAACGGACGGGTTGTAAAGGGAGTTAACTTTATAAATCTTATAGACGCCGGAGACCCGGTGGAAGTAGCGAAGGTTTACAACAAAGCGGGCGCGGACGAGCTTGTTTTTCTGGATATAACCGCCACGCACGAGGCTCGCGGCACGGTGATAGAAATGGCTAAAAGAGTAGCCGAGACCGTGTTTATCCCGTTTACCGTCGGCGGCGGCATAAAAACCGTCGACGACTTTCGGGAACTGCTGCTTCAGGGAGCCGATAAGATCTCGATCAATTCATCGGCGATACGAAATCCGCGGCTCATATCGGACGCCGCCGAAAAATTCGGCAGTCAGTGCGTTGTTGTCGCGATAGACGCGAAGCGGCGCGAGGACAGTAACGCTGCCGAGCCTCGGTGGAACGTATATATAAACGGCGGCAGGATAGACACCGGGCTTGACGCGGTTGAATGGGCAAAGCGCGCCGAATCACTCGGCGCGGGCGAGATATTGCTGACATCAATGGACTGTGACGGAACAAAGGCCGGCTATGACATTGAACTGACGCGCGCGATTGCCGAAAGCGTGTCGATACCCGTCATAGCGTCGGGCGGAGCGGGAACACCGGAGCATTTTAAAGACGCTTTGACCGAAGGAAAAGCGGACGCCGCGCTCGCTGCCTCCCTCTTCCACTTCCGCGAAATTGAAATAGGCGACCTCAAAGATTATCTCAGATCTGAGGGAGTGCCCGTGAGACGGAGCTGATATAATGACATACGACCGAGCGATCAAATATATTCACTCAATACCAAAATTCAGCCGCGTTTTGGGAAATGACCTTCTGCGCGTTCTGCTAAAAAAACTCGGCGACCCGCATAAAAAGCTTAAATTTATTCATGTGGGCGGCACAAACGGCAAAGGCAGCACCGCGACAATGATCTCCGAAATTTTACAATCGGCGGGGTATAAGACCGGTTTGTTTACATCGCCGTTTCTCGTTCGCTTCAACGAAAGGATCAGGATAAACGGCGAACCGATAGGCGACGGCGAGCTTGCTGAAATTGTAACTTACATAAAAGAAATATCAGAAAAATACGACGTCGAGGTATCGGAGTTTGCTTTTATAACCGCCGTTGCAATGCTTTATTTTCTGCGTGAAAGCTGCGATATTGTCGTGCTTGAGGTCGGACTGGGCGGCAGGCTTGACGCTACAAACGTTATCGAAAAATCCGAGGTGACCGTGCTGACCTCTATCGGACTTGACCACTGCCAATATCTGGGCGGCACTCTCGACAGTATTTCACGTGAAAAGCTGGGTATAGTCAAACGCGGCTCTCCGCTCGTTTTGTACCCAAAACAGGACGATATTGTTTTTAAAAACGCCAAAGATATCTGTATTAAACTGAACTCCGAGTTGATTATTCCGGAGCTTCCGACCGGGTATGATCGAAACAGCAGGTCATTCACTTATAAAGACGAAAAATACACTCTCGCAATGAACGGAGAGTTTCAGGCCGTGAACGCGGTGACGGCGATCGAAACCGCGATAACGCTGTCCAAAAACAGCTATGATATTAACATAAATCATATAAAACACGGCCTGTCGCGCGCGAGAATCAACGGCAGACTTGAGCGGATAGGAAACGTGCTGATCGACGGCGCGCATAATCCTCAAGCGGTCGGAGCCCTGCTTGACGAGCTCGAAGGCCTGCGAGAACCCATACATTTTGTCACCGCCGTCATGGATGACAAAGATCACGCCGAAATAACAAGCTTGATCTCGCAATTTTGCGAAAAACATAATTCCGAAGTCACGGTAACGCAACTTGATATGCCTCGCTGCCTCAGTTCTAATAAACTTGCGGCCGAATTTACGCGCCGCGGTATTGCCGCGAAAACCACAGAATCACCCGCCGCCGCTTTGGACAAACTCAAAAATTTTGACGGAACAATATGCGTGTGCGGCTCGCTGTATCTGGCGGGAGAGATAAAAAAGCTTCTCACATAACAAAAGCCGCCCGAGGGCGGCTTTAAAATTTAGTCATTATCAACTTCCCAGGAAACTATTGTTCCGTCGCTTGCCAAAACTTCCGCGGAATATTCAGTCCTGCCAACACGGAACTCTATGTCATAAACCTCTCTGCCGTCGTCAAAATCTTTTTTGGCTTCGGTGAATCTCACATCGGCCTCATTGAGGCCGGCTTTTTGAAGCGCTATTTCCTTCGCCTTGTCAAGCGTTATTCCTGCGGCAGACTGCGCGCCTTGCTGCGTGTTTTGACTGTTCTGCGGAGCCGGCTTCGCAGTGGGAGATGTTCCCGTCACGATATTGTCTGCGTCGGTCACCGTGGTCTTTTTGTCGCTGAGTTCAACACGCTTCTGATCCTCGTACCATGTAACTTCCTTGCCCATTATCTCTCCGATGGCGCGGATGGGCAGATAGGTCGAGCCGTTATATAAAATCGGGTCAACAACTTCGCCGTTGACGTTCTTGAACGTGCGCTCGGTTCCGTCAATAACGATCGTAAAATCGGGTCTGAGCTCGGCTTGAATGTTCTGCGCGATCGTAGCCGCGCAGCCTCCGACCGCAACGCATAAAACGCACAACAGAACCGCGGCGGTTATCGAGATCTTCTTGTTCATCTTTTTCATAATATACATCTCCTATCTATATAGTATTTATTATATTTTAATATAAAATAATTGCAAAAATATAGATAATTTGTGAATATTTTATAAACTTTGAAATTTATATCTCGTTTAAGAAATCAACTTTTCCGCTGTCAATATTATATATCGCGCCGATTACCGCCAAACCGCTTTCATCACCCTCGGATACACCCAAAGCGTCTTTCGTGACGCGGACACTGCGCTCAACATTCAAGCGACACGCCTTGTTCTCGTCCTTCTCATCGCGGATAGCAAGGCGGATCTCGTCGGTCAAATATTTAACGTATCCGTCAGGCTCGTCATGTATAGCGGCGTGAACAGCGCCGCAATGGGTGTGGCCCAAAACTACAACAAGCTTGCAGCCCAAATGCGACACGGCGTAGATCACGCTGCCAAGCTGCGTTCGGTCCATAACGTTTCCCGCGACCCTTATCACAAACAGCTCGCCTATTCCTGCCGAAAAAATGCTCTCGGGTATAACTCTCGAATCCGAGCATGTGATAACAACCGCGTACGGCTTTTGTCCCTCATCACATGTCTTTTGGCGCACGGACGGAGAAATATCGCCAATGGGCGACTTTGCGCTTAAATACTCGGCGTTTCCCCGCTTTAATTTTTCAAGCGCGGAGCGCGCCATGATTTCGGAATTAATATCCATAAATAACACTCCCTTTAAAATTATATAAGCGACGGCTCAACGTAAACCGTTCGGTTCTTTTCGTAAATCACAAACCCGGGCTTCGCGCCGTTCGGTTTTTTAACATTTTTGACCCGAGTATAATCTACAGGGACCTGCGCCGACTCTCTCGCTTTGCTGTAGTACGCCGCGAGGCGGGCGGCCTCCAAAATCGTTTGGTCGGGCGCCTCTCCGGTGCCTTCGGTTCGGATAAGCACATGCGAGCCGGGTATTTCTTTTGTATGGAGCCAAATATCGGTAGAATACGACATGCGTATCGTCAGCTCGTCGTTTTGCTTGTTGTTGCGTCCGACAAGAATTTCATACCCGTCGCTTGAGGTGAATCTCATGGGTTTTGAGGCCGTGTTTTTCGGTTTTTTCTTTTTGTTTGTCGGACCTGTCGTCTTGATGTATCCCTGCTCCCGAAGCTCCTGCTTTATTTCAGAAAGGTCGCGCGGAGTTTCCGCGTTTCGGATACTTTCGAGCACCGTCTCAAGATACGCGAGCTCCTCCTCCGCCTCCGCGATCTGCTCCGAGGCGTACTTCTCGGTCACCTTCGCTTTGTTGTATCTTTTATAAAATTTTTGCGCGTTCTGCGCGGGCGATATTGTCGGGTCAAGCGTGATCTTGATCTCTTTGTTATCGTCATAGAAATTCTCGACTGTGATGCTGTCCATGCCGTATTTGACCCTGTGCATGTTCGCGGTAAGCAGATCGCCTTTTATTTTATACTTATCTCTGTTTTTTGACTTTTCGAGGTTCTCTCTGTGCATAGCCAGCTTTTTCGCGCATCTGTCGATATTGTTGTTGACAAGCTTTAAAATATCGGCACTCCTTTGGCGCATGCTCTCGCGCATTGAGCGGGTCACATAATATTCGTCGATCGCCTCTGATATCGAATCTTTGGCCTTTAGATCGGCAATATCGCCGTACTGCTCAAGCGATACGCACGAAAACGACATGGGCTTTCCCGTCTGCTTTTCATAGACAACGCAGGGGGTGAACCGAGCGCTCTTCATATCGTCAATAAATGAGCCTATAAACGTGACAAACTCGGCGTCGCCGACCTCGGATTTTGTTATCTTAGTATGCCCCGCGAACTTATAAACAAGCTCGCGCGCCACAAGCGGGCTCATACCCATAATATGATCCAGCAGGAACTTGTCAAGCAGCGTGTCGGGGTCTTGACGCGAGAACTCATTCATGAATCCCACAAGCTCAAAATCGTCGGGCGTCAGCTTGTTCTGCGGCGGTGGCGCCTCGTAAATAAAACCGGGCAGGATCTGCCGCACCTTGCTGACGGTGAAATCAACATGCTTGGCGCTGTCCAATATCTTGTTGCTGTCGTCAATAAAAATTATGTTGCTGTGGCGCCCCATGATCTCGGTGATTATCGACTTTGTCTCAAGATCGCCCAGCTCGCTGAGGCACTCGACGTCAATCCTGACAACGCGGTCGCAGCCCGGCTGGGAAACCGCTGTTATTCTGCCTCCGCTCAAATGTTTGCGCATAAGCATGCACAGCATAGGCGGCGTCATCGGATTTTCTTTTTTTGTGTTTGTCAGATGCACCCGAGCGTTTGACGCGCTCGCCGAAAGCAGCAGACGATAATTTCCGTCAAAGGTCCGCACGTTAAGTATTATTTCGTCGCTCTCGGGCTGATATATCTTGTCGATCTTGCCGCCGAGCAGCTTTTGGTTGAGCTCACAGACGACGCTTCGCGTCACAAATCCGTCATAGGACATAATTTACACCTCAAAAATTTTAATATCTTTTTTCGAAGATAACTCCCCCGAAACGGGGGAGTCAGTATTTTTTATTTATTTAAGCAGTTCGGCTTTGTCGGTTTTCTCCCACGGAAGATCGAGATCGTTTCTGCCAAAGTGGCCGTAGGCCGCGGTCTGCTTGTATATCGGGCGCTGCAAATCGAGATTCTTTATAATGCCGCTCGGCGTCAGGTCAAACACCTTTAAAATTCTTTCGGCGATCTCACTGTCGGGAATAACGCCCGTGCCGCGCGTGTCAACGCGCACCGACACCGGTTTGCTGACGCCGATAGCATAGGCAAGCTGTATCTCGCATGCCTTTGCGAGCCCCGCCGCTACAACGTTTTTCGCAACGTATCTGGCGGCGTAGGCCGCGCTTCTGTCGACCTTTGTGGGGTCCTTGCCCGAGAAGGCTCCGCCGCCGTGACACGCGTATCCGCCGTAAGTGTCAACAATTATTTTTCTGCCGGTATGGCCGCTGTCGCCCTGAGGGCCGCCGACCACAAACCTGCCGGTGGGATTTATATATATGGTCGTGTTCTCGTCTTTCAAATCATCGCCTATAACCTCGTCGATGACATATTTTTTTATATCCCGCTGCAGCCGCTCCTGGGATACAGCCTCGCTGTGCTGAGTGGACACCACAACGGCGTCGACGCGCTTAAAGCTGCCGTCCTCGTTATACTCGACCGTGACCTGAGCCTTGCCGTCCGGACGGAGATAGTTTAAAATATTCTTTTTGCGCACCTCGGTCAGACGTTTTGTAAGCTTATGCGCGAGAGATATCGGCAAAGGCATGTATTCCTCGGTCTCGTCGCAGGCAAAGCCGAACATCATGCCCTGGTCGCCCGCGCCCAAGCCTTCTCCGCCGTCGTCCACGCCGCGGGCAATATCGCCCGACTGCTCGTCTATAGCCAAAAGCACGGCGCAGGTGTCGCAGTCGAAGCCGTATTTCGCTCTGTCGTAACCCACCTCGCGTATCGTCTCGCGGGCGATGGTTTTCATATCGACATATGTGGTCGTGGTGATCTCGCCGACAATCAGAACAAGACCGGTCGTCACGGTCACCTCGACCGCCACTCTCGCTTTCGGATCATTCTCTAAGATCGCGTCTAAGATCGCGTCGGAAATAAGGTCAGAAATTTTGTCGGGATGACCTTCTGTCACCGATTCGGATGTAAATAATCTTTTATACATAGCTTAATATCTCCTTTGAAATAGCATCAATGTCTCGACCGCCGTCTATAATCACAATATTGTGTCCGCAGTTATTTTTAAGATCATCTAAAACGGTCATAAAACCTTCTCTTATTCCGCTGAGCTGTGCCGCGCTCTGCTCGTACAGCTCTATATTATCCCGGCCCGAGTCGATCCTGTTCTTGCACACTTCCGGCATAACGTCAAGAAATATGCACAAGTCGGGCTTGAGCAGTTTTGAGCAGCCCAGATTCATGTTTCTGA
The DNA here is from genome assembly GCA_947585115.1 of uncultured Monoglobus sp. Lineage (GTDB taxonomy): Bacteria > Bacillota > Clostridia > Monoglobales > Monoglobaceae > Monoglobus. The sequence goes on from CANPWW010000004.1 coordinate 22,950, forward strand.
CCCACTCATAATCGCACTCGGGATCGGTCCCCTGATAAGCGAGAGATGAGTAGTAATATCTGTCGCAAATCACGGTATATCCCTCGTCCAAGTATTTTTTTATGCCGAACTCGGGATTTGTCACATGCTCGATCCTGTCGGCCAGAAACAGCGCTGCCTGCAGATGTATGTCCTTATCAGCGCTCTCGGCTAAAATACGATTCAGATAAGCGCCCGTCTCGTAAGAGGTCGGCTCGTGCGTTATATGTACTTTCTCGCCTCTGCTCTCGAGGTTTTGTTTGAGGAGCTCGATCTGCGACGACTTTCCGCTGCCGTCAAGTCCCTCAACCACAATAAACCTACCCATTGGCTCCACCCTGCCCGTAATACGCGTTTTTTCCGTGTTTGCGGTTATAATGCTTGTCCAGCACATAGGCGGGCATAACCGGAATTTCGGGATTTATAATTTCACACATAAACGCCACCTTCGCGACTTCCTCAAGAACCACCGCGTTATGTACCGCGTTCTTCGCGTCGGTCCCCCAAGAAAACGGCGCGTGGTTCGACACCAGAACTCCGGGAACAGCGTCGGGATCAATTTCTTTATTTTCGAAAGTCTCGGCGATTACCCTGCCGGTATTCAGCTCATAAGCCTCCTCAACCTCTGGTTTCGTGAGCGCTCTTGTGCAGAGGATCGGGCCGTAGAAGTAATCGGCATGGGTCGTGCCGTACGCGGGCAGATCTCTTCCCGCCTGCGCCCAAGCCGTGCCATGGGCAGAGTGAGTGTGAACAACTCCGCCTATATTCGGGAAACGCTTGTAAAGCTCAAGATGAGTCGGAGTGTCGGAGGACGGATTCAGCTTGCCGTCGACGATATCGCCGCTGTCCAAATCAAGCACAACTATATGCTCCGGTTTCAGCTTGTCATATTCAACGCCGGAGGGCTTTATCGCCACAACTCCCGACTTTCTGTCGATTTCCGAGGCGTTTCCCCAGGTGAACGTCACAAGTCCGTGCTTCGGGAGCAGCATGTTCGCCTCGTATACTCTTTTTTTCAGTTCATCATACATAATTTATCCTCATTTATACTAACGTGTTTATTCTCTTACAGACTTTTTTATATTCTTGAGACGCTTCATGACATCGTTTGCGCCTCTGCCGAAATAGTCATGAAGCTGTTTATACTCGGCGTAAAGCTCATTGTATATCTCAACGTTTTCGGGAATCGGCTTATAATATCTCGTCATTACTCTGCCCATTTTCTTGGCGCAGTCTTTGATGCTGTCGTAGCCGCCCGCGGCAGAGCCCGCCGCGACCGCTCCGAACATAGCCGAGCCGAGAGCTCCGGCCTGTTTCGATTCGGCGATCTTTATATTCATGTTCATGACATCGGCGTAGATCTGCATCATAAACGAATCCTTCTGCGCTATTCCGCCCGCCGCGTACAGTTCGGTGATAGGCACTCCGTTTTCACGGAATGTTTCAACGATCATTCGCGTGCCGTATGCCGTGGCCTCGATAAGCGCGCGGTATATATCCTCGGGGCGCGTCAGAAGCGTCATGCCGAGGATCATTCCGGTCAGGTCAACATCCACGAGCACGCTGCGGTTGCCGTTCCACCAGTCAAGCGCGACAAGTCCCGTCTCGCCGGGCTTTTTCTTTCCGGCCTTGGTTCTCAGCAGCTGATGTATATTCATGTCAAGAGCCTTTGCCTCGCGGTAGTAGCTCTCGGGAACCGAGGTTTTAACGAACCAGTCAAAGTGATCGCCGACGCAGGACTGCCCGGCCTCATATCCCTGAAATCCGGGGATAACGCCGTCCTCGACAACTCCGCACATGCCGGGCACGATCTTTTCCTCATTGCCCAAAAGTATATCGCAGGTCGATGTTCCGATTATCATAAGCATTTTCCCCGCCTCTGTAACTCCGACAGCAGGGAGCGCCACGTGCGCGTCAACATTCGCGACAGCGACCGCGGTGCCTTCTTTGAGCCCCGTCAGCTTCGCCATTTCGCGAGTTATCTCTCCCGCCTTTGAGCCGATAGGCGTGATCTCGCAGCCGATTTTTTCATCGACAAAGTTTTCAAGCTTCGGATGGAGCGACCTAAAAAAGCTGTTCGGCGGAAATCCCTCAGATTTGCTCCAGAGCGCCTTGTATCCCGCGGTGCAGCTGTTTCTGGTCTCGCGGCCGGTAAGCTGCCATACAACCCAGTCGCCCGCCTCGATGAACTTATCCATCGCGTCGTATATCTCGGGGGCTTCCTCGGCGATCTGCCATGCTTTGGGGATCATCCATTCTGATGAGATCTTGCCGCCGTATCTTGAGAGAAAATTCTCATCGGATTTTTTTGCGATCTCGTTCAATTTATTGGCGTACTTCTGCGCCGCGTGATGTTTCCAGAGCTTCACATAGGCATGCGGATTCGACTTGTACTCATCCATAAAACAGAGCGGCGTTCCGTCGGATTTTACCGGAAGCACGGTGCAGGCGGTAAAGTCGATGCCGAGGCCGATAATATCGCTTTTGTCGACTTCGGACTGTTTGATGACATCGGGAACTGTGTGTTTGAGCACGTCAAGATAATCCTGCGGATGCTGAAGCGCCCAGTCGTCGCCAAGCTTTGTTGTGCCGTCGGGCAGATATTCATACATTACCTCATGAGGATACTCATATACCGACGAGGCAAGCTCCGCCCCGTTTTCGACGTCAACAAGAACGGCTCTGCCCGACAGTGAGCCGTAATCAATACCGATCGCGTATTTCTTACCCATAGGTATCACTCCTTCAAATGAAATTATTAATTATATTATATATAAAAAATATACATAAATCAAGTATAATTAATAATTATTAACTATGTTTACAAATAATTTTTGTTTATATACTCAATTATTGATTCTCGATCGTTGCTCAGTTTTTCGGATATTACCTTATCAAGCGCATCATCGAGGATCATGCCTATATCGGGGCCCGAAAATCCAAGACACATAATGTCTCTGCCGTTTACGGCCAAGTCCTTAAGACTTAAGCAATCTTTTTCGGCTATGATCTCATCGGCCAGCTCCGCGGTCTTGTTAAGCTCTTCAATGCGGCTCTGTCTGACATGCTCAGCCTGTGCCGAAACATCTGCAAGCTTGATTTTTATAAGCATGTCGAATATCGCCTTGCCGTCTTTGAACTCGGCGTCGAGCTTTACCAGTCTGCGCCTCACGCTTTTTTTGGTCGGCACGGTCATATCGCCGTGATGAGCGGCCAGGTACACCGCCGTATCTTTTGTAAGATTATCGGCCTTTAGCCTTGAGAGGGCCGTTTCCGCAAGCCTTCCCGAGAGCGCGCCGTGATTATAAAAATGGTCGATCATTTCGCCGTCCTGCAAGATCTGCGAGCTGTGCGTTCCGGGCTTTCCGCTGTCGTGAAACAGCGCCGCTAAGCGCAGCGCCGCATCGGGTTGAACATTCTCAACGGCATGTATCGTGTGCTCCCACACATCATAGCAATGATAGGGATTTCGCTGCGGAAAATCAAACATAGGCTCGATCTCCGGGATCACGCGCGCGAAAATATCTCTGTATTCCCTCAAAACAGGGCCGATACGCTCTCCGCATATTATCATTTTAAGCTCGGCGTAAATTCTTTCATATGAAACATTTTTGAGCAGATTGGCGTGTTTTTTCATTGAAACGGACGTGCTTTCCACTATATCAAAACCGAGGACCGAGGCGAACCTGAGCCCCCGCAGTATGCGCAGGGAATCTTCGGTAAAACGCTTGTCCGGCTCGCCGACGCAGCGGATTATCCCGGTTTCAATATCGCGCCTACCGTCAAATGGGTCGATTATCCGATCCGCAGCGCAGTCGTAGGCTATGGCGTTGATCGTAAAATCGCGCCTTGAGAGATCATCTCTTATGTCGGACACGAACTCCACCGAGTCGGGCCTCCTGTTGTCGGTATAGCTGCCGTCGGTCCTGAACGTGGTGATCTCATACGGCGCGCCGTCCGCGATAACGGTCACGGTGCCGTGTTTGATACCCGTGTCGATTATTTTGTAATTCAGTTTACCGAGAGCCTGCTTGACCTGCTCGGGCTTTGCCGAAACAGCGGCGTCCCAATCCTTCGGAATTTTTTCCATGAGACTGTCGCGCACGCAGCCGCCCACCGGATACGCCTCATATCCCGCGTCATTGAGCTCGGCGATAATACGCCCGAGCGCTTCGGAAACGCTGATGAGGCTCACTGCTCCGCGATATAGGCGCGGCTTATAACAATAGGCTCGGTGGGTGTTCCGCCCTCGGGGCCGACCCTGCGAACACTCAGAAAACCGTCGACCACATCCATGCCGTCGATAACCTTTCCGAACGCGGCGTATTGGCCGTCAAGAAAATCGGCGTTGTCGTAGCAGATAAAAAACTGACTGCTGGCCGAATTCGGGTTCATGGCGCGCGCCATCGAGACAACGCCTCGGGTATGGCTGAGAGTGTTGTCAGAAAAGCCGTTCATCGCGAACTCACCGGGAATATTCTCGCCGCTGCCGCCCGTGCCGTTTCCGTTGGGGCAGCCGCCCTGAGCCATAAATCCGTCAATCACGCGGTGGAACGTCAGTCCGTCATAAAACCCGTTTGACACAAGATTAATAAAATTTTCCACAGTCTTGGGGGCGTACTCGGAATACAGCTCTATCGTGAACTCACCGCCGTTTTCCATCTCGAACTTTACAATGTTTTTTTCACTCATAATGATTACCTCACTTTTTTTATTGTTCGGCGGACTCGGCCGCCTCTTTTGCCATATTTATCACGCTGTCGAAGTTGAGCATCTCGGCCGCGTTTTCCGCGATTTTTATGTCCGACTGCGCTTTCCAGTAATTTCTGAGCTCATACGCGCCGCATACACGCTTGATTGTGTGATAGCCGTAATCCGACTTGACTATATCGCTTATTTGGTCTATGCCGAGCGCGAACGCCGCATCCTCAAATGAGCTTACCATTTCTCCTCGCGTAAAAGTATAGACATAATTCTTATCTTTCTGCGAATCCTCGTTATACTCGCTCATAAGCGCGGTGAAATCCTCTCCGCTTTTGGCTCTCTGATTTACCTCGGCCGCGATCGTCATCGCGTCGCCCTTTGAGGTATCGTTTAATATCAGTATCTGGCGCACCGACGCGCCTCTGTCGTCCGCGTATTCGGAAAGGACCGACGGGTCGGATAAATATCTTGTCGGATTTTTCTGAAAGTCCTCGGCAACGTCGTCAAAAACAGCGATATCGGTATATACTTTTTTATACTGTTCCGCGCCGCTGATTCCCAGCGCGTTGGCGGTTTTCTTAAATCCGTCCTCGCCGCTTCTTTCAATCGCGTCGTCAACAAGGCCCGAGGCTGTCTTTTCGGCCTCCGAGACAGAATAACCCGCCTCCTGCGCCTTTTGCCTGAACGCCGTGTCCGCAACCGCGTCGGCTATGGCGGTTTCAGTTACCTTCTCGGAAATCGGTTTGCCGCCCGATTCGCTGCTCCAGTCAAATGTTGAAAAATCCGCGTTAGGGTCCGAGGCGTACATCTGAACGACCGCCTCGTTATAGATATAGTATCCGAAGTCCTCGGGCTTAAGTTCCTCGCCGTTCACGACCGCGGCGACTCCGTTTGGAAGATCGGCGCTGTTTTCGATGCTCTCAGCCGCCGAAACAGACGGAACGGACGCTTCGCTGTGCTCGGACGCTGTTTGCGTTTTGCCTCGCTCGGTAAAAGCGCCGCTGTCGGTGGCGGTTTTTCCGCAGCCCGCGAGAGCGAGACACATACAGACCACAAATACGGAAATTATTGTTTTAAATCGCATTTGATCACCTCAAATTATTTGCTATTTGCTTTGAGCAAATCCATTGAATTCGTTAAACAGCGTTTCCTCGGTTTTTCTCATAAACACCGTGACCTCGCTGCCGCTGAACGAAAGCTCAATAAATATTTTTCCCGCGCACTCGCCAATTAGGTTGGCTTTTATAATAAGAATATTCTCACCGCACCAGCCCGCCGATGCCGCGTACGGGCAGTTATATTTTACAAATCCGCCGAATCTCAGCTCGCCGAATCCGAATCCGATGCTTTGAATACCGTCGGAAAACTCAAGATTGATCGAGCCGCTGTCCGAATTCGCGGCTATGCGCATGGCTTTGAGCCCGGGCTTGTTGTCGGCAAATTCGTATATTTTATCAATATCGTATGTATCTCTATTCTCAAGGGGCATGACAGCGAGGTCTTTTTCAAGCGATGAGAGGTCAGCGCGCTCAAAGCCGCCGTCCAAGGTGTCATACACCTCGTCGAAAAACGCGTCGAATATGCGCTGGATTCCGCCTTTTCTATCGGTCAGATCGGCCGTTGTGACAAAAATCAGGTCTTTTTCGGGGAAGCAGACCGCGAGCTGACCCGCGAGACCGTACATCATAAAGCCGCCGCGCTGTGTGCGCCATATCTGATAGCCGTAGCCCTGCTGCTCGGCGGGAAAATATCCCTTGGCATGGTTCGGCACTTGAAACGAAGTCATCTCCTGCACGTATCCGGCGGTCAAAAGCCGCTTTTCGCCCGAGACGCCGCCCCGCATCAGCATATCGGCAATAATAAGCAGATCATAGGGAAGCGCCAGCAGTCCGGAACCGCCCTGGCTCACGCCCTCGCCGTCAGGAATAAAATACGCCTCATCCGAGATCATCAGCCCCTTATCGCGCACATAGTCGATAAGACGCTTTCCTGTCCGTTTTTCAACCAGAGCTGCCAAAACGTGAGAGGCGCTTGTGTCATATGAAAAAATCGTGCCGGGCTTATGCGACGGAGTTTTTGTGAAAAAGCTCTTGACCCAGCCTTTGCCGCTGTATTTGTCATAGGTCGTGCCGTCGTGGGGCGTCGTCATAGTAAGCATGTGGCGGATCGTCGTTTCTCGAAGATACGGATGGGCGCCGTCCTCGGGCATAAACTCGGGGAAATAATCGCAGATCTTGTCGTCAAGCCCGATATCCCTGTCAAATATCATCATTCCTATCGCGATCGCCGTAAGGCTCTTGCTTATGGAAAACATGCGGTGGAGCGAGTTTTTGCCGTAAGGCTCGTAATATCCCTCAAAAACCAGCTTTCCGCCGCGCATTATCAGAACGCTGTGCATATCGAGCTCGTCTTTTTCAAGCCTTTTTATAAATCCCTCTATGCCCTTCGGGCTGATGCCGACGCTTTCCGGCGCCGCCTTTTCAAACTTCATTTTAATCACTTTTATCCCTGTCCTTTACTTAAATTTGCAATTAATAAATATTAACATAAAGAACAGATGTTGTCAATAAAAAATGTTCATAAAAACACACGGCCAAACCATGGAAATTTCAGCTTGCCCGATAGGTCGGCAATTTTTAAAACCTCCCTCTTTTTCATAGAGGGAGGCAAGAGTATATATCCCCGTTTACCGGGGGATTGCAATAGGGAGGTTGGCTTTTATGATCATCGAGGCGTTATTGCTGATAGTGCCGAAATTTTCCTCGAAAAGCACCCAGCTGTTTGTTTCCTCGTCAAGATAATATTTCTTGTCGTTCAAAACCTGAGAATTGCCGCCTTCTATCGTTGCCGCTCCGTCCCATATAAGGCGCGGCTCGGAAACGTTTGTGTCAAACATGACAACCTCAACTCGGTCGTCTCTGTAGCCTTCTCTGTAAATAACATAATATTTTGAACCGTTTTCGGGAAGCTTCGGATAGTCGTCAATATACGCGCATCTTGAGGCATCGTCCCAGCTTACCCTGTATCCGAGCGTCTCGCTCAAGAATCTGAGCGGTATCATTGTACGGTCGCCGCACAGCTCGGGAGCGGCATCAAGTGTAAAGTCTTTTCCATTTATAACTGCGGTATCGCTGCCCAAAGTAAACGAAATCATGCGGTTCTCGTCATATGCCGTCGCTGTCTGTGTAAAGTTGTTCCAGTTTACATTTAAATTCAGAGCCTCAAAAATTTTTCGCATCGGAACAAGTGTGCGGTCGCTCACCAATATGGGGTCAACGTCAAATTCCAAGAATTCTCCGTTTAATGATACCAGTATTTTATCGAGAGTCTCGTCTGTATCGGCGGCCCAAAGCGGCTCGTGCCAAGTTTTTTCATCGGCGCTGAACAGACGCTTGCCGCTTTGCAGAGTTACAGTACATTTACCGTCGCTCTCAACAGCTTTCAGCGGAAACTCGTCAAAGTGGCTTTTTCCGGTGTAACAAAAATTATTGTCCAGGAAATATATGTCGCTGCCGACCGTTTTAAAGTTTCCCTGAAAATTCGGGTTCGCGTCCCACGCTTTGAAGCGCAGCATATAACCTCTGTTGGTCTTTGTCACCTCGAAATTATCGAGATTGCCTGACAGTAATTCCTTTGTCGCCTCGTCCGCCTTTTCGCTGTACTCGTCAAAATATTTGTTGTATATGGTGTCATAATCCGGGAGCATGGTTCTGTTGCTCGTCAAAAATATCATATCCGGCTTTGCGTCGGAAATTCTGAAAGCGTTTGTCACTCCGCCTAAGTAATTTACAGGAAGCAGCGTTTCGAGCGTGAACTCGGTCGTGCTTCGCGGCGGCAGCTCGGCATAAGCGCAGATATCGGTCACAATATTTGTGCCGTGGCCGCCTTTGGCTATGATCGGGCGTTCGCCGCGGAGACTGCCGTCTTTATTTTTCATAGTTACAATAATATCGGCCGAGGTCGACGCGTCATAATTAAAATATCTCGTCTTTTCTCCGTTATTTGTGATTTTGAGATTATACCTTGTGGTGACGCCGTAGTTTCCCATACTGCACCCGAAGCCCTGATTGTCCTTTTCGGGTGACAGCTCATAATTCGGGATATAATTTTCCTTTGAGAAACCAGACTCCGCTACATATTCGCGGGTGTCGCTGTGCCGAGTGTCAAATATCCATGTGTCGCTTTTCTTATTCTTAGGCACGCTTGAGCCGTAAAACTCAAGCTTTGACGGGTCGTAATACTTAAAAGCCAGCATGTCGGACTCGGCGGTTGTATACTTTGCCCATATGTCATCCTGCGGATTTAAATTCGTGACCCAAGAGTTTAAAACAACATCATCGGGCGTGTATTGGTTTTTAAATTTAACGGGAAGATACTCTCCATTGGCAATTGTGTCGTCTATCTCGTATTCAAGATCGGTCTCGACCTCGGGCAGGCTGTCGGCCACGCCCTTTAAGCATCTGTCTCTGAGATATGAGCCGAACGCGACATTATCTCTTTTAAAATCAGAGCGATCTCCGATTTTTCCGTCCTTTGAGCGGAGCTCTGCAACGTTCATATCGACTTTTCCCGAAAGCAGCTCGGTGTCGGCTGTCATAAAGACCGGCAGTATCATGGCGCATGCCGAATAGTTGTCGATAAACTTGCTGAGCCAAACCGTCTCACCCTTTTTGATGCTGACGGTTTTGGGTGAGTATCCGCTGTTTTTAAACACAACGTCGGAATTCAGCATATAAATATCGTGGTCTGTCATGGTAGCGACCGCGTTTTCCGCGCCCCATGTGGGAAAAACATATTTCATATTTCCGCTTTCGTCAATGTACCTTTTGACCTTGGGGGTCTCAAACGCGGCTCTGTTTATTCTGAGGACCGAGTCCTCCTTTGCGGTTATCTCAAGATCAAGCTCGACGTCAAACCCGAGACCGCGGGGATTATAGCTCTCGTCGTAGCCGTAGGTGTAGTTGATATGCGACAAATATATGTAATACCTGTCGGGCGTTAAATCAAGGTTTGACATGGTGTATCTCGGATTCGGATTCGACGAGTCGGCGAGATACTCTCTGAATATGCCCTCCGTGTTGTTGCAATATATAAACTTTCCGCCACCGACAGGCTCGAAATATAATTCCGCGGGTTTTATTTCTTCCGCGCAGCATATACTTGACAAGCCCGGCATAAACAGTATAATAGATAGTATAAAGGCTGCGAACACGGCCGCTTTGGGAAACGGGATCTTAATAGATTTTGTTCTCATATAATTCAGTCCTTTCGGATTTTGTCCTTATGTTTTATATGACGACAAAACACAAGATTTTGTTCCCAAAATTTCAAAAAAATTTTTACACGGAGAAATATTATGGCTGTGACTATTGCTCTCGCGGGGAATCCGAACTGCGGAAAAACCACGATATTTAACGCTCTGACGGGCTCCGACCAGTATGTGGGAAACTGGCCGGGCGTTACCGTTGAGAAAAAAGAGGGACGGCTGATCTATAACCCCGAGATCACGATCGCCGATCTGCCCGGTATCTACTCGCTCTCGCCTTACACTCCCGAGGAGGTCGTGGCGCGCAACTATCTTATAAAATCACCGCCGGACGTTATTTTAAACATACTGGACGGCACAAACATTGAGCGAAATCTATATCTGACGACCCAGATACTGGAGCTCGGAATACCGGTCGTGGTGGTTATAAACATGGCGGACGTTATAGAAAAACGCGGCGATGTCATTGACCTTAAAAAATTTTCAAAGGCGTTGGGCGGATGCCCGGTATTTGAGACATCGGCGCTCAAAGGCGGCGGCCTCAGACGCGCGATAGACGCCGCGGCGGATCTGGCGGGAAAACCGTCGAACGTGAGGCCTCTCGGCTTTTCGGCTCCGGTCGAGGAGGCGGTTCTCGCTATAAAAAACCTGATATCCGACGCGCCTAAGGCGCAGAGGCGTTTTTTTGCGGTTAAAATTTTTGAGCGCGACGAGCGGCTCAGCGAGCTTATAGGCAATGTTCCGCAAAACGACAAAATAGAAAACATAATCAAAAAGACCGAAAATAAAATGGGCGACGACAGCGAGAGCATAATCATAACCGAGAGATACGCGAAAATCTCGTCGATCATCAAGCAGTGTTATGTTAAGCGCAGGATAGGCGACAAGGTATCGGAGCGTATCGACAGCGTGCTAACAAACAGATTTGCCGCTCTGCCCGTTTTCGCGGTTGTTATGTTTCTGATGTATTACGTCTCAGTGACATCGCTGGGCGCGATGTTTTCGGGCATAATCGAGGATAATATTTTCGGCGAATCGGGAATCGTTCCGGTGGCCCTCCGCGCTTTTTTGACAAATATCGGCACTCACGAAGCGCTGATCTCGCTTATAATCGACGGAATTATCGCGGGCGTAGGCTCGGTTTTGAGCTTTGTTCCGCAGATCATGCTGCTGTTTATCTTTATGGCGTTTCTTGAGGACTGCGGATATATGTCCCGCGTGGCCTTCATAATGGACGGAATATTCAGAAAAATCGGACTTTCGGGCAAGTCGTTCATTCCCATCATAATCGGAACCGGCTGCGGCGTGCCGGGAATTATGGCATCGCGCACTATTGAAAACACAGCCGAGCGGCGGCTCACAATAATCACCACAACATTTATACCGTGCAGCGCGAAGCTGCCGATGATCGCGCTGTTTTCGGGCGTGTTCCTCGGCGGCGCGTGGTGGGCGGCTCCGCTTTCGTATCTGATCGGCGCGCTGGCTATCATAGTCTCGGGCCTGATACTCAAGAGAACAAAGCTGTTCTCGGGTGACTCTACTCCGTTTATTATGGAGCTTCCGCCCTATCATCTGCCGATCCCGAAAAACGTGTTCAAAAGTATGTGGAACCGCGTTTCATCGTTCGTGAAAAAGGCAGGCACAGTTATACTTCTCTCAGCCGTTGTGATCTGGCTTTTGTCAAATCTCGGATTCAGCGGCGGTAGGTTCGGCTTTACCGATGATTTCTCAAAGTCGATCCTGTCATACATCGGTCAGGGTTTTTCTTGGTTCTTTGTTCCGCTGGGTTTCGGGAACAGAGAAGCAGCGGTGGCCGTGCTCTCGGGGCTTATCGCTAAAGAAAACGTTGTCAGCACCCTTGCCGTGCTGTACTCCGGCACCGATCTGAGCGCGGCGCTGAGCAGCGCTTTCACGCCCGTTTCGGCCTTCGCGTTCCTGATATTCAATCTGCTGTGCGCGCCCTGCGTCGCGGCAATGGCGGCTATCGCCAGAGAAATGTCAAGCAAAAAATGGACGGCATTCGCGCTGGCCTATCAGACAGGCTTCGCCTACATAATCGCATTTCTGATCTACCAAATAGGCTCTCTATTCTGAATATAATTTAATTTAAAATAAATAAAGACAGGAGGTAATTTTTATGGCAATCTACAAATGCGCGGTATGCGGCGCGATTTTCGACGAGGAAAAAGAAGGCAAATCAATATCCGAAATATCGGTCTGCCCGGTTTGCAAACAGCCCGCGTCAAATTTTGTTTTGGCCGAGGAGACAAAGCCCGCGCCCGCTGCCGCGTTTGAGGGCGATCTCGCCTACGATCCCGCATATCTCCGCACCGGAACCGACAGCCGCTATATGGACGCGATCCACCAAATGGCAGTCAGCGGCAAGTATATCAGCGCCGCGATGGGTACCCTTCTTCCGCTGCCGTCGTGGGACGATATTTTATTGCTCGGCGCTCAGCTGGATCCGCCGCCCATGAATGACGGAGACGATATTGACACAAAGACCGTTATCGGCAAGCACGCCAAACATCCGATGGTTCTTGAAAGCCCGGTCTATATTTCACACATGTCGTTCGGCGCGCTCTCAAAAGAGGTAAAAATAGCGCTGGCGAAGGGCTCCGCCGCGGCGAAAACAGCCATGTGCAGCGGCGAGGGCGGAATCCTGCCCGAAGAAAAGGCCGCGGCATATAAGTACATATTTGAGTACATACCCAACAAATACAGCGTGACCGACGAGAATCTCAGAACATCAGACGCGATAGAGATCAAGATCGGGCAGGGCACCAAGCCCGGCATGGGCGGACACCTTCCCGGAGAAAAGGTGACGCCCGAGGTCGCAAAGATTCGCGGCAAGAAAACCGGCGAGGACATTCAAAGCCCGAGCAAATTCCCCGAGATCAATTCAAAAGAAGATCTCAGGGCAATGGTTGACATGCTGCGCGAACGCTCGGGCGGCAGACCGATAGGCATAAAGATCGCGGCAGGCAGGATCGAACGCGACCTTGAGCACTGCGTATACGCGAACCCAGATTTTATCACGATAGACGGGCGCGGAGGCGCCACCGGCTCAAGCCCCCTGATGCTCCGTGATTCGACGAGCGTGCCCACGATATACGCGCTGAGCCGCGCGAGAAAATATCTTGACTCGGTCGGCTCGGATATAGCGTTGGTTATAACTGGCGGGCTGAGAGTATCGTCCGACTTCGCGAAGGCTCTGGCTATGGGAGCCGACGCCGTGGCTATAGCAAGCGCGGGACTTATCGCGGCGGCATGTCAGCAGTACAGAATATGCGGCAGCGGAAACTGCCCCGTGGGCGTCGCCACTCAGGACCCCGAGCTGCGCAAGAGGCTCAATGTAGACCCTGCGGCGCAGAGGGTCGCGAATTTCCTGAACGTATCGCTGGAGGAGCTTAAAACCTTCGCGAGGGTTACCGGACATAAGTCCGTGCACGATCTGTCGCTTGACGATCTTATCACGATCAACGAGGATATCGCCAAATATACCGGCATCGCACACGGCGGTCTGCCGACCGGAACAGAGAATATAAAGAAAACAAAGGAGGCAAAATCAATGAAAAAATATAAATGCAAGGTATGCGGAGAAATTTTTGAGGTCCCCGAGGGAACCGAGCCCGTCTGCCCGCTCTGTAAATCAACGGGAGACAAGCTTGAGGAGATCAAAGACACACCCAAAGCGGGAAAATACGCGGGAACTCAGACCGAGAAGAATCTGCACGAGGCGTTCGCGGGCGAGTCGATGGCGCGAAACAAGTACACTTATTTCGCCTCAATAGCCAAAAAAGAGGGCTACGAGCAGATGGCGGCGCTGTTTTTAAAGACCGCCGAAAATGAGAAAGAGCACGCCAAGCTGTGGTTTAAAGAGCTTGACGGTATCGGAAACACTCCCGAAAATCTTAAAGCTGCGGCCGACGGCGAAAACTACGAGTGGACCGATATGTACGATGGGTTCGCTGTTACCGCCGACAAGGAGGGTTTTCCGGAGCTCGCCAAAAAATTCAGAATGGTCGCGGCGATAGAAAAGCACCACGAGGAACGCTACAGAGCCTTACTCAAAAATATCGAAACCGCGCAGGTATTTGAAAAGAGCGAGGTCAAGGTGTGGGAGTGCAGAAACTGCGGACATATCATTGTCGGCACAAAGGCGCCCGAGCTGTGCCCCGTATGCCTCCATCCGCAAAGCTTTTTTGAGATCAACTGTGAAAATTATTAATACTTCATATTTAAAAGCTCCGCCGATCGAGCGGAGCTTTTTGCTTTATCTTTTGGCGCTTATCTCATGCAGACAATATTTGCAAACATATTTTTTTCTGTATTTTACGGCTATGTCATCCTCGGTGCCGCAAAAGGCGCAGGCGGGATTTTTTCTCTCTATTATCAATCGGTCGCCGTCCATATACATGTTTACCTCAACGGCTCCCGTGTCCTTGTCGAGATTGATCGTATCCTCAAGCTTGCGCAGCATCAGCTCTCTGCGCATCTCTTTCGGAACGACAAGCCTGCCGTTTATATCCATATCTCTGCTGATAGCTTTTTTCATATATTGATCCTCCGAAAAATAAATTTCTCAAAGTATATCACAGTTTAAATATTTTGTCAATTTATAGTGTAAAATTTTATTTCGGGATTTTCTATAAAAACGTCGGGCGAGGTTCCGATAAAATCATTGTATTGTGTCTCGGTCGAGAAATTCATTTTCGCGCACTTTCTGAGCTCGAATATATCGGCGCCTTCTGCGTACAGGCGTTTTATTATCTCTCTGAGACTTTCTTCAAAATGCACGCGTCCGCTTTGCGAGATATTTCCCGAGGCGTCCCTCGGGCTGGCAAGGCGCAGACTTATACTTCCGTATATGCAGCCGTTTTCGATGTTAGAGCGCGCTTTTGCTCCGCACTTTCCTCTAACATAGTACGGTTCGCCGTCCGCGGTTTCGAAAAATATCGGCTCATCGGTTTTTCCGAACGCGGTGTTTAACAGACTGCATTCATCGCCGCCGAGATATAACGGAGACGCGCCGACAGGAAAAAGCAGGCCTCCGTTCAGTCCGCTTTTATTCACCTCCGCCATACAAGCGGAACCGTCTGTTGCGGTCACAAACTCCAGCAGATTTGTTTCAAAGCTGACAACTGCCGACTTCTCGGAAAATAACAGCTCGTAATATCTGGCGGGGCTTTCCTCCATCGCGGGCTCGACCGATGTCAAATATTCTCTTGAATTTTCCGCGGCGCACAGCTTTGTCTCGGGCCTCACCTCATTGGCGCTCAAGAAACTTTTGCATATTTCCTCCGCCTCTGCCGAACCGACGCCCAGCAAATCATTCGAGATCACCAGAAGTTTCATGTGTGACAAAGCCGCCGACTTGCCGAGATATGACTTTGATTTTTCAAGCGCCTCAAAAATATTACGCGCTCCGACGGTTATATTGCTGACCGCCTTTTTTTCTGAGCCGCTTTCTCCGCTTTCATCATCGGTCTCATCCGATGTTTCCGCGCTTGTGTCGGAGCCGTTTTTAAGGGGATTTGAAAACTGGAGCGTAAACTCATATCCTGCTTCGGTATCAGCGGGATCTACGCCTGCCGCTATGATATATGCGGTGTTTTCCACGTCGCGCGCATCTCCGCAGCCCGCGAGCGGAGTTATAATTAAGGCGCAGAGCAAAACCGTCGCGGCGCTTTTCCCGAATGTCTTGCTGCGGAATCCTAAGCTTGCCAGTAGTTTTTTGACCGCTGTCAAAAGAGCCGATATATAAAGTATCGCCGACGCTGTCTTTATAATTATATAAAGCGCGTCAAGGCGCATGTTGAGGCGGCTCATTCCGGAGAACCCCGCCATGACGCGCGTAAGGTCAGCGCCGCTGAGCGCGGCGTATTCCGCGTTTATCGACAAAAACAGAACGATATAATATAAAGCGTAAAGAGACGCTCCGATAACAGCAACTATTAAAATATGCTTTGATTTTCGCTCTTCCTCAAACAAAAGCAGATACGCCGCAGGCAATATAATTCCCGAAAACGCGAAAAGATTTCTTAAAGCAGATAAAGCGACTGTTCCGGCTCCGTTTCCCAGGAGCGGCGCCGCGTTGTACACGTCGCAGCGAGGCAGGGCGTTTATGATGATAAAAATCAGACCCGCGGCAATAACGGGTACGCACAGGCCGTGCAGCTTAAACATCGCTCCCTTGCCTCCCCGCGTAATTATAAACACAGCCGCGGCGAGCACAATAAGTATCAGTATCCACGTTGTGTTTAAATACTCGCTTCGGCCGAGATCGTTTATCAACGAGTATGAATAATAGATCGCCTCGCAAATAAAATACGCCGCCAAAACAGCGAATAAAGGTTTTTTAACCGCGCGGCGCTCAATTAATTCGATTATCGCGCCTCGAAGCGGATATATCACTAATGCGATGATCGAAAAAAGCAAAGCGGATATTGCCGCCGCAAGCGCGGCGGCGCTGCCGTTTTCAATGAGCAGAAATCCCGAATAATCGAGAAACAGCTTCGCCGTAACGCAGTTCAGTGTCAGACAGCTCAGATTAAAATTAAATCTCCTCATAAACATCAATCCTTATCGCGGGGCTTATTATTTTTGTCATACTTCCACTTTCGGCTGATCTCGGGCTGCTTGATCTCGTCCTGCGGCATCAGCTCGGGCGGACGCTTTTCCTTTTTCCAGATCGGCTTTACCAGCACCGACTCGGAGCTGTGCCCGCCCGCCCTGTAGCGGCTGAGGAACGGCACCCCGAAGGTCGTGGTGGACGCGAGCAGGCTGAGCGTGGCTATGACTGCGGCCGTGAGACCCGGCAATCCGAAAAAGTACGCGGCGAAAATATATATGAATTTAAGCACGCTGAGCGAGCGCGACAGCGACAGCGTCGGAGTCGAAAAAGAGCCGATCCCTCCCAGCGAGACGATAATTATCAGCAGCGGGCTGACTATGCTTGCCTCGACCGCGGCTTGTCCCAAAATAAGACCGCCGATTATACCGAGCGTGCTGCCTATGGGATTCGGCACCCTGACCGACGCCTCTTTGATAAGCTCAAACGACAGCTCCATAAGCAAAAGCTCGAGTATCAGAGGGAACGGAACCTTTTCGCGTGTGGCGGATATGGCTATCAGCAGATCTGTTGGCAGCACTTCCTGATGATAGAGCATAACCGCGATAAACAGCGCGGACAGCAGCACAGAAACGGCCATGCCGAACAGACGCACCAGACGCATAAGATTCGCCTCGGGAACCCTGACATAGTTGTCTTCGGTGGCCTCGATAAGATCCATTGTCGTGGTTGGCAATATGAGCGCGAACGGGCTGCCCTGCACCACAACGGCGACTTTTCCGTCCGCGAGCATAGCGGCAACTCTGTCGGGGCGCTCGGTCTTGAGCGTGCGCGTCATCGGGAAATATGTCGAGTCCTCGATCATCATCTCAACGTCGCTTGACGAAAAAATATACTCGGTGTCGATACCCTTCAGCCGCCGCGCAACCTCCGCCACAATATCGGGATTTGCTATATTGCGAAGATACATCACGGCACACGGGACCTTGTTGCTGTTGCCGACCGGTATGTTGACGGCTGTAGTATTCGGCGAGCGCAGTATCTTGCGCACAAGCGCAATATTTGTCATTATCGACTCCGAGAACGCCTCCTGGGGCCCGGCGAGGCTGACTTCCTGCGTCGGCGCGTCTACGCCTCGGTTATCCCAGCCCTTGACATCAGCAGAAAAGCAGCAGGCGCAGCCGTCAATAAACACCGCGCAGTCGCCGAACGACACCTTTTGGCCCACCTCGTCGTAGTCGTTGAGTATCGAAAGCGGCGCCACCGAAATTATCCTCTCTGTCACAATCGCGCGGCGCCCGCGCTCGGGCGCGTCAAACTTATCGCAGGTCAAAAGCGAGCGCAAAATATCGCGGTTTAAGTAGTTCTGGTTCGTCATGCCGTCGTAGTATATCAAAAAGCCGTCGGCCGTCTCGTTTTTGAACCCGATCTTAAACTCGCGCAGATTAAAATCCATGTTGTTGTCGGGGTCAAACATCTCTTTAATTATTCTTTTGTTTTCGGATATTGACGCGTTGATCACTTGTATCACCGAATATATTTTTGCCTTCGCTCCCATAATTATACATTTAGGTTGACTAATCCAAAAGTTTTGTATATAATAAATATGTACAAAATTTGTTATTGAAAGGAAGATATACATGAAGGTTTTATTGATCAACGGAAGCCCCCACGCGAAGGGCTGCACATACACCGCGCTCACGATCGCGGCCGAAGAGCTCAACAAAAACGGCGTTGAGACCGAGATAATCCAGGTCGGCGCGAAACCTATCGTTGGCTGTATCGGCTGCGGCGCTTGCGCCAAGCTCGGCAAATGTCAATTCGACAGCGACCCGGTCAACGAGACCGCCGCGAAGTGCGCCGATGCCGACGGAATAATCATCGGAACGCCCGTGCATTACGCGGCGTCATCTGGCGCGATAAAGTCTTTCACCGACAGACTTTTCTACTCGGCGGGAAGCAAGCTTACATATAAGCCCGGCGCGGTTGTTGCCAGCTGCCGCAGAGGCGGCGCTTCGGCGGCTCTCGATCAGATGAGCAAGTATTTCACGATCAACCAGATGCCTGTTGTCAGCTCGAACTACTGGAACATGGTCCACGGCAACACGCCCGACGAGGTAATGCAGGACGCCGAGGGCGTTCAGACAATGCGGCTGCTCGGCAGAAATATGGCATGGCTCCTCAAAGCGATAGACGCCGCCAAGCAAAGCGGCATAAACCACACCGAACCAGAGCCGAAAGAAAAAACCAACTTTATCAGATAGTAGCAACATATTGTCAAAGACCCGCAATCGGGTCTTTTTTATTTTATGCTTGACAAACAAATTCTTATAAAATATAATATATATTAACAGATATTGTAAACAGTCGGATAATATCGAATGTTGTTGTATCTGTCAAATAATTCGGCAGTGGTGAAATTATGTTATATATTTTTTTGGCAATTATTCTGATCGCTCTCGGTTTTATGATCGGGGCGGGAGTGCTGTTTATAAAAACCATACCGCGCAGCGGCAGCAGCGCGTCGGCGACAAAAATGTCGGGCGGCTCATGGGACAAGCACAGGGTTTTGCTTAAAGAGAGCCGCGAATGGCTGGACGCGGCCAAGTGTGAGAATATGAGCATTTCGAGCTTTGACGGGATAAAGCTCGCGGGGTTTTACTATCCCGCAGCTAGACCGAACGGCTGTCTGATAGCGGCTTTTAACGGCTATCGCTCGGATTCGAGGAGCCAATTCAGCCATATAACGCGATACTTAAACGGGCTCGGCTTTGACGTTGCTTTGATCGACGACAGGGCCCACGGCGAAAGCGGCGGAAAATATGTGGGCTTCGGAGCTCTCGACAGATATGACTGTCAAAAATGGGCCGAATATCTTGACGAAAAATTCGGCGGCAAACGAAAGATATACTTATACGGCGTTTCCATGGGAGCGGCGACAGTGCTGATGGTGAGCGGCCTGAAACTCCCCGATTCGGTCAAGGGCATCATTGCCGACTGCGGCTACACATCGGCATACGATGTGTTCAAGCATGTTTTAAACAAATGGTACCACCTGCCGTCGTTTCCGCTATTGCAGATATCCAATCTATACTGCCGCGTTTTCGCGAAGTACGGCTACAAGGACGCGAGCTCGCTTGAGGCGGTCAAAAGCTCTGCCCTTCCTCTGCTCGTTATACACGGCGAGAACGACACGTTTGTACCGTCTTATATGGCGCCCGAGATCTATGATGCGTCCGGCTCAAAATACAAAAAACTATTGATAATAAAAAACGCGGCTCACGCGGAAAGCTATTTTATCGACACCGAAAGCTACAGAAAAACCGTTGCGGAATTCATTGACAAGACAAAAAATTTATAATTTTAATAAGGCAAGGTGATTATTTTGGCTGAGAAAACAAAAACTTATCCCTTAACTCCGGCTCAAAAAATGCACTTTTACACACAGCTGCAATGCTCGGGACATCCCGAGGTACTCAACATAGGAACAAGCATTTTTATGAACGGCGAAATGGATTTTGAGGCGCTGCGCGACGCGTTTCTGAAATCATACGACAGGTACGAGGCCGCGCATATAAGGTTCCGCAAGGACAAAAACGGCGATATATGCCAATATCTCTCGAGTGAGCCCATGAACGAGGCTGGATTTCTTGACTTCGCCGCATGGGGAAAAACCCAGGAGGAAGCCGAGACGGAGCTCAAGCGCCTGACGACAATACCGATGGAGCGCTTTGACTCCCAGATGTTCAGACTCTACTACGTGAGAATGCCCAATGGCTACACCGGCGTGTTCTTTTTGGTCGACCACATGGCGTGGGATTCGTCGTCTATCATCGTGTTTATAAGCGACGTTATCGAGATATACTGCAATGCTCTGTATGATACGCCGTACCCCAAGGACCTGCGCTCGTATATACAGTCTCTCGAAAAGGACTTAAAATACGCGGGCAGCAAAGCCGAGGAGCGCGACAGGCAGTTCTGGGAGGAGACCGTGCTGTCGGACGAGCCGATATTCACCGATATTCTCGGCCCGTCAAGGCTGGACAACGCGCGCAAGGAAAGCGGCGATCCCGACAAACGCAGCGCGAAGGTCACGTCTCAGACCGTTGTGGCGGACATATGCAACTTCTCGCTCGAGGAGGAGCCTTCAAACAGACTGATGGAATACTGCAAACAAAAGAACGTTCCTATGGTCTGTCTGCTGATCTCGGCGCTTCGTACTTATCTCTCAAAATTCAACAGATACGCGGAGGACATAAGCATAAAGACGACCGTGTCGCGGCGCGGCACAGTGCTTGAGAAAAAGAGCGGCGGCACAAGGATACACTTCTTCCCGTTTAGAATGAAGTTCAGCAACAGCATAAAATATATCGACTCGATCAGAAAGATACAGGAGATGCAGAACAAAATCTTCAGGCACGCCAACTACGACCCGATAAAGCTTAACGGCGAGATCTGCAAGAGGTTCGGGAACCAGTCCGGAGAGAGCTACGATTCGGTTTCGCTCACGTATCAGCCCATGTCATTCCGCGAGAGCAACGACATGCTCAAGGACATAGATTATGAGGCCAAGTGGCTTTCAAACGGAGTCGCTGCGCAGCCGTACTATCTGACGGTCATGCATAACCCCGAGACCCGCGGTCTTGACTTTTTCTGGGAATATCAAAAAGGCGCGGTAACGCCCGAGCAGCTGGAGTACATCTACTATTACCTCTGCAAGATACTATTCGAGGTGATCGAGGATGACGAGCGCACCATCAACGAAATAATAGAAACGGTATAATTTTATATAAGAAAGGTTGATAGAAATGTTTGACGAAATCAAAGAAATAATTCTGGAGTACACCGAAACGGAACCCGACGAGATCACAGAAGAATCAAAATTCATTGAGGACTTGGGCATGAACTCGTACAACATCATGTGCGCGGTCGGCGACCTTGAGGACGCTTTTGACATTGAGGTAAACGAGAGCGACGTCGCGGGCATGCGGACCCTGGGCGACGTTGTTGAGTACGTCAAGTCGAAGCAAGGCTGATTGGAGGGATAGTTTTGGACGGGATCAATTCGATAAAGGATATCGTGTACGACGCCGCAGAAAAATACGGCGACAACCCCTATCTCAGATACAAATCGGGCAGAGAGATCATTGACAAGTCGTTTAACCGCACCAAAAGGGACAGCGACGCTTTCGGCGCCGCGCTGCTGAAAAAGTTCGGAGACAAGCCGGTCCATGTGGCGGTGATCGGCGGAACGAGCTATGAGTGGATAATCACATTCCTGGGAACCGCGATAAGCGGCAACGTTATAGTGCCTCTCGACAAGGAATCGGAAAGCATAGACGACATGATGCAGAGAGCGGACGTGAATGTTCTGGTATATGACGACGCATTCAAAGAAAAGGCGCTGAGCGCCGCGGTCAAATGTCCTAAAATCGAGCTTACTCTCAACATGAGAGACGAGCTGTATAATTTTATAAAGACCTTTGACGGGAAAGCCCCGAACAAGGACATCGACTGCGACAATATGTGCGCCATTCTTTACACATCGGGAACCACCGGAAAGAGCAAGGGCGTTATGCTGACGCAAAGAAACATCGCCGACAACGCGACCTGCATTGACGCGGGCGAACAGCCCGGCGATCGCATGATGACCGTGCTGCCCATACACCACGCGTTTTGCTTCACCTGTGACATACTTCTCGGCATGCACGGCGGAATGTGCGTATGCGTCAACGACTCGATCATGAGGGTTGCGCGGAACCTGCTGCTGTTTAAGCCGCACATCATGCTGGCAGTGCCTATGATCTTCGCGTCAATGCTCAAGGGCGTTCAAGCGGCGGCAGAACAAAAGCCTGAAACACCCAAACCCGACATTGCCAAGGCCGCGTTCGGAGGCTGCCTCAGAACGCTGTACAGCGGCGGCGCGTATCTGAATCCCAACATCGTCACAGGATTTAACGAATTCGGCATAAAAGTGCTCCAAGGTTACGGCATGAGCGAGTGCTCGCCAAGGATCAGCTTCAACTCAAAATTTGAGTCAAAGCCCAACTCGCTGGGAAAAGTGGTTCCCAACTGCGAGGCAAGGATCAAAGACGGAGAGATACAGGTGCGCGGCTCCAGCGTGATGCTCGGATATTACAAGGACGAGGAGCGGACCCGCGAGGCGTTCACCGAGGACGGCTGGCTCAGAACAGGCGATCTTGGAACTTTAGATGACGATAACTTCCTGTTCATGACGGGCAGGGCCAAAAATCTGATTATTCTGTCTAACGGTGAGAATGTTTCCGCCGAGGAGCTTGAGAACATGTTCGACGGATTTCCCGAGGTGGCGGAGATTGTAGTTTACGGAAATGACGACGTGATAACCGCGGAAATTTATCTTAACCCCGACATGGATAAAGATGAGGCCAAACTCAGCACAGACAGAAAAATAACGGAAATAAACAGGGGTATCCCGATGTACAAGCGGATAAACGCGGTCGTATACCGAGACGAGCCGTTTCCCAAAACATCGTCGCACAAAATTATACGCCCGAACTTGAAGTAAAAGTTAATATAATTTAGTAAGGCCCGCCCATTTAGGCGAGCCTTTATTTATTAATTATTTTGCCGGCTGCGGCAAAAATCAGGAACACCGCTATATTCAGGACGACTACGGTGGCTCCGGTTGGAGTGGATGCGATATACGATATAATCAAACCAACGACAAAACACAGGACCGACACGACCGCCGAGACGAATATCACCGACTTGAATTTTTTGCACACCCGCATGGCTGTGAGGGACGGAAAAATTATAAGGCTTGATATGAGCAGCGCGCCCATCATTCTCATTCCGAGCACTACCGTCACCGAGGTCAGCACGGCGATAAGCATGTTGTATGCCTTAACATTTGTTCCGGTCGCCGCAGCGAAATTTTCATCAAAAGTCACGGCGAATATTTTGTTATAAAACACGATAAACAGAATAATGACAACAACCGAGAGTACCGCGCTTAAAACAACGTCTTCTTTCGTCATCGCAAGGATGCTGCCGAACAGATAGCTGTTTATATCGGTGTTCATTCCGGTAGTCATCGACGCGGCCAAGATTCCGACCGCCAGCGCGCCGGTTGAGATCATTGCTATCGCGCTGTCGCCTTTGATCTTGCTGCTCTCGCTTACTCTGAGCAGCAGAACGGCCGCGACGATAACGACGGGCACCGTGAACTTCATGGGCGCGAAATTCAGAGCCGTGGCGAGCGCGATGGCGCCGAATCCCACATGGCTCAGTCCGTCGCCTATCATAGAATATTTTTTGAGCACCAGACTGACGCCCAGAAGCGCGGCGCACAGCGAAACCAGCGCGCCCGCGATAAGTGCGCGGAGAATAAATGTGTATGAAAACATCACGCTTATGTATTCAAACAAATCAGTCATGCCTGTGCCCTCCGATAAATTCCGCGCCTATTTTTGATTTTTTATACTCGTCGACCGTGCCGTCAAACAAAATTCCGCCGTCCATATGGATTATCCTGCCGGAATATTTGACCGCGCAGTGTATGTCGTGAGAGACCATAACTATCGTCATGCCGTTTTTGTGCATCTCGTTTATGATATTAAAAAACTCGGTCGTGACGACGGGATCAAGCCCGGTCACAGGCTCGTCGAGAAACAGTATTTTCTCGGCGGCGCACATGGCTCTCGCCAAAAGCGCGCGCTGCTGCTGACCGCCGCTGAGCTCGCGGAAGCATCTTTCTTTGAGATTTGTTATGCCCAGAAGTTCCATTTTGTCAAGCGCCTGCTTTTTGTCGGCTTTTGAGTAAAAAGGCATCAGTCCTCTTTTGGGGGCTCGTCCCGACAGGACAACCTCGAAAACCGAAGCGGGAAAGTCTTTCTGCACGGGCGTTTGCTGCGCCAGACAGCCGATCTCGGACTGCTTGAGGCCGTCGCCGTACACAACTCTGCCGCGCTCGGGATTTTTGATTCGGAGAAGCGCTTTAAGCAGCGTGCTTTTGCCGCTGCCGTTTCTGCCGATCACGCTCAGGTAATCGCCTTGATCAATCGAAAAACTGATGTCTTTGGCGACGGTCAATCCCTCGTAGCCTAAAGACACGTTCTCGCAAGTAATAAGCGCCATATTTTCAACTCCTTATAAAAAGCTCCCCTGCTTTGCGGGGAGCAGACGGGACGCCATACAATTGTCCTCTTGCGCTAATGATTTGTGGCCTCGTTTATTTTTGCAATCGGAATACCTTAGTGGCACGAACCCGCTTCGCGGCTCCGGCCGCAGTCATCCCCAACAAATTAAATTAAAACTTTAAGCCGTTTTTGATTTCGTTCTGTAAACTATCAGCGGAGCGGTCTTTTTTTCAACGCACTCCCGGGTTATGATAACCTTTTCGGCTCCGGCCGCCGAGGGTATCTCGTACATGATATCAAGCATAATATCCTCGACTACCGTCCTGAGTCCCCGGGCGCCCGTTTCGCGCGCCGCGGCTTTCTCGGCGATCAGCTGCACCGCGTCCTCCTCAAACTCAAGTTCCACGCCGTCCATTTTAAGCAGCGCTTTGTACTGCTTTAAAAGAGCGTTTTTGGGCTCGCTGAATATCTGCTTGAGCGCCTCAACATTCAAGGTGTCAAGCGTGGTGACGATCGGCAGTCTGCCGATCAGCTCGGGTATCAGACCGAACTTTATCAAATCATCGGGCGTGACCTGTTTAAGCATGTCGCCCCTGTTTCTGTCTTTCTTGCTTTCAACTTTGGCACCGAAGCCCAGCGTTTTGGACGCAACGCGGGATTCGATTATCTTGTCAAGCCCCTCAAAGGCGCCGCCGCAGATAAACAGAATATTTGTCGTGTCTATCTGAATGAAGTCCTGCTGCGGGTGCTTGCGTCCGCCGTTTGGCGGAACGTTGGCGACTGTTCCCTCAAGTATCTTGAGCAGCGTCTGCTGCACGCCCTCGCCGCTCACGTCGCGCGTGATGGACGGATTCTCGGACCTGCGCGAGATCTTGTCAACCTCGTCGATATAGATAATGCCCTTCTCGGCAAGCTCAACATCATAGTTCGCGGCCTGTATCAGCTTTAGAAGAATGTTCTCAACATCCTCTCCTACATATCCCGCCTCGGTCAAAGAGGTGGCGTCCGCTATAACAAACGGAGCGTTAAGCCGCTTTGCCATTGTCTGAGCCAAAAACGTTTTGCCCGAGCCTGTCGGACCTATCATCAGTATGTTGCTCTTTTGAAGCTCCACATCGCCCGCCGAGCGGCCGGCTTCCTGTTCGATTCTTTTATAATGATTGTATATCGCGACCGAAAGTGCCTTTTTTGCCTCATCCTGCCCGATAATATACTCGTCAAGAAACGCGTGCAGTTCCTTCGGCTTGGGCAGCTCGCTGAGCTTTTCGAGCTCGATCGGGCCATCATCCATTTCCGGGCCCGCGAAATCAATATTTAAAATATCAATGCAAAGCTCAACGCACGCGTCGCAAATATTCGCGACCGGGCCGTGAACCATTTTGCGAACCTGAGATTCGGCTTTTCCGCAAAAGGCGCATCTTTCCTCGTTTTCCGATTTCTTACCTGCCATTTGTTACCTCCGGAATAATCAGCGTTTGGTTACTATATTATCAATAAGGCCATATTTGAGCGCTTCCTCGGCGTCCATGAAGTTATCTCTCTCGGTGTCTCTCTTTACTATGTCGAGGGGCTGGCCGGTATTTTCGCTTAGAATTCTGTTCAGGTTTTCCTTGATTTTTATCATTCTGTCCACGTGGATCTTCATGTCGGTCGCCTGACCCTGAACGCCGCCTAAGGGCTGATGTATCATGATCTCACTATTGGGCAGGGCGAAACGCTTGCCCTTAGCGCCCGACGAGAGCAGGAACGCGCCCATAGAGGCCGCCATGCCGACGCAGATCGTGGAAACGTCCGCCTTGGTGTACTGCATTGTGTCGTAGATAGCCATGCCCGCCGTGACGGAGCCGCCGGGGCTGTTGATGTACAGATTGATGTCCTTGTCGGGGTCCTCGCTGTCTAGGAACAGGAGCTGAGCCACAACAAGGCTGGCGGTCGCGTCGTTTACCTCGTCGGATAAAAATATGATCCTGTCTTTTAAAAGTCTTGAAAAAATGTCGTATGAACGCTCGCCTCTGCCTGTCTGCTCAATAACGTAGGGCACAAGACTGTTTGTGATAATTTTGCTGTCCATAATACTACCTCCAATTTATTATAAAATGTTAAGGTTGATTTGACAATTCAAACCAACCTTATTGTAAAATAGCCAAAAATTGTGTTGATTATTCAAAATCAGCGTTTTCTACAAGAAGCGCAATAGCTTTCTGCGCCTTGAGACGCTCGGTTATCTCGTTTTTGGGAATATATTTCTCAATATCCTCGACCTTCATGCCGTTGTCCTTGCTTATGTTCTCATACTCGGCCTTGATATCATCGTCCGTGACCTCGACCTTTTCGACCTCCGCTACTTTTTCGAGCACCAAAGTGGTCTTTACGCGCTTCTCGGCCTCGGGCTTATACTGAGCGCGGATGGCGTCCATGGTCTGGCCGGTGTACTTCATGTATGTCTGAAGGTCGATTCCCTGATAGCGCATCTGCATATCCATGTCTCTGATCATGTTGTCGATCTGGCTGTTTATCATCTCGTCGGGAATGTCGATCTCGGTGCCCTCGCAAACCGCGTCTACCACGTTCTGCTCGGTCTCATGCTTCGCTTTGTCCTCGTTGGTCTTTTCAAGCTTCTCGCGGATGTCGGCCTTGTACTCGTCAAGGGTGTCAAACTCGCTGACATCCATCGCGAAGTCGTCGTCAACCTCGGGCAGTTCCTTATACTTGAGCGAATTGATCTTTACTTTAAAGACCGCGTCCTTGCCCGCGAGCTCCTCGGCGTGGTACTCCTCGGGGAATGTTACATTAACGTCGACCTCGTCGCCAACGTTTTTGCCGAGCAGCTGATCCTCAAAGCCGGGAATAAACTGTCCCGAGCCAATCGTCAGATCAAAGTTCTCGCCCTTGCCGCCCTCGAACGGAACGCCGTCAACCGAGCCGTCAAAGTCAATATTGGCGATATCGTCGGCCTGAACGGGTCTGTCCTCAACGGGGACAAGTCTTGAGTTTCTTTCTCTTATCTTCTCGATCTCGTCCTCAACGTCCGCGTCGGTCACGGGATATTCGGGCTTTTCGGCCTTGACGCCCTTATACTTGCCGAGCTCAAACTCGGGCTTTACAACGACCTTGGCCGTGAAAACTATGTCCTTTTCGGGGTCGATCGAATCCTCTTTGATGTCAATCTCGGGCTGAGCCACGGGATACACGCCGTTTTCGTCCACCGCTTTATCATACGCGTCGGGCAGCACAAAGTTCACGGCGTCCTCATAAAATATTTCCTTGCCGTAGGTTTTTTCAATCAGAAATCTGGGAGCCTTGCCCTTTCTGAAACCGGGCAGATTGATCTTCTTTACGTTTTTTCTGTATGACCTCTCAAGCGCTTTTTCGAATTCCTCGGGCGTTACCGAGAACTCAAAGGTCACAGTGTTGTTCTCTCTTGTTACATTAGCCATTAATAATTACCTCACTAATTTAAATCTATTGTTTACATGTTTTTTAATTATAACACAGGTATTCCCGTTAGACAAGGGTTTTTATAAAAAATATTAACAAATTTTACCTTGCATATATCGGAATTTTATTGTAAATTTGATTATCCGCAAATCAGCTTCGGCACAAACTTGAGATAGTCGCTGGCGACAAGTATAAGCTTAACGCCGTCAACATCGCCCTGCACCGCGAAATCCTGAGCCGCGGCGTGAAGGTGTCCGTAGACGCAGGTCTTGACGCCGTACTCCTTAAAAATTTGAATAAAGTCGCGGTTCAGGCCGTTTTTCTCAACGGGCGGATAGTGCATGGCGGCGATTATCTCGTCGGGCTTGGCGGACGCCGCGCTCTCGAGAGACAGGATCATGCGCTCCTTTTCTCTGAGAAACAGGCGCTTGTCCTCGTCGGTCGAGTTTTCTTTCGCGATGTTCCAACCTCTTGTGCCGCAGATCGCCAGCTTTTTCCCGTCAGATTCGTGTATATAGCAATTGTTGTGAACGAACTTTATCGTGTCGAAGCCGTTTTTTTCGGCAAAGACATTGAGCTTGTTCATCGTCGTCCACCAATAATCGTGATTGCCCTTTAGTATTATCTTAACGCCGTTGAGCGCGCTCAGATACTCAAAATCTTTGAGCGAATCATCAAGATATGTCGCCCATGAAATATCGCCGGGCATGATGACAACGTCGTTTTCACCGACAATTTTCTGCCAGTTCTCTCTCAGTCTGTCAACATAATTTTCCCACCGCGGGCCGAACACGTTCATCGGTTTGTCGATCCCCAGCGGCAAATGCAGGTCAGAAATTGCAAATACCGACATGTTAATACCTCTGTTCCAAATTCTAAAATTATATTTAAATCCGTATACAAACGCGCTTTTTGGTTAAAATATACCCGTACCGAAATAAAATTTCAAGGAGGTTTTTAACCATGGACGGACACAACAACAAAATCGTATGCAGAGTCAGCGACTGCGAGTATCACACCTCGGACGACGTATGCAGCGCGAACTGCGTCGAGGTCAGCTGCACGGAAAATTGCTGCAGCTCCTGCGATACCGAGTGCGTGACATTCAAGCAGCGCGGCGAGTAATTCCTCTCAAATTTATCCGCAAGCTCTCCCGTGATTTGGGGAGAGCTTTTGTTTTGCGCGCCATAGCGATTTATTTATTAATACCCAGCGATTTTTTTATCGCGCCGTACATATCGGCCGACTCTATAACCTCGCCGAAGCGTATCTTCTTTCCCTTGAGGCCGCGGAGCGACTTGGGTATATCCATATCGCTCTTCTCTTTTAAAAGGTCGAGCTGCTCAAAATCATTCTTTCCGTACGGCTCAACGCCCAGCGCCGACAGCACAGAGCCGCCGAATTTGAACGGGCTCGCGGTCGAGGCTATGACGGTCTTTGTCATGTCTCCGGTCTGCTCCACATACTGCTTGTATACGTCGATCGCCACGGCCGTGTGAGTGTCGGGCGTGTAGCCGTCCTCGGCGAATGTTTTCCAGATGCGCACCTTTGTGAAATAATCGTCGCAGCAGCCCGCCCAGAACTGCTTGCCTATCCTGTTGTGCATCGTCTTTGTAACGGCGTATTTTCCGTCTTTGGCGAGCTTTTCCATAAGCTCGGATATTTTCTTGTCGTCTTTTCCCGACACATCGAACAGCAGGCGCTCGAGATTGCTTGAGATCAGAATATCCATCGACGGCGAAATGCTCTGATAGAATTCTCTGTTCCTGTCATACTCGCCGCTCCTGATAAAGTCGGTCAAAACGTCGTTTTTGTTCGAGGCGCAGATGAAGATGTTAACCGGCAGACCCATTTTCTTGGCGTAGTAGGCCGCGAGAATGTTGCCGAAGTTTCCGGTGGGCACGCAGATGTTGATCTTTTCGCCGTTTTCGATCTCGCCGCCCGATATCATGTCGCAGTAGGCCGAGATATAGTACACGATCTGCGGAACGAGGCGTCCCCAGTTTATCGAGTTCGCCGACGAGAAAACAAAGCCCTTGTCGTCAAGCTCTTTTATTATCTTGTCGTCGGTGAATATTTTCTTAACTCCGTTTTGAGCATCGTCAAAATTGCCGCGTATTCCGTATGCGGCGACATTGCCGCCTTCCTGGGTTATCATCTGGAGCTTCTGCATATCGCTGACGCCGTCGCTTGGATAGAACACGATAATGTTTGTGCCGTCAACATTTTTAAAGCCCTCAAGAGCGGCCTTTCCCGTGTCTCCCGAAGTGGCGACCAGAACCACGACAGTCTTGTTTTCGCCGGTCTTTTTCATTGACGTCGTCATAAAATAGGGCAGGATCTGGAGCGCCATGTCTTTAAAAGCGCAGGTGGGGCCGTGCCACAGCTCCAATATATACTCGCTGTCGTTTATCTTGATAAGCGGCGCAACCTTGTCGCTGCCGAAGCTGCCCGTGCCGTAGGCGCCCTCAACGCAGGCGCTGATCTCCTTGTCGGTAAAGTCGGTCAAGAATTTCTTTAAAATAAACTTGGCTCTCTCAATGTACGTTTTCTCAGACAGAGCGGCAAAATCGGACTTTTTAAGCCTTGGGAACTGCTCGGGCACAAACAGGCCGCCGTCGTCGGACAGACCTTTTTTTATCGCCTCGGCGGACGTCAGCTTGAGATCTTTGTTTCTCGTGCTTATATACTTCAAATTTCATCAAACCTTTCAAATAATTTTTGTTTTCTCATAAAAACAGAGGCCGTATATTCTACGACCTCTATACAATACCACAAAAAACAAATTAAGTCAACAAATATATCGCTTAAATTTACTCGACGGCGTACTTCTTAACGTTCTCGCCCGCTTCGGAAGCCTTGGCGCTTACCATCATCGTGAACGACACGTTAAACTTCTGCTCGAATTTCTCAAGATCGCCGACAAATTTGTCAAGCGTCTCCATTGTGCCGCTCTTAACGTTTTTGAATATGCTGTCGATAAAAATATGCGTAACATCATAATCCTGAGCTAAGATTCCGCAGATAAGGCCCTCGAACATGTCAAAGTTGCGGATATTAAAGTCCTCGGTGTCTATCATTCTTGCCTTTCTCGAGAGATCGTGCATAAGGCGGTTGCCGTCGGTTATGCACACAACGTTGCCGTGCTCGGTGTTTACGGCCTCGTTTACATCCTGAATTATCCTCTTGGTCTTTCCGCTTCCCTTAAGACCGATATGTATTTTTATCATGTTGATTTACCCCTTTCCGGTTATTTAATTAGATTATAGTCACATTCTAACACATATATTCATAGAATGCAAGCGCAATTTGCAGAATCCTAAAAACTATTTAAGTCTCGCTTCCAGAGCCTCTTTGTCGGCCTCGTATCCGGGCTTGCCGAGAAGCGCGAACATGTTCTTCTTGTAGCTCTCAACTCCGGGCTGATTGAACGGGTTAACGCCAAGCAGATAGCCGCTTATGCCGCAGGCCTTCTCAAAGAAGTATACAAGCTGACCGAAGGTGTACTCGTCAAGCGTCTCAAGCTCAACTATGAGATTGGGGACTCCTCCGTCGGTGTGAGCCAGCAGCGTGCCCTCAAACGCCTTTTTGTTAACGAAGTCCATGGTCTTGCCGGCCAGGAAGTTCAAGCCGTCCACGTTGTCCTTATCGGTCGTCATCTCTATGTCGGTCTTTGAGCTCTTTACGTACAGAACGGTCTCAAACAGCTGACGTCTGCCGTCCTGGATATACTGACCCATTGAGTGCAGATCGGTTGAGAACGACGCGCCCGCGGGGAATACGCCCTTCTTGTCCTTGCCCTCGCTCTCGCCGTAGAGCTGCTTCCACCACTCGATGAAATACTGAAGCTCGGGCTCATAGTTGACGAGCATCTCAATCGTCTTGCCCTTCTGGAGCAGGATATTTCTGATAGCCGCGTACTGATAGCACTCGTTTTCTTTGAGGTCAGCGCTCATGTACATCTCTCTGGCGTCCGCCGCGCCCTGCATCATGGCGTCGATATCGGCGCCCGAAACAGCGATAGGCAGCAGGCCGACAGCCGTCAAAACGGAATATCTTCCGCCAACGTCATCGGGAACAACGAAGGTCTCATAGCCTTCCTCGTCAGCCAGATTCTTGAGCGCGCCGCGGGCCTTATCTGTCGTGGCGTAAATTCTGGACTTTGCCTCCTCCTTGCCGTACTTCTCCTCAACATAATTCTTGAGGATACGGAAAGCGATGGCGGGCTCGGTGGTCGTGCCGGACTTTGAAATAATGTTTACCGAAACGTCCTTGCCCTCGATGGTCTTTAAAACTGCGTTCAGGTAGTTGGGGCTGATGTTGTTGCCGCAGAATATGATCTGAGGTTTCTCGGTCATATTATAAAACGGACCGCCCAAAAAGTCGCAGGCAGCCTTCGCACCGAGATATGAGCCGCCTATGCCGACAACCAGAAGCACGTCGCTGTCCTTTCTGATCTTCTCTGCGGCTTTTTTGATTCTGGCAAACTCTTCCTTGTCGTAATCAACCGGAAGGTCGATCCAGCCGAGGAAGTCGTTGCCCGCTCCGCTCTTGTCCATCAGGACTTTGTCCACCGCGCTGATCTGCGCCTGCATGTTGTCGATCTCGTCCTGAGAGAAGAAGCCGAGAGCTCTGCGATAGTTGAAAGTTACATTCTTTTTCATAGCTTTATCTCCTTAAAATTAAATTAAATAATTTGACTAAAAATATTTTACCATAATTGAAAAATTTGTGCAATACCTATTATAAAAATTTTTTAAAAATTTTATACGGATTAAGGGACAATAAAAATTTGAAAAAATTGCTTGTATATATCGGGCGCAAGTTTCACAAAATACTATTGCGCACATGAGATTTAAATATTTAATATTTAAAAAAATGTGATTTATGAAAAAGGAGTGAAAAATAAAATGGCTAATTCAAACAGTTCTAACAATCTGGTTGTACCTCAGGCAAAGGCCGCTATGGATCAGTTTAAGATGGAAGCGGCTTCCGAGGTTGGCGTAACTCTGAACAAGGGCTACAACGGCGACCTGACATCGAGACAGGCCGGAAGCATCGGCGGTCAGATGGTCAAGAAGATGATTGAGAAGTATGAGAAGGACGCGGCGAACCAGCAGGGCTAACAAGCCGAAAAAAGTGGTAAACCCGCTTTACTGGAAGTTTATATCACTTGACGAGTATCCATTCAGATAAAATTTGATTTGGATAAAACGGGAGACGGTTTTCGCCGTCTCCTATTTTTATATATAGCCGCTCATTTATCTGTTTGAGTACATTTTATCGTAGTAGTCCATGTATTCGCCGCTGATTATTTCCTCCCACCATGAGCGGTTCTCAAGGTACCACTTGATGGTCTTTTTTATGCCGTCGGCAAATTTTGTCTCCGGGAGCCAGCCCAGCTCGGTGTGTATCTTGGTCGGGTCTATGGCGTAGCGCAGGTCGTGGCCCTTTCTGTCGGTGACAAAAGTTATCAGGCTCTCGGGCTTGCCGAGCTCTTTTAATATGATTTTCACGATGTCTATGTTGCGCATCTCGTTATGGCCGCCTATGTTGTACACCTCGCCGACGCGGCCCTTTTGAAGTATCAGATCTATCGCCTTGCAGTGGTCCTCAACGTACAGCCAGTCGCGAATGTTTTCGCCCTTGCCGTAGACGGGCAGAGGCTTGTCGTTCAGAGCGTTGGCGATCATCAGCGGTATCAGCTTTTCGGGGAAGTGATACGGGCCGTAGTTGTTCGAGCAACGGCTTATCGTGACCGGAAGGCCGTAGGTCCTGTGATACGCCAGCGCCAGCAGATCGGCGGACGCCTTGGAGCTGCTGTAGGGGCTCGAGGTGTGCAGCGGCGTTTCCTCGGTGAAAAACAGGTCGGGTCGGTCGATAGGAAGATCGCCGTAGACCTCGTCGGTCGAGACCTGGTGAAAACGCTCTATCCCGTACTTGCGGCAGGCGTCCATCAGGACAGAAGTGCCAATGATGTTTGTTCTGAGAAACACATCCGGGCTCTCGATCGAGCGGTCGACGTGGGATTCGGCCGCGAAGTTCACGACAACGTCGGGCTTTTCGCTCTCGAACAGGCGGTATACCGCCTCTCGGTCACAGATGTCGACCTTGACGAATTTGAAATTCGGCTTGTCCATAACGTCTTTCAGCGTCGAAAGATTGCCCGCGTAGGTCAATTTGTCGAGGCAAATCACCCGATATTTGGGGTGATTCTTGAGCGTGTAAAATATAAAGTTGCTGCCTATAAATCCGGCTCCGCCGGTTACTATGATCGTCATAATTAATCCTCCAGTAAGGATAGCAGATACTGCCCGTAGTCCGTCATACTGAGTTCATCGCCTATCTCTCTGAGGCGTTTATCATCGATAAAGCCTCTGCGCCATGCGATCTCCTCGATGCAGGAAATATAGAAGCCCTGCATCTCCTGGACGGTTTTGACAAAACCGGCCGCCTTGTGCATGCCCTTGGGTGTTCCGGTGTCGAGCCACGCCATGCCGCGGCCCATAAGCGTCACCTTGAGCCTGCCGCGCTTTAAATACTCGTTGTTGACCGAAGTGATCTCGATCTCGCCGCGCTCCGAAGGCTTGACATTTTTCGCGATCTCCACGACATCGTTATTGTAAAAGTAAAGCCCCGGCACCGCGTAGCCCGACTTGGGCTTTTTCGGCTTTTCCTCGATCGAGATAACATTGTTGTCCTCGTCGAACTCGACCACGCCGAACTGCTTGGGGTTCCTGACGGGGTATCCGAATATGGCGGCGCCGACAGTCTCAGCCTGTTTTTTCGCTCGGCTGAGTATGTTAGAAAAAGCCTGACCGTAGAATACGTTGTCGCCGAGCACCAGACACACGCTGTCATTTCCTATAAAGTCGGCGCCCAGTATAAACGCGTCTGCGAGGCCTCTGGGCTCGTCCTGCACCGCGTACTCAAAGCGCACGCCTATCCGCGAGCCGTCGCCCAACAGATTTTTATAGTTGTCGATATCCTGAGGCGTCGAGATAATAAGTATATCCCTGATGCGCGCAAGCAGCAGCACCGACAGCGGATAGTATATCAGCGGCTTGTCGTATATCGGAAGCAGCTGCTTTGACACGGTGAGCGTCATGGGATAAAGCCGCGTCCCGCGCCCGCCCGCCAAGATTATGCCTTTCATAATTATTCCTCCGTAATTCTCTTAATTTTCGCTATTTTAGTATCATACCATTTATCATACAATTTGAAAAAAGGTTTTTCCAAGAATTTTCTTCTCAGCATATCTATAATCGTGCATATAACATATATGCCGAGCACCGAACATATCGCGTGAACCGGCAGCCACGGCGAATTATACATTCCGACGTTGTTCAGCGTGTCCTTCCACAGCCATTTTCTCATCGAGTCGCTGTTTGCGTGTATAAGCAGCACGCCGTAAGCCGAGGCCGCGACAGTATTGATAAACCTGCTGTATCCGATATTCAGGTTCTTAAAGAACATAAAAGCGCACACCGCCGTCGCCACAGCAAGTATCTTGTTTGAGTCTGACACAAAGTAGTAACTCGAAATTTTGGGGAATATGTGCTCGAGTGCAATAATGCTCGCCCAAGACAGCGCCAGCGATATCAGCGCGGCGAAACCCCATACTTTTTTGCTGTCGAACCATTTCTCGG
This sequence comes from uncultured Monoglobus sp., assembly GCA_947585115.1. Classification (GTDB taxonomy): domain Bacteria; phylum Bacillota; class Clostridia; order Monoglobales; family Monoglobaceae; genus Monoglobus. The sequence goes on from CANPWW010000004.1 coordinate 58,719, forward strand.
GATACAGTCTTATGTATGAGCCGATTATGTAAATCACGCAGAACCATGTCACATAGTTAAACACAACCTTAATATTTAAGGTGGCAAGGACCGTGTAAACAAACAGGCACAACATCATCAGCAAAATATGCTGTCTTTTATTCATCGCGTTTATCAGGAGGTTTAGAAACGGGATAAACAAGTAAAACGCAAGATACGCCGATCCAAATCCGTCAGATATCGAATTGATCGGAAGCAGCGTCATAACAATACCCCTTATCGTGAAACTCTGATAGCCGGATATAGTGAATATCAGGAATAACAGTATTCTATAAAACTCCATCCAAAGAACAAGCTTTAAAAACTTTTTAAGCGTTATTTTGGACTTGCACATAAAATAGCCTGTGATAAGCACAAAGCAGTTTATTCCCGTTTTTCCGCCCCAGCCGAACAACAAAAGAAATATCGCGTTTCCAGTCAATTCGGGGCTTTGATTTACTAATCCGGATAATCCGGAATTAACATAGTAATGATGAGCCACGATAACAAGCATGGTTATAATTCTGAATAACTCAATGCTCGAATCGCGTACCCCCCCCCGATCGGTTTTTAAGGCGGTATTACTCATATATTTATCTCCTTATCTCAATATTATATCACAGATCACGTCAACTTCATCCGGCGTCAGGTCCGCGTAGAGCGGCAGCGTGAGAATATTCTCGGCAGCGTGTTTGGCGATCGGCGTCGGCTGTATCTCAAATTTGCCATTGTAGCACTCTAGCCCGGTTGTTATGGGATAGAAATACTTTCTGGCGAAAATATTGTTTTCGGCGAGCTCCGCCGCGACCTCGTCCCGGCTCTTGCCGAACTTGTCCTTGTCAAATACGACAGGGAAATAGGCGTAATTGGGCTTAACGCCTTCCTGCGGCCGCCACGTCTTTATACCGTCAACATGTCCGAGGCGCTCTATATAGCGTTTTACCGCTTTGCCGCGTTTCTCTATCTCGGCGTCAACATGTCGCAGATTGCAGAGGCCCATAGCCGCGCGGAACTCGTCGAGCTTTGCGTTGCCTCCTACCTCGGGATAGCTGTCCTGCGTATCCATTCCGAAGTTCTTTTGAAACCTCAGCTTGTCGGTCAGCGAATCATCGCGATACGCCACGGCGCCGCCTTCTATTGTGTTAAACACCTTGGTTGCGTGGAAGCTGAGCATCGACGCGTCGCCGAAATCGGCCGCCCCTTTTTCTCCGACGCGAACTCCGAAAGCGTGGGCCGCGTCGTATATGACCTTCAGATTATGCTTTTTGGCGATATTCTCGATTTTTCTACCTCACAGATATTGCCGTAGACATGCACCGGGATTATCGCCGAAGTCCTTTCGGTTATCAGCGCTTCTATCCTGTCGGGATCGAGTGTGAAATCATCCGGCTTTATATCGCAGAACACAGGCGTCATGCCGCGGCGCACGATAGCCTGCGTTGTTGAAGCGAATGTGAAAGGCGTGGTTATCGCCTCACCCGAAAGCTTCATCGCGGCAATGGCGCTCTCAAGCGCCAGATGTCCGTTGGTAAACAGCGAGATATTTTCAACCGACAAATACTCGCGAAGCTTTTTTTCAAGCTCGTTATGCTTAACCCCCATATTGGTGAGCCATCTGCTCTCCCAAAGGGGCTCTATTTCTTTTATATATTCCTCAATCGGCGCCATAGACGAGCGCGTAACATTAATTCGCAAAATTTTTCACACCTTTATTTATTGTTTAATCAGCCATGCAGTACCGGCAGAGCCCACGCTATCATAAAGAACAAAAATACGATAACGCCGAATGCTATATAATAATAACCAGTTCTTTCGGTTTTGATTATCTCGCTCTTTTCAAGCTCGTTCTCGGGTATTACAAAAAGCTTTTCACGCTCATTTTTCTCTTGTTCGGTCACAGGCTTTATTATGCTTCCTATAACCATGCCGATTATGCCCATAATTATGCCGATTATAAATGAGTCAAGATAAATCGGCCAGTCTCCGGAATACAGACCGCTGACAATTTTGACGATCACACATCCCAGAAAGCCGAGAAGCATTCCCATAAAAGCTCCCGTTTTTGACAGCTTTTTGCTCCAAATGCTTGCCAGCGCGACCGGACCCCACGACGATGCGATAACCGTTCCGCCGAAATACATTATTATAAATATCTGCGGAGGATTTATATACGCTATCGCCAATATAACAAGACTGGCAATCAGCATTCCGAGCCTTGATACTCTTAAACGTTTTTTATCATCATCGACTGTGTGCCTCATAAAATCATTTGTCAGAGAAAAGCCGATCAGCGAGAGAAATGTTGAGGCTGACGATACTCCGGCTGCCAAAATTCCCGCGAGGAGAACAACTCCGACTATAGTAGGCATAAGATTTTGAGCAGCCCAGATCATACACTCCGCCGCGACCAGATCCGGATTTATCGACTGAACAAACGCAGCCGAGAAGTATAAAAGTATAGTGGTGAGCATAACACCCATTGAAGCCCAAACAGCCGAGCGCATAACGGTATGCTCGTTTTTCGCCATCAAATATCTGCTGGTCTGCCACGGACTTACCATAACGACGATCGCCCAAACAACACCGTATATCAATGCCCAAGAAATATTTCCCGCGCCCGTGGGATACATATAATCAAGATTCGAGTGCCAAGAAATAATACCGGGCGAGGTGACCGAATTTGCCAGATTATGTACGGCGTTAAACCATCCGCCGGCGTTATGCGCTATAAACGGGACGGCGATTACCGCCGCGCACAGAAACAGCAAAAACATAATTGTGTCCGTTAAAAGAACTCCCATCGAACCCGAGTATATCGTGAACAATGTGAAGGACACCCACGCGATGAGAACGCACGCACGATAGCTGAGACCGGTGATATTCGTCATAAGCGTGCTTATTCCCTGCATCGCCGAAAGCATATAGGCGCACACGGCGATTATCGTGGTAAATGCGGCAAGCTTTCTGATCTTATCCGACTTAAAGCGTTTTCCGAAATATTCGGGCACCGTCAGAACCTCGCTTCGTCTCACATATCTGCCGAACAGACATGAGCCCCAAAGATAGCCCGTCGCCTGCATAACGCCGACGATCACTATCGGAACAAAGAAGCCCGAATATACTTCGCCCGTATCGCCCAGAAAGGCTCCGGTACTCAGAAAAGATGCAACAAGCGAGCCTACTATCAAAATCGTCGGCGCGTTTCTTCCCGCCACATAGTAGTCGTTAACATTTTTTATCTTTCTGCCGACAAATATACCGACAAGCAAATATACCAGCAGAGAGATGACCACTCCGATAAAATATATGTTTATCATTTTTTGATTTTCTCCTTTCCGGAGATTTTTTTGCCGAACTCATTTTTTACAAAAAGAGTGTAAAAACACCCGGATGAAAAAACAATACCGGCAATTAAAACACATATCGCCATTTCCATATAAATGCCTCCTGTTTTATTCCCACCAAAATGTTTTATCGGGTTTCCAGCCTATAAGCTTTTCAAACTCGTCTTTTGTGCCTTTTTTGTAGGTCAGCTGCCATGTCGCCTCGCCGGCGTAATTGCCTTCCATAACACACCAGCCTCTTTTTGATAGCACAAAATCCCAGCCGATATAGCGCAGGTTTTCAAAATGCCTTCCAAGCTCATCTGCCATTTGCAAAAGCTCGTCCCATTTGGGGATCTTAAAACCGCGGATCCTTACTCCGGTCGTGGGATGATATTCAAATGACTCAAGGCTCTCGCTTTCACCATTTGTGTCCACAATTCCGGTCTCGGGGTCGATCCCGGCGTCAAAGCCGCCGATGGCTGCGCTTGCCATAAACTCACCGTTTACGCCCATCTTGATCCACGGATGGTATATATGGACCTTATCATCCACTCTGACGGTTGTGCATCTTATGCCGTTTACAGAAGCGGGATGAAGCCTCGCGAGCGCCTCGTCCTGATCGATCTCCTCTTCAAGAACGACTTTGTTTTCCGACTTGATCCCGCCCAAATTAGGTGAAAAATCTCTGCCGTCTTTTGATTTGTGGACTAAAATTTTATCAAAAACCTTTCTTACATCTTTGCCGCGCACCGCGGTTTCTTTGTAGACGCCCATGCCAAGCCCCATGTTGAGCGGTTTAACGACAAAAGTCGGGTGTTCTTTCACGAAATCGCAAAATAATTCATAATCCTCTTCTCCCGATATGAGAATAACATCTCTCTTGAAATATTTTTTTAACTCCAAGTAAGTATCATATTTATTATTTAAATAGTGTGCGTCATTTATATCATTTAAATGGTTGATATACATCAACCGGTTTTTTGCGGTAAAATAATTGCTCTTTTCCGAGTGGGGCTTATTGTAGAAACCGAAATACAATTCCTCATCAATAATACTCCCGTAAACCCAGTAATCGTATATTGATTTATAAAACATATCATTCGGAGAAACATCTTTATAAATCCTATATATTTTTTCACACCCGCGCTTAATGACCTTTTTGAGCGGCTCGGTGTATAGCTCGGGTTTGGAAGCTACAATTTCTTTTCCGATCTCCGTCATTTCCGAAATGTTGTCAGTAATCTTGATTTTCTGCATTTTTCCTCCAAATTTATTATATATAATTTACTTTAAATTTTCACTTAATAAATCAAACAGATTTTCTTCTTTTAAACTCCAATCCGTGTTGTTTCGGGTTTTCGCGATTTTATTATAAAAACTCAGTGCGACGGAAATATCAATAAACGACAGCCCGACGGAATCAAAATATATGAATTCTCCATCGTTTTCTCTGCCGGGTTTGGTTCCGTCTATTATATCAACAATATCGGAGTATATATCATCATCGGTAAGTCTGCCCATTTTGTAAAGTCTGCTTATGGTCTGAGTGCGGTGCTTTACCGATTCCCATTGGTCACAGACGATCTTGTCAGCCATGAGCGCAACCTCATACTCGTCCTCCCAGCCGCCGACATGGCAATAATAAGCGCCTTTCTTTATCGAATCAGCTTTTAAAAGAGGTTCCTGACAGCTCACGGCCGTCACGATTATATCGGCATCGGCTGCCGCCTTTCTGTAATCGGCGCCGCAAACAACAAATTCAACATCCGGATATATGCGTTTCATGCAGTCAGCAAAAACTTCCTCGCCGTCTTTCGCGGCAATTTTGCACACTTTGATCGAAGGCATGATATGCTTTATAGCCATAAAGTGCATTTTCGCCTGTTCTCCGCTGCCTATACTGCCGTAAACCTCGCAGTCTTTGCGCGCCAAATATTTGGCACCGAGAGCGCCCATGCAGGCTGTGCGGACAGCGGTGACAAACGTTCCGTCCATAACGGCAAAAGGATAGCCCTTGACCGTTTCGGACAAAACGATCAACCCGGAGACATTCGGACAGTTATGCTTGACGGGATTATCCGGAAAAACCGAGACCCATTTTACGCCGCATACTTTATCGCTTAGAAGAGTGGACGGCATACAATTGATCCTCGTCTGATCCTCAATATTAAAGACCTGTGAAATTTTGTCGGGCAGCATTATTTTGCCCGCCTTATATTCAGTCAAAGCAGATTCGATCACATCGATCACCCCGTCGATATCAAAACATCCGGATTTTATAATATCCTCCATGGATATAAGCTTTAAAGAAATATTATTGTTCATAGCGCCTTCTCCTGATTTAACATTTATTATTCCGTGTATAGGTTAAACAAAAGCTGCTCGCCGTTTTCGCCGCGCACCTTAAGTTTTTCCATGATCACGCGTGCGAATTCATCAGCCTCATCCCTGCCGCTCGCGGTATAATGAATATAGGCGAAAACCTGCTGCGCCGAACCCCATTTTTCTATGACGTCGCCAAGAAAATGGACCGGAACGATCTCAACAATTTCGTCCATGCTTTTCAGCTCGTCCAATCCCTCGATATCGGAGATCAAACCCTCTCTGACGTGTACCGGAAATATGCAGTAGGTCCTGTCGCTGTTCCGCCTTGAAAATTCGATATTGTCCGGATAACCGCCTGTGAGCGCATAATGTATTTGCAGCTCAAGCTGATCTACGCCGTAAAAATACCTGACCGGCAGATAAGTCAGCGAGCCGCCGAATCTGAATCCCATTTCGTTAAATGTGAACCCGCCCTCGTCGCAGAATGCCTCGATCCAGATCACGCCGTTGCGCAGCCCTATGCCCTCAAACATATTCCGCGCCTTTTCATCAAGCTCCTTCAGATATTTCTCCTCGTACCGCGCGGGATAAAACTGCATCGACATTATCGGCGCGCCGTCGTCAAAGACCTTTTTGGACTTCTTGTCGGACATTCCGCAGTAAAATACCCTTCCGTCAATAACGGTATAATTTATGATCACACTATTTTCGTAATTCATATATTTCTCGATCAATACCCCGCCGCCAAAGGAAAAATCAACGGATTTTTTATAAGCCGAAACAAGCTCGTTTTTATTTCGGCAAATTGAAAAACCTCTGCTGCCGCTCCCGTCGGAGGGCTTTATTATCACAGGATATCTGATCGAATCATCATTGATATCGGTATACTGCTTTGTAACCGGGATCCCGTAATCAGAGCAAAGCGACTTGAATATTTTTTTATTATTGAGCATGTCCCACTGCTTTTCTGTGCAAAAACACGGCAGATCCAGCTTTTCGCACAGCTCTATCATCTTTTTTATGTTAAACTCGTGCACTCCGGAATAAACGCCGTCTACATTGTTTTGAGCGACAAGCTCCGCCAGTTTGCCGATATCGGCTGTGCTTACGTCCCATGCCTCGTCGGCGATCATTTTTGCCGGAGACTGCTCCGATGGAAGATAGTCTGCGACTATGGTATAAACTCCGTTTTTTTCCGCAAGTTCAACTATCTCGCGGGAGCCTATCGGCTTTCCCCCGAGTATCAGCAGTTTTTTGTTTTTTAAATCATCGCTGATAGTTTTTGACATAATTTGTCTCCTCCTACATAAAATAAATACAAGAAAACAGGATGCCTATTCCACAATTACTTTGACCAAATCGTATCTGTTTCGCATCGCGCTTATCATCTCATTCTCTGTTTTATGCTTAAAAACAATCATTCCTATCGAAGCGTTTGCGCCCTCAAAAGAGCCGATATATTCGCCGGGCTTGACCCACAGGTCTGTTTCAACGATATTGTCTTTAATATCATCGGAGATCCACAGCTTTTTAAACTTTCCGTTCCTGTTGCTGTGAAGAATAATATCCGACCAATAGCCGTTATACGGTTTTTGAACAATATCCACCGTCTTTTCTCCGATAGCGGCGCGAACGGAATTGGTGATAAGATCAACGTCCATAGTATATTTTATCATCTCAGCCAATCTGTTTCCGCCGCCGCGCGGCGAGATCTCCATTATATAAGCCTTTTCGTCCAAGCTCTCGCGCGTTTCGATATTGTATATCGAAGTCCTCATTTTAAGCAGCTTCAGCAAACGCTGTATTTCTGATGTAAGCTCTGCCTGATGCGCCTCCGACATCGACGTGGGCCAATGATAGGCAGCCGGCGTATACGGATTCGCGGCACTTTTATCAAAGTGCTGGCTCGAAAACGAAACGAACTTTAATTCGCCGTCGACAGAAAAGCTGTCCGTATCGGACGAATATCCCTTTTGCTCGATAAATTCCTCAATAATAAACTCATCGCAATGCGAAAAAGACAGCGCGTATTCTATGCTTTTTTTTAGGTCTTTCGGATCATCGACTTTAGTTACTCCTTTGCTTCCCGCGGAATCCGTAGGCTTAACGATAACGGGCCATTTGAATCTGCCAATGTCCTTGAGCGCGTCGGAAATGTTTGTATATCTCTCCGCCTCTGGCACGTTAAAGTCGTTATCCTTAAGAAATTTTCTGAATTTGCCCTTATTCTGCAAAATGCAAACCGATTCATAAGGCCCCGGAGAGGGCAGACCGAGGCGATCTGCGACATACGCCGCCGGAACAACACCCGGGTCACAGGCAAACGACATTATGCCGTCTATCTTAAGTTCCCGAGCGGCGTCCAAGACCGCTTCTTTATCAATAATGCTTATATTAAGATACCGGTCGGAATACTTATGCGCAATATTGTCGGGCAGATAATCGCATGTAATAACATAACATCCGAGTTCGTGAGCCGCTTTGATAACAGGCAAAATGTACCTTGAACCGCCGAGTATTAACAGTTTTTTCATTTTTGATCACCCGTTTTGAATTCCTTTAACGTTTTTATAATAAAGTCCATGCTCTCAAGCTTTAAAAGCTTGGCGCCTGCAGCGTAGATAATAATTCCCAGAATGACCTGTATTATCATAGTTGTCAAATTGCCCAGCCCCAGAAGATTAATACTAAGCACGCAGCCGCACATAAAAAGTGACAAAAGCATCGCGGGCAGCACATCTCTGATTTGCTCAAAATAACTGTAATCAAGCAGTTTTTTATTCGGCGACGCATTCAGGAACGATCCCGTAACAGCTGTCACGCACTTGCCTATCATCATAACATACAGACCGTGCGGCAAAGTCACTATCAGTGTTATAACTCCTACAACTTTCTTAATTATCTCAAGTTTCAGGAATATATCACTGCGTCCCACAGCTTTTATCGCCTGGAGGTTCGCTGTATGTATAGGCCAAAACGCAAACGTAAAGCAGCAAAATTGTATAAACGGCACCGCCGGCAGCCATTTTTCGGTAAGCAGCAGCACAGTCAGAGGTCTTGCCACAGCCGCCAGACCCGCCATGCACGGAAATATAAAAAACGTGCTGGTAACGATCGAGCGGCGGACCATGTCTTTAAGCGCTTTTTTGTTTTCCTGAGCCTCGGACATGACCGGAAACAGCACGCTGTCAATAGCGCTGTTTATGTTGGCAATGATAAGCATCGGGAATTGCTTTCCCCTGTTATAGAACCCGAGCTCAGACTCGGAATAAAACTTGCCTATCACAAGCGAATATATATTGTTATATGTCGTGTCAAGCACTGAGGAACATAACAATTTCCAACCGTACGAAAACAGCCGTTTCATGCGCTTTAGCGAAAACACGATGTTCGGGCGCCACTTGACAGTGAGCCACAATACGATCGTGTCAATTATCTGATTGGTAAGCTGCTGAACGACCAGCGCCCAAACGCCCCAGCCTTTATACGCCGCGCCTATACCGGTAAAAGCCGAAATAATAGTTCCGATAAGCGTAGACCAGAAAAACCGCTTGAACTGCATGGTTCTCTGCACATACGCCTGCTGCACGCTGTTGACCGCCGCGATTATTATGCTCAGCCCCAGAACGCGCACTACCGGTGTAAGCTGAGGCATATTATAAAAACTCGCGATAAGCGGCGCGCACATAAACAGCACGGCGTATATCATAATCGAAAAAACGATACTGAAAAAGAACACCGTGGAAAAATCGGTGTTATCGGCATCTTTTTTCTGCACCAAGGCTTGTCCCAGACCGCTCTGCGCAAACACCTGCGCAATCGCGATAAACACGGTAATAAGTCCTATTATTCCGTAATCGGCAGGCGTTAAAAGCCTTGCGAGCACAATTTGAACAATAAACTGTATTCCCTGCGCTCCGCATCGCTCTGCATACCGCCAAGCCAGACTTGATAATGTTTTTTGTTTTAAATTTTGTGCCATAGTTTTGTCACTTTTTTACTTTGCACTTAACAATAGCTTTCATGCTTATATATCACCTTTGTTTTATCCTTTGTATTCTTCAAGATATTTGAACGACGCGTTTTTTCTGCCCGCTAAGTCCGAGATCTTCTTTGCCAAAGCTTTATATCGCTTTAATCCCAAAATACGGTATGCCGTAAATGCCGTTTTTTCCAATATTTTATGCTTTAAAGGCACGCGAAGAAAGTCGTCGATTACACGATTATTCTCATCTCTGCGTATCACGCTGTCGGGGCAAGGCTCAAAGCCGGTGCTCATATCTATCGGTTGATTGTTATAATCATAAGACAGATAGTGCTTGCCGTTCCGTGCCCTTACTTTCGGGAAATTAACTCCGCTGCCGTCCATACCGCAGTTTCTGGTTTTGCTTAATGTCGGCGACACAACATATTTGTTTTTAAGCGTCATGTATATTCCAAACGAAACATCTGTTGTTGACGTGATAAAAGTATTATCGCCGCCGCCGAGACTTTGAACAATATAATCGCTGCGCCTGCGGTCTATCAATTTTTTCAGCACGCCAGTTTTGCATGCCTTATCAAAATTTTTAGGTAAATATCCGCTCAATATCTCATCACGATAACCGCCGTACTTTCGTTGCCAATATCCAACCCCCCATGACGGAAATACAGACGATTGAAAAATAATATTCGCGCCCTCGTCATGCTCGTAATTTAAAGGATACGAATATCCCGTAATGGCGATTATATCGTCATTGTCCTCATATTTTGCAAGACACTTATCCATATATTCCAAAAAATTAGGCGAAAATTCGATGTCATCCTCAGCGTAAATGGAACGATCATAACGGTCCATCAAACTCTTGCTCAATTCTCTACCGTTCAAACCAACACCGTAATTCTTTTTCCGCCTCGTAATATTAAATGACTTAAACACAGAAAAATCGCCGTCATCCAAATACTCGCATATTTTTTTATAACCTTCCCAATGCTCATCCTTAGCGGGGTAGTCAAGCGCGATATACACATCGGTATACTTTGCCCAAGAATTTTTTTTGAGCGATTCGATACCGCGCTTAAAATGCTCGTGTCTGCAAAGCGTCGGTATGATAACCGGAGCGTATTTTATTTCATTCATAACATTCTCCTTTTTGGTGACAATCTAAGCGCAAAATACCGAGATCAATCAATGCAGTAAGGGTCGATCTGTGACACGCTTTCGTCCATGTCGAGCCATGCGCGGGCGCAGGCCAGATCAAGTCCGTCGTCTATATCAACGCTTGTGCGCTTGTCCAGAATGTAGCGGTACGGATTTGTGCCGTGGAAGTACTTCCACTCGATCATCTTGGCTCTCGGCGCAATGAGTATTCCGTCGGTGCAAAAATACAGCGGCTTGAGCTGCTGAGACGGCACATGCTTGATGCCGAGTTCGTAATTCACGGGTCCGTTGTCGTCCCAGAGATAGCGTCTGAACTGCTCCATAGAAACAAGGGAGTCAAAGCCCTGCTCGAGCGCGTCATAATACAGCGCTATCGCTTCGCGGTAATGCTTGGGAAACACCAGAGGCGCAGTGCAGGTCGCCCACAAAATATCGACGCCCGGCACGTTTTCGCACACATGAGCCACAACCTCGCCGAAAGTCTTGGTTTTTTCATCGCAAAACTCGGGAGCGCGCTTGTGCGTCATAACGCCTTGGGAATCAGCCATAGCAAGCATCAGATCGGAATCAGACGAAACGACAATATTGGTTATCTCCTTGACCTGCTTCAGCTGGTTGATCTTGTTTATCAATAAATTTGTTCCTGCAAACGGAGCAATATTCTTGTTTTTTAATCTTCGGCTGCCCTCTCGAACCGGAATCACCGCCGTTATTTCATTCATATTGTGAACACCCTTTCTAAAACAATGTGTCAAAATCCGCTCTTTCGAATATTTCGAGCTTGCCGCCGCGGGTGGCGTTGTATATTTTTATGCCGTGAGCGTCGGCGTAATTTCTCGCGGTCTCGTACGACTGCTCCATTCTGTAGACCCACGGCACGCTTCCGACTTTGTCGCTCGCGGAAAAGTGGTCGGCTTTCACGTCTTGATTTCGAACGATCTTGCCGTTTTTGTCGCGCTCCACGGTGTAACTGTGGTCGACGCCGAGCAAAAATATCTCGCTGAATCCCATGTACACAGCCATCTGTATGGCCGAATACGTAATTGTTGTACCGTCGCATATTTCTTTTGTCAGATCGTCGGAAAACTCTACCTCGTCGGTGTAAAACTCCTGCATGACCTTAAGATAATACGCGCCGTCTATAGGCGGCGTGGGCTGGTAATCCATCAGTCCGACAAATTTATCGCACTTGATCCGGTCATTTATAAGCTCTCTATCGCTCCTGAGTATATGCGGGTCCTGAACAAAATAATATGTCGGCCTCCAATTGGTATCGGAAAATATATTATATATCCTGTTCGCTCCGAAACTGATCTCGCCCTTTATTTTATCAAGATCCGCGGCGTTAAGGCTGGGGCCGTTGCCTATAATAAAGCAGCGCTTGCCCGTATGTATCCCGCGCAGCGATTCGATATATGCTCGGCTTTGGTCTATCCTTTTTTTATATGTCGGCGCCAGAACGATCCTGAACAAAAATTTTGCCGGATCCTTGATTCGCGCCATAAGCGGCTTTTTCATAAATTCAGATTATATTCCTTTCTGTTTCTGAGCGCAAACGCGCCTGCATAGCATTTTCCAATATGCATACTAAATAATATTAACATACCTAAATGACAATTGCAAGGGTTTTTATTATTTTGTAACACAAATTATACGAAATATACAAAAAGAGCGGGGGTTGCCCGCTCTGTTTTATTTGCCGCAGTACATTTTGGGAAGGCGCCTGTTCTGGATCTGGTCAAGGGCCTCGCCGAAACGCTGGAAGTGCACGATCTCGCGCTGGCGCAGGAACTTTACAACGTCGTTCACGTCGGGGTCGTCTGAGACCTTTAAAATGTTGTCGTAGACAACTCTCGCCTTCTGCTCGGCCGCAAGGTCTTCGGTGAGGTCTGCGATCGGGTCGGAGGTCACGGCGAGGGCAAGGGCGTCAAACGGCATGCCGTTTGAATTCGCGGGGTACACGCCTCTGCCGTGGTTCATGAAGTACGCGCCGAACGGGCTGTTCTCGATCTCCTCGTCGCTGGCGCACTTGGCAAGCTGCCGAACGATCGTGCCCACTATCTCAAGGTGCGCCAGCTCCTCGGTGCCTATGTCGGTCAGCAGCGCTTTTGTCATCGCGTCGGGCATCGAATATCTCTGGGACAAATATCTGAGCGACGCGCTGAGCTCACCGTTGGGACCGCCGTACTGGGCGACAACGTAGGCCGCGAGCTTGGGATTGGGGTTCTTGATGTTAACCGGGTATTGAAGCTTTTTTTGATAGTTCCACATATATTCTTTCCTCCTTACTATTGGTTATCCCAGGGCCAGGGGTCGCATATCCAGTTGAATTTGTCGGGATCGTCGGCGCTCATTGAGGTGAGCGGGCCGAAGTTTTTCTCGTATTCCGCAATAAGTTCTCTGGTCTTTTCGGCCATAGCCTTATGTTTTTTTATCGCTTCCTTGTCGGTCGGGTGGGTGTCGAGATATAAGTTCCACTCCTTCTCGGCGAAAGCGTAGGCCGAGATCTGATTTAAAAGCTCATTTCTTGTCATTCGGGCGCGCCTCCGTTCTTAAAAAGGGTCTCGCCGTTTATCTGGCGGCCGTAGACGCCGAAGGGTTTGTCGAGAATCGGGAATATCGTGCCCTGCTCCAGACCGTACTCGGGGTCGAAAAGGTTCCTCATATCCTCCTGCTGGATCGGCACGTAGGCATAGCCGACCATCATGTTGCCGGGCTGTTTTGTCTCGCTCGGGTATGGCATATAAAAATCATTCCTTTCATATCACATATTGTTTTCATGAATTTTAGGCTTTTTTGTCACAGCCTGTAATATTATATGAAATATTGGAATTTTTGTTAATCGCGGAATTTTTGGGAATACTAACTTCAAATATTCAAAAGGAGTGATGTTATGCTTATCACGGTGCTGAGGACAGCGATCATGTACGCTCTGGTGGTGCTGACGCTCAGGATAATGGGTAAAAGACAGATCGCGGAACTTGAACCTTCGGAGCTGGTCGTGACGATCATCATATCCGAGCTGGCCGCCGACCCGATCGTCGACCCGGGCAAGCCGTTTGCGACCGCTATTGTTTCTATTATAATACTGCTGTTTTTCGAGGTGCTGCTCTCGTTCGCGGCGTACAAAAACATAAACATCCGCTCGCTGCTCTACGGCAAGCCCAGCACGTTCTACGGCGACGGGAAGATAAATCAAAAGGAAATGCAGAACCAGCGCTACAGCATAGGCGACCTGCTGGAAGAGATCCGAAACAGCGGCGCCACGTCGCTGAGCGAGGTTGAATACGTCATCATGGAAACAAACGGAAACGTGAGCGTGATACAGAATTCCCGGAACCGACCCGTGACCCCGGGAGACCTTGGCATAAAAGTCTCGGTGCCCGAGATCAGCTATATCATAATCGACAACGGGAACCTGATCTCAAGCAATCTTCAGCGCCTCGGCAAGACCAGGGGCTGGATGATGAAAAAGCTGCGTGACGAGGGGATAAGCAAGGTGTCGCAGGTGTTTTATATGGGCGCCGACAAGAGCGGCGACACGGTCATAATCAAAAAGGAGAAATAGCATGAAAAGAGTTATCATAACCGTTATAATGCTCGCGCTAGCGGTCGGGTTCATCGTGTACCACAACACGGTCGTGAGCAAACTCGACGAGCGGGTTGACAGGACATACGACACAGTGATGAGCGCGTTTGAGCGCGAGGATTATGAGAAGATCACCGCCGAGCTTGAGAGCCTTGAAGAAGAATGGGACGACGCGCAGTCGTGGATAGGAATGACACTCGACACCGATATGCTCGAGGAGATCGGCATCTCCCTCAGACAAAGCATAGAATACGCCAAGATCGCCGCGAAAGAGGACTTCATCGGCGAGTTCGTGATGTTCAACCAATGCGTCAAACATTTGACATATTATGAAAGGTTAAGCATTGAAAGTTTATTATAAACGCAAGCCTGCACGTCTGCCTCGCCCCTAGTCCCTATTTTCTAGTCCCTACGTTAAAATCCCCCGCCGAGGCGGGGGATCGTTTTTCGATTTACGGCTGTTTGCCGATGTAGGCGAGGATTCCGCCGTCCACATACAGAATGTGGCCGTTGACGGCGTCGGACGCCTTCGAAGCCAGGAACACCGCGGGGCCGCCCAACTCGTCGGGGTTGAGCCATCTTCCGGCGGGGGTTCTGCCGCAGATAAACTGGTCAAACGGATGACGCGAACCGTCGGGCTGCTTCTCGCGCAGGGGCGCGGTCTGAGGTGTGGCGATATATCCGGGGCCTATGCCGTTGCACTGGATATTCTTGTCGCCATACTCGGAGCAGATATTTCTGGTGAGCATCTTGAGACCGCCCTTTGCCGCGGCGTAAGCCGAAACAGTCTCGCGGCCCAGCTCGGACATCATCGAGCAGATGTTGATGATCTTGCCGCCGCCCTTCTCGATCATCGAGGGGATAACGGCCTTTGAAACGATAAAGGGAGCGTTGAGGTCAACGTCGATAACCTGTCTGAATTCCTCGGCGGTCATGTCGCACATCGGTATGCGCTTGATGATTCCAGCGTTGTTAACGAGGATATCAACAACTCCTACCTCCGCCTCTATCTTCTTTACCATTTCCTGAACGGCAGCCTCGTTTGTTACGTCGCAAACATAACCGTGAGCGTCAATGCCGTCGGCCTCGTACGACGCGAGACCCTTGTCCACAAACTCCTGCTTGATGTCACAGAAAACAATTTTCGCGCCGACAGACGCCATAGCCTTGGCTATGCCGTAGCCGATACCGTACGATGCGCCGGTGATCAGAGCGACTTTGCCTTCGAGTGAAAACATTTCAATGCCCATTTTAAAAACCTCCTGTTTAA